>NZ_JNXJ01000014.1:0-147054 GCF_000716625.1 Streptomyces bikiniensis | reverse complement strand
GGGGCCGGGGCGGGCGGGGCCGCGGGGGCGCCGAACGCGGGGGCCGGGGCCGGGGCGGGCGCGGGGGCGCCGAAGGCCGGGGGCGCCGCCGCCTGGGGCGGCGGGGCGAAGCCGGGCGCGGCCGCCTGCTGCTGCGGGGCGGCGGGCTCCTCCTCGGCGACCTCGCCGCCGAAGTTGCGCAGGAGCGCCTCCAGGCCTCCGTCGAAGCCCTGGCCGACGGCGGCGAACCGCCAGACGTCCTTGAGGTAGAAGTCGCCGAGCATCACCGCGCGCTCGGTGGAGAACTCCGCTCCGGTGAACGCGTACCGCGCGACCTCCTCGCCGCCCGCGACGATCCGCAGGTGGCCGGGGCCGATCTGGGACATCTGTCCGGCACCGTCGATCGTGGCGGTGAAGGACAGCTTGTGGATGTGCGCGGGGATGCGGTCGAGGGTGACGCGGAAGGACTCGGTGTCGCCGGCCTGGGCGCCGAGGAGCTGGATGGACTCCTCGGGCGACTTCGGCTGGTTGAAGAAGACGAAGTAGCGGTCGTCCGAGAGCCGCTCGTCGGCGTCGAGACCGAAGCAGCTGATGTCGAAAGTCAGTCCGGGCGCCGCGATCTGCACGCCCACGTACAGATCGGTCCCCGCGGTCAGATCACTGATCCTGGCCTTGTGGCCGCGTTGGAATTCCCTGGCCATGCGTAACGACCGTCCCCCATCCCGAATGGCGAATGCTCGCGCCAGGCTAACCGCTGCGTGCGACGTTGAGACAGGCCAGGTCGTTTTCGGTACGGAATCGGGAAATCCGCGTACCGACGCGTGGCGGTGCCGTCACTCCTCGCGAGCGTCCTCCGGGCGGTCCGAAAGGTTCGGGAGGCGGTCGACGGCGGCCACGCCCTCCAGGTAGCCGCGGGCCCGCTCGGTCCGGGGGTAGGCCTCCAGGAGCCGCCAGAAGCGGGGGCCGTGACCGGGGACGAGCAGATGGGCCAGCTCGTGCAGGAGGACGTAGTCGACGACGTACTCGGGCATGCCCTGGAGCCGGTGGGAGAGGCGGATGCTGCCCTCGGAGGGGGTGCAGGAGCCCCAGCGGGTGTTCTGGTTGGTCACCCAGCGGACCGAGCCGGGGCGGGCCCGGCCGTCGAAGTACTGGTCGGAGAGGCGTCGCGCGCGTTCGGTGAGCTCGCGGTCGCCGAGGACGCTCCGGCTCTCCTTGGCCGCGAGCTTGTCCAGCATGACGCCGACCCAGCGCCGCTCCTCCGCCTCCGACATGCGGGCGGGGATGAGCACGACGGTCCGGTCGCCCTCGCGGTAGGCCGAGACGGTCCTGCTCCGCCGCGCGCTCCTGCGGACCTCGACCGCGCTCGTCCCCGGGTCGCGGGGCGACTTGCTGGTCACGCTGCGTCGTGGATCGGCGGGCACGGGCCCGACGTTACCCGCTGCCGGGGCCGTTCCGGGAACGGTCCGGCCGCACCGCGCCCCATTTGAATGACTAATCCCCCGGCCTGTGGACAACTTTCGGCACCGATCGGGGCGGCGGGGGCATTCTCGCTCCGGGGCGACGGAAATCCGTTGTCGATCATGAATGCGGTTCGTGGACGTGGACATGGACGTGGACGGGGGCGGGGAAATGCATCCGATGGTGAAACCGGCGCTGCGGCGGGCGTGGCGGAGCCTGCGGTGCGTCCAGTTCGGGGTCACCCCGGCCCATGCCGTGGTGCTCGACCCGGTGGGCCCGGAGACGGAGGCGGTGCTCGGGCTGCTCGACGGGACGCGCGGGGTCGAGCTGCTGCGGGCCGAGGCGCGGGCGCTCGGCCTCCCGGACGGGCGGCTCGACGCGCTGCTCGGCCGGCTGGAGTCGGCCGGGCTCCTCACGGACGCCGCGGCGGGGCGGCCCGGGAGGGCGGGACCGGGCGCCGGGGCGGCGGACGCGGCCCCGGACACGCTCCGGGCGGACCTGGCCTCCCTGTCCGTGGTCCATCCGGAACCGGAGCGGGCGGTGGGGGTCCTGGCGGCCAGGCGGGCCCTGCGCGTCCAGGTCAGGGACGCGGGGCGGGTGGGGGCGACGGTGGCGGCCCTGCTCGCGGCGGCGGGCGTGGGCCGGGTCGAG
Source organism: Streptomyces bikiniensis (assembly GCF_000716625.1). Lineage (NCBI taxonomy): Bacteria > Bacillati > Actinomycetota > Actinomycetes > Kitasatosporales > Streptomycetaceae > Streptomyces > Streptomyces bikiniensis. The sequence goes on along the minus strand of NZ_JNXJ01000014.1, from coordinate 144,966 downwards.
GTGCTGGACTCGGGCCGGGTCGAGCCCTGGGAGACGGCGCCGGGCGGCCTGCCGGCCGAGGCCGTCGGCGAGCGCCGGGCAACGGCCGCCCGGCGCCTGGTCGGCCGCTGGTCGCGGGACGCGCCACGCGGGGGCGGCCGGGGTGGGGCGAGCGGGGGCGGTCGGGGTGGGGTGAGCGGTGAGCCCGGGCTTTCACTCGTGGTGGTGACGCCGCGGGACGGTCTCGGTGCGTACGTCCCGGATCCGCTTCCGGCCCAGCGGTGGGTCTCCAGCGGCGTCCCCCACCTGTACGCGGGGGTGGTCGAGGCGACGGGGACGGTCGGCCCGCTCGTGCTGCCGGGCGGCACGGCCTGCGCCCGCTGCCTCCAGGAGGAGCGGACGGACCGGGAGCCGGTCCGGCCCCGGCTGCTCGCCCAGTGGCGCTCCGGCGCCCCGCATCCGCTGCCGGCCTGCGACCTGGCGCTGGCCACGGCGGTGGCGGGGCTGGCCGCCGCGCACGCGCTCGCCTTCCTGGACGGGGACCTGCCGGCGAGCACGGGCACCCGCTGGGAGGCGTCGCTGCCGTTCCTGGAGTGGCGGACGGAGCGGCTGAGACCCCATCCGGCCTGCCCCTGCGGGGCGGCGCGCGGAAGGGAGGGGGAGCGCGCCTCGGCAGCGGAGGACGCGCACGACACAATGGCGGGGTAACGGTCCTGCGCGGCACGGCAGTCTGGGTTTTGGAGGGGCGCATGTCTGATCTTCCCCGGAAGGCGGTCACCCGGACCGCCAAGTTGGCCGCGTTGCCCCTGGGCTTCGCGGGCCGGGCCACGTGGGGCCTGGGCAAACGGATCGGCGGGCGGTCCGCGGAGATCGTCGCCCGCGAGCTGCAGCAGCGCACGGCCGATCAACTCTTCAAGGTGCTCGGAGAGTTGAAGGGAGGGGCGATGAAGTTCGGGCAGGCGCTCTCCGTCTTCGAGTCGGCCCTGCCCGAGGAGGTCGCCGGGCCGTACCGGGCGGCGTTGACGAAGCTCCAGGACGCGGCGCCGCCGATGCCGACGCGGACGGTGCACGCGGTCCTGGAGGAGCGTCTCGGCGCCGACTGGCGGGAGCTGTTCCTGAAGTTCGAGGACAAGCCGGCGGCCGCGGCCTCGATCGGGCAGGTGCACCGGGCCGTGTGGCACGACGGGCGCGAGGTCGCGGTCAAGGTGCAGTACCCGGGCGCCGGGGAGGCGCTGCTCTCGGACCTGACGCAGCTGAGCCGCTTCGCCCGGCTCCTCGGGCCGCTGGTCCCCGGCATGGACATCAAGCCGCTGATCGCCGAGATGCGGGACCGGGTCTCCGAGGAGCTGGACTACGGCCTGGAGGCGGCGGCCCAGCGGAAGCACGCGGAGGAGTTCGCGGACGACCCGGACGTGGTGGTCCCGGCGGTGGTGCACCAGTCGGAGCAGGTCCTGGTGACCGAGTGGATGGAGGGCCTTCCGCTCGCGGAGGTGATCGCGGACGGCACGCGGGAACAGCGGGACCGGGCGGGTCAGCTCCTGGCCCGCTTCCTCTTCTCGGGCCCGGCGCGCACCGGTCTGCTGCACGCCGACCCGCACCCGGGCAACTTCCGACTGCTGCCGGGGGCGGACGAGGAGGCCGACGGGGACCCGGAGAGCTGGCGGCTCGGCGTCCTCGACTTCGGCACCGTGGACCGGCTGCCGGGCGGGCTGCCCGAGACGATCGGCACCTGTCTGCGGACGGCGCTGGCCGGCGAGGCCGAGACGGTCTACGACCTGCTGCGCGCGGAGGGCTTCGTCAAGGAGACCGTCTCGCTCGACCCGGACGCGGTCCTGGAGTACCTGCTGCCGATCATCGAACCGGCCGAGGCGGAGTCCTTCGTCTTCACCCGCTCCTGGATGCGCACCCAGGCGGCCCGCATCGCCGACCCCCGCTCCCCCGCGTACCAACTGGGCAAGCAGTTGAACCTGCCGCCCTCGTACCTCCTGATACACCGGGTGACCCTGAGCACCATCGGGGTGCTGTGCCAACTGAACGCGACGGTCCGCCTGCGCGACGAACTGGACGCCTGGCTCCCGGGCTTCGCGGAGCCGGAGGCCGACTAGGACCTGTCCGGCGGGGGCTTCACCACCAGGAGGAGTCGAGCCTGCCCTCGATGGCGCGGAGGTTGGTTCGGGAACAGTCCTCGCAGAAGTACACCCGGCGGCCGTCCTCGACCGAGAAGGTCCAGGTCAGGGGCAGGGTGTCGGCGGTCCTGCCGCAGCGCGCGCAGGTGAGAGGCTCCTCCGGGGCGTCCGGGTCGCCGGGGGCGTCGGGGGCGTTCACCCTCGCGACGATAGTCCGGCGGGCCGCCCGTGGTCCCGCGCAACGCACCGCAGGGGCCGGTCCCGACGGACCGGCCCCCGTGGCGGCGCCCCGGAGGGCGCGGGTTCTCAGTGCATGACGGCCATGGCCAGCGCGCGGCGGGCGCGCAGCGAGACGCGCTCGGCGCGGCGCTGCATGCGCCGGGCGGCGACCAGGCGCGCGGCCTGGCGTTCCGCCTCGGCCTCACGCTGTCGGTCGTGCATATGGGCTCGGGCCAGGGCTTCGGGGATGAGTTGCATTTCACGGGTCCTGTTCTGACGCGCCACGGGCGCGGCGGCGGGGGAGAAAGACGGGGTCGCGGAGCCGGCGGGCTCGCTGGTGGAAGAGGTCATCGGGGCCTGCTTCTGGGGATCGTGCGTGTGGGGGCGGTCGATGGTTCCGGTGGCGTTCATGCCGCGACCGGGTTCTTGCGCGGGCGGCCGCGGGGCCGCTTCCGGGCGACGACCACGCCCTGGACGAAGAGCTCACCGCCCCAGACGCCCCACGGCTCGCGCCGCTCCTTGGCGCCGGCGAGGCAGGCGGCCATGAGCGGGCAGGTGCGGCAGAGGGACTTCGCGTACTCCACGTCGGCCGGGGACTCCGCGAAGAAGACCTCCGGGTCGTAGGAGCGACAGGGGACGGGGACGCCGAGGTTCTCGATGGCGTCGTCGAGCGCGGTGAGCGCGGTGAGGGGGGTCAAAGCGGGGTCCTCCGTGGGGCGGCCGGTCTGGGGGAGCGATGCGGAAGGCGGTACGGACGGGGCGTGCGCTTCGAGTTGCACGGTGTTCTTTCCTCGTCTGGTCGTTCCGGCCTGTTGGCCGGGGTTTCGGCTGGTACCGGGTGTTTCTGTCCCGAGGCCCCTTCTCCCGTCCGTCCCCGTTCGGGGACAAACAGAAGGGCCGCGGATCCCGGGTGGGGTTCCGCGGCCCTGAAGGCGCCTGCCTGATCCTGGATCAGGCTGGATCACTCCAGGGTTCGAGCCCACGGAAGGCCCACATCGTGTGGTGCGTCGTCTGCTGCTGGGTGCCGGCACCGGTCGCCGCAAAGGCATAGGCCTTGGCCTTGCCCGCTGCTCCTGCTTCCAGTGCCTTGGTCGGTCGCTCATTGCGCAGGGCCACGGAGGGCCGCAGCTCCACGGCGGCGGACATGCCGAGGCCGGAGAGACCGGTGGTAGGCAGACCGGTGCCGATGAACGCCGAGGCGGAGAGGCCGAGCGTGCAGGCGGAGACGACCGAGCGATCGGTCATTTTGGCGGTGCTGACGAAGCTGGCGGTGCTGGTCTGGATGGTGTAGCTGATCACTGGAATCGCCTCCTCTCGGCGTCTCGGAGGGCTCGGGTGCGAGCCGGACCCTCATGTTTATTTGGACAAGTACAGCACGAAGACAGGGCTTCGAAGAAGCCGCCGTTTCCGTGGTTAAGAACCTATGGGGCTTGACGGGGCGGGCGCAAACTATTTTTCCGACGAGTTTTCCTCAGTCCTCATCGGCCTCCGCCCCTCCCTCCCCACCTGCGCAGATGGCCAGGACGTCGGCCCCGAAGCGGTTCAGCTTGCGGGTGCCGACGCCGGCGATCGAGGCGAGCTCCCCACCCGTGGCGGGGACCCGCTCGGCGATCGCCATGAGGGTCTTGTCGGTGAAGACGCAGTAGGCCGGCTGGCCGAGCTCGCCCGCCCGCTCGGCGCGCCAGTCGCGCAGCCGCTCGTACAGCCCCTCGTCCATGTCCGAGGGGCAGTCCTCGCAGCGCATCAGCTTCATCGCGCCCGCCTCGGTGAGGGTCGCGCCGCAGACCCGGCAGCGGACGGGACCGCGCTGCCTGCGCCGGGCGGGGGCGCTGCCCCGCTCGACGGAGCCCTGCCCGCCGCCGTGGACGGTGGTGCCGAGGGCGCCGGAGCCGGGGCGCAGGCCCTTGAGGAAGCGGGTGGGGCGCCGGGAGGCCCGGCCGCCCGGGGAGCGGGAGAGGGACCAGGAGAGCGTGAGGTGGACCCGGGCGCGGGTGACGCCCACGTACAGCAGGCGCCGCTCCTCCTCGACCTGCTCGTCGGTCTTGGCGTAGGTGATCGGCATCATGCCCTCGGTGAGGCCGACCAGGAAGACGGCGTCCCATTCGAGGCCCTTGGCCGCGTGCAGCGAGGCGAGGGTGACGCCCTGGACGGTCGGGGCGTGCTGGGCGGCGGCCCGCTCGTCGAGCTCGGCGACCAGGTCCGAGAGGGTGGCCCCCGGCCTGGCGCGGGCGAAGTCCTCGGCGAGCCGGACGAGGGCGGCGAGGGATTCCCAGCGGTCGCGGACGGCGCCGGAGCCCGCGGGCGGCTCGGTGGTCCAGCCCTTGGTGGAGAGGACCGCCCTGACCTGCGCGGGCAGGTCCTCGGCGCCGTCGAGGAGGGAGTCGTTGCCCCCGGCGCGGGCCGCGCCGCGCAGGGCGATGCCCGCCTCCCGCACCTCCTGGCGCTCGAAGAAGCGCTCGGCGCCGCGGAGCTGGTAGGGCACCCCGGCGTCGGCGAGGGCCTGCTCGTAGACCTCGGACTGGGCGTTGATCCGGTAGAGGACGGCGATCTCGCCGGCCGGGACGCCGGCGGCGATCAGGTCGCGGACGCGGCGGGCGGTGCCCTCGGCCTCGGCGGGCTCGTCGGCGTACTCGGCGTAGACCGGCTCGGGGCCGGGGCCGCGCTGGGAGACCAGCTCCAGGCGGTGCTCGGCGGCGCGGCCGCGGGCCTGGGAGAGCAGTCCGTTGGCCAGGTGGACGACCTGGGGGGTGGAGCGGTAGTCGCGGACCAGTCTGACCACGGTGGCGCCGGGGTGCCGGGTGCGGAAGTTCAGCAGGTGGTCGGGGGTGGCACCGGTGAAGGAGTAGATCGTCTGGCTGGCGTCGCCGACCACGCAGAGGCTGTCGCGGTCGCCGAGCCACAGGTCGAGCAGGCGCTGCTGGAGCGGGGAGACGTCCTGGTACTCGTCCACCACGAAGTGCTGGTACTGGCGGCGGACCTGGTCGGCGATGTCGTGCCGGTCCTGGAGGATGGCGACGGTGAGCAGCAGCACGTCCTCGAAGTCGATCACCGAGCGGTCGCGCTTCAGCTGCTCGTACGTGGCGTAGATCTGGCCGATCTCGGCCGGGTCACGGGGGGCGTCCCTGAGGGCCTTGGCGACGACGGCCGGGTAGTCGGCGGGGACGGTCTGGGTGACCTTGGCCCACTCGATCTCGCCGGTGACGTCCCGCAGCTCGTTCCGGTCGAGCCGGATGCGGCAGCGGGCAGCGGCCTCGGCGACCAGCTGGACCTTCCGCTCCAGGAGCCGGGGCAGCTCGCCACCGACTGCTTTCGGCCAGAAGAACTGGAGCTGGCGGAGGGCTGCGGAGTGGAAGGTGCGGGCCTGGACGCCGCCCGCGCCGAGCTGCCGGAGCCGGCCGCGCATCTCGCCCGCGGCGCGGTTGGTGAAGGTGACGGCGAGGACGGTGGCGGGCTGGAGCACGCCCGCCCGCACCCCGTACGCGATCCGGTGCGTGATGGCCCGCGTCTTGCCCGTGCCGGCTCCCGCAAGGACGCACACCGGGCCGCCCAGGGCGAGCGCGACCTCGCGCTGCTCGGGGTCGAGCCCGTCGAGCACCGCGTCGGCCGTCTCCGGCACCTGGGGAAAGAGAGTGGAGTGCGTCGCTGCTGTCACCCCGCCATGCTGCCAGGTCCCGTGGGGTGGGTGCGGCGGGTTGTCCACAGGCGGGAGACGCCGGTCATACGAATCCCGGGGCGGCGGGGCCGGCCGCCGGCCGATGCGGGACCGGTGCGGAATCCCGTGCGGGACCGGTCCGGGAATGGGACGGAGAGGGCGTACGTTCTCCTTCTCGGACCCCGTCAGCGAACGCGAACGAAGAACCAGAGGAGCGCCTGGCCATGCAGGGCACTGTGACGATGTACAGCACCACGTGGTGCGGCTACTGCCGTCGGCTGAAGAGCCAGATGGACCGCGAGGGCATCGCGTACACGGAGATCAACATCGAGCAGGACCCGGACTCGGCGGCGTTCGTCGAGGAGGCCAACGGCGGCAACCAGACCGTGCCGACCGTGCTCTTCCCGGACGGCTCCACCCTGACGAACCCGAGCCTCGCGCAGGTCAAGCAGAAGATCGGCGCCTGATCGATTTTCGGCCACTGCGGCCGCCGCTCGCGTCACGCCCCCTTCGGTCACGCCCGACCGGAGGGGGCGTTCTCGTGCTCCGAGGGCTCCGGGCGCTCCGACGGCCCGTCCGCGAGCGCGGGGTAGTCGGTGTAGCCGTTCTCGCCGCCCGTGTACATCAGGCCCTCCTCGCGGACGGGGTTGATCGCGGCCCCGGTCCGGAGGCGTTCGACGAGGTCGGGGTTGGCGAGGAAGGGGCGGCCCAGGGAGATCAGGTCGGCCCCGGCGGCGAGGAGGCGCTCGGCCGCGTGCCGGCCGCCGTCGGCGGGCAGGGGCCCGCCCCAGCCCAGGACGGGATTGGCTATCAGGGTTCCCTCCCAGGTCTTCCGGATGTACTGGAAGAGCGGCTGGTCCGGGTCGGCGAAGACCAGGTGCAGATAGGCCGGGCCGATGGGGGCCAGGGCGGCGACGAGGGCCGGATAGATGTCCTCGGTGTCGCCCTCCTCGATGCCGTTGACGGTCAGGCCGGGCGCGAGCCGCACGCCCACCCGCTCGGGGCCGATCGCGTCGGCGACGGCCCGGACCACCTCGACGGTGAGGCGGATCCGCCCGGCGACGGAGCCGCCGTACGCGTCGGTGCGGAGGTTGGTGTTCTTCGCCAGGAACTGGTGCAGCAGGTAGCCGTTGGCGGAGTGGACCTCAACGCCGGCGAAGCCCGCGTCGACGGCCCTGCGGGCAGCGGCGGCGAAGTCGGCGACGGTGGCACGGATCTCCTCGGCGGTCATCTCGCGCGGGACGACGGCCTCCCGGCGTCCGCCGGGCGTGTGGATCGGCTCGGGAAGGGGAACCGGCGAGGGGGCGACGGGCGTGAGCCCGCTGTTGTCGGGGTGGCCGACCCGGCCGCCGTGCTGGAGCTGGAGGAACATCCGGCCGCCCGCCGCGTGCACGGCGTCGGTGACCCGCCGCCATCCGGCCACGTGGGCGTCGTTGTGGATGGCCGTGATGTTCGGGTAGGTCCGGCCCACGGCGTTCGGCGTGGAGGCCTCGGCGATGATCAGGCCGGCGGAGGCGCGCTGGGCGTAGTAGGTGGCCATGACGGGCTTCGGGACGCCGTCGGCCGTGGCGCGGTTGCGGGTCATCGGCGCCATCACCATGCGGTTGGGCAGTTCCAGCGGGCCGAGGCGGGCGGGGTCGAAGAGGCGGGAGGGGCGGAGTGCGTCCGGTGCGTTCGTCATGCCCGTACGGTAGGAGTTGACACTGGTGTCAGGTTCAAGTCCGGTTCCGGCGAACGGGGATGTGACATGCGGATCGGTGAACTCGCCCGGCGCAGCGGGGTGAGCGAGAGGTCGCTGCGCTACTACGAGACGCAGGGTCTCCTGGCGTCCGAGCGCACGCCGGGAGGGCAGCGCGACTTCGGCGAATGGGCGGTGGACCGCGTCATCCGCGTCCAGGCGCTGTACGCGGCCGGGCTCACCAGTAGGAAGATCGCGCTGCTGCTGCCCTGCATGCGGGACGCGGACGGGGCGGCTAGCGAGATCGCCACGCCCCGGCTCGTCGACGAGCTGAGCGCGGAGCGCGACCGCATCGACCGTACGATCGCGGACCTGGTGCGCTCCCGCGACGTCCTGGACGAGGCCATCTCCACGGCCGCCGCCTCCCTGGCGGGGGAGACGGTCCGCTCCTGACCGGCCCGGGTCCGGAGCGCGGGGTCCGGGCCCGGACGGGCCGGGCGGGTCAGAGGACGTCGCCCGGCTTCGGGAGCGGCCTGCCGTACCAGCGCTCGATCAGGCGGGAGGCGATCGAGATGCCGTACGGGGGGAGGACGTCGCCGCTCTCGAAGGCGGCGGCCAGCTCCTCGCGGGAGAACCAGCGGGCCTCGTGGATCTCCTCGCCGTCCACGGTGATCTCCGAGGAGGTGGCGCGGGCGACGAAGCCCAGCATCAGGCTGGACGGGAAGGGCCAGGGCTGGCTGGCGACGTACTCGACCTCGCCGACCGTGACGCCCGCCTCCTCGAAGACCTCGCGGACCACCGACTGCTCGATGGACTCGCCCGGCTCGACGAAGCCGGCCAGGGTCGAGAAGCGGCCCTCCGGCCAGTGCACCTGGCGGCCGAGCAGGGCCCGGTCGTGCTCGTCCGTGACGAGCATGATCACCGCGGGGTCGGTGCGCGGGTAGTGCTCGGCGCCGCAGGCCTGGCAGCGACGGATGTGCCCGGCCGCGGCGATGACCGTGCGCTCGCCGCAGCGCGAGCAGAAGCGGTGGAGGCGCTGCCAGTTCTCCAGGGCCACGGCGTGCACCATCAGGGCGGTGTCCCGGTCGGAGAGCAGCATCCCGGCCTCGCGCAGCCCGGCGGGGCGGGCGGACTGGTCCATGCGGCCGGGCAGGGAGTCCTTCTGGAGCGCGAAGTAGGAGATCCCGTCGGCGTCCGTGCCCAGGAAGTAGCGGTGGGTCTCGGTGACCGGGGCCTCGAAGGCCGGGGTCATGACGAGTTCGGTGGTGCCGTCGGGACGGTCGTCGATCAGCACCTGGCCGCCGGAGACCACGAAGACCCGGGTCGTGGGGTGGCTCCAGGCGGCCGCGAGCCACGCCTCGTCGAGGCGGTGGTGGGCGGCGCGGTCGATGCCGCTCGGGGCGGTGAGCGCGATCGGGCGGTCCGCGGGGGCCGGTACGTCCGCCGGGATCTGTACGTCCGCCGGGGTCGGGGCGTCCGCCGGAAGGGACGCCGGGGTGCCCTCCGGAGCCGGGGTGCCCGGGGCGTTCCCCGGGGCCGACGGGTCGTTCAGGGCCGGCACGTTCTTCAAGGTGCTCACAGGTTGCTTCCAACTCCCCCGGTTCGGTGTGTGGGTTCAGCGCTCGGCGGCCTGGAGGGCGACGGGCAGGTCGCCCCAGAGATGAGCGGTCGTCTCGACGCCCTTCATGAGCAGATCGAGCTCGATCTTCTCGTTCGGGGCGTGCCAGCCGTCGGACGGGACGGAGACGCCGAGGAACAGGACGGGTGCCTCCAGGACGTCCTGGAGGTCGGCGGCCGGACCCGAGCCGCCCTCGCGGGTGTAGCGGACCTCGGCGCCGTCGAAGGCCCGGCTCATGGCCCCGGCCACCGCCTTCAGGGCGGGGTGGCCGAGGGGGGTGAGGCAGGGGCGGGTCGGGGCGCCGAAGGTGATCCCGTACCGGATTCCGGCCGGGACGAGTCCGGCGAGCCAGTCCCGTACCGCCCGTTCGATCTTGTCCGGGTCCTGGCCGGCGACGAGCCGGAAGGAGAGCTTGAGGTGGGCGGAGGCGGGGACGATCGTCTTGCCGCCGGGGCCCTGGTAGCCGCCGCCGATGCCGTTGACCTCGGCGGTGGGGCGGGCCCAGACCCGCTCCAGGGTGGAGAAGCCCGCCTCGCCCAGGGTGCCGTGGGACTTGGCCGTGCGCAGCCAGGCCGCCTCGTCGAAGGGCAGCTCGGCGACGAGGGCCCGCTCGGCGTCGGTCAGCTCGGTCACGCCGTCGTAGAAGCCGGGGATCGCCACGCGCTCGTCGGCGTCGTGGAGGGCGGCGACGATCCGGCCGGCGACGGTGGCCGGGTTCGGCACGGCGCCGCCGAAGGAGCCGGAGTGGATGTCCTGGTCGGGGCCGTACAGCTCGATCTCGCAGTCCGCGACCCCGCGCATGCCGGTGCAGACGGTGGGGGTGGTCTCGGACCACATGCCGGTGTCGGAGACGATCACGGCGTCGGCGGCGAGCCGCCCGGCGCGGGCCTCGACCAGCTCGCGGAAGTGCGGGGAGCCGGACTCCTCCTCGCCCTCGATCAGGAGCTTGAGGTGGACGGCGGGGGCGGTGCGGCCGGTGGCGGCGAGGTGGGCGCGGACGCCGAGGGTGTGGAAGAACACCTGGCCCTTGTCGTCGGCCGCCCCGCGCGCGTACATCCGGCCGTCGACCACGGTCGGCTCGAACGGGTCCGTGCGCCAGCCGTCCTCGCGGGCGGCGGGCTGCACGTCGTGGTGGCCGTAGACGAGGACGGCCGGGGCGCCCGGGTCGTCCGAGGGCCACTCCGCGAAGACGGCGGGGGCGCCGGCGGTCTCCCAGACCTCGACCGTCGTGAAGCCGGTCTCCATGAGCTTGGCGGCGAGCCAGTCGGCGCTGCGCCGCACGTCGGCGGCCCGCTCCGGCTGCGCCGAGACGGACGGGATGCGCAGCCACTCGGCGAGGTCGCCGAGGAAGGCGGCACGGTGCCGCTCGACGTACGTGCGCACTGCGTGGACGGCGCTGTCCGGGGTCTCGCTCATACATATGAGCCTATCCGGCCTCCGGGGGTGCCCCGCCCAGCAGGATCGCCTCGAGCTCGCTCCGGCCGGGCAGCCGGGCGGGCCGGGCGACCTCACCCGTACGGACGTACACGAAGGCGGCGGCCACCTCCTCGGGCGCGAGGCCGTGCTGCTCGGCCCAGGCGAGCCGGTAGAGCGCGAGCTGGAGCGGGTCGGCGCTGCGGGTGCGGCTAGTCTTCCAGTCGACGATCTCGTACGCGCCGGTCTCCGGGTCCCGGTAGACGGCGTCGATCCGGCCCCGGACGACCCGGCCCGCGAGGGTGAGGTGGACGGGGACCTCGACGCGGTACGGGGTGCGGCGGGCGTACGGGGTGCGGGCGAAGGCCTCCTTCAGCTCGTCCAGGTCCCGTTCGTCGAGGATCTCGGGCTCGCCCGCGAACTCCTCGCCGCCGGGCAGCTCCTCCGGGCCGAGGAACGGCAGCGGCAGCTCCTCGTGGCGGGACTCCACCCAGGCGTGGAAGCGGGTGCCCCGGCGGGCGGCGGGCTGCGGCGGCTTGGGCAGGGGCCGGGCCAGCTCGCGCGCGAAGCCGTCGGGGTCGGCGGCGAGCCGGAGCACCTGGGAGGCGGAGAGGTACGCGGGCAGCAGCACGTCCCGGGTGGTGGCGCGGGCGCGGCGGAGCTCGGTGGTGAGGGAGGCGAGGTCGCGGTCCCAGGAGGCGATGGTCCTGGCGTCCTCGGGGGTGAGGGCGCCGGGGTCTTCCTGGGCCTGGGGGTCTTCCTGGGCCCCGGGCTCCTGGGGTGCTGCCGGTTCCGGGGCCCCTGTTTCCCCGGGCTCCTCCGGTTCCGGGGCGGCGGCGCCTTCCGGGGCCCGGGACTCCCGGGGCACCGCCGGCTCCGGGGCCCCTGTTTCCCCGGGCTCCTCCGGTTCCGGGGCCCTCGGGCCCCGGACCGCGTCCGCGTGGGTGTCCTCGGGGAGGACCTCCTCGTCCCAGGCGGGCTCCTCGTCCTCCCAGGCGGGCTCCTCGTCGTCCCAGACCGGCTCCTCGTCGTCCCAGGGGTCCTCGGGGGGCGGGCCCTGGAGAGCGGGCGCCGCGCTCGTGGGGCCGCTCCCCCCCGTTCCGGTCTGCGGGGCGACCGACCACAGCAGGGACGTCACCCGCTCCGCGGCCTTCCGGCGGCGCTCGAAGGACTCCCGGTCCAGCGGCAGCGGCCACGCCTCGTCACGATCCGCCGCCGCCAGGGTCGGGTTCTCCGCGTCCTCCTCCGGCTCGTCCGCCCAGGCCTCGATCTCGCCGTGCCCGGCCGCGCAGTGGTCGTACAGGGCCAGGAGGAAGTCCGAGGGGCCGCGGGGCTTCTTCTGGCTCGGGCCCCACCAGTGGCCCGAGCCGAGGAGAAGGGAGCGGGGGCGGGTGAAGGTGACGTACCCCAGGCGCAGTTCCTCGGTGTGCTGGTGCTCGCGCATGTCGGTCTTGAACGCGGCCAGGGACTTGGCGTCCCAGGCGTCGATCGACGGGAGCGTGGGGGCGTCGCCGCGCAGGGCGTGCGGGAGGACCTGCGGCTGGGAGGTCCACGCCTCGCGCGCGCGTGCGCTGGGGAACTGGCCGGTGACCAGGCCGGGGACGGCGACGACGTCCCACTCCAGGCCCTTGGACTTGTGGGCGGTGAGGACCTTGACGGTGTTCTCGCCTCCGGGCAGCGCGCTGTCGAGGCCCTTCTCGAACTGGACGGCCGTGCGCAGGAAGCCGAGGAAGGCGAGGAGGGTGGCCTCGCCGTCGAGGGAGGCGAAGCCGGCGGCGACGTCGAGGAAGTGGCCGAGGGTCTCGCGGCGGCGGGCGGCGAGGGCGTGCGGGGAGGCGGAGAGCTCGACCTCCAGGCCGGTCGTGTTCAGGACCCGGTGCAGCACGTCCATGAGGGGGTCCGCGAGCGAGGTGCGCAGGGAGCGCAGTTCGGCGGCGAGGCGGGCGAAGCGGACCCTGGCCTCGGCGGAGAACGCCAGGCCGTCGTCGGGGGTGCCCCCGGAGTCGAGGAAGGTGTCGAGCGCGTCGGCGAGGGAGATCACCTCGGCCGGGTCGACGCCCTCGACGGCGGCGGCGAGCCGCTGCTCGGGGTCGGTCTCCTCGCTCCCCCGGTGCACCAGGAGGCGGGCGCGGCGGCCCAGGAGGGCGAGGTCGCGGGGGCCGATCCGCCAGCGGGGGCCGGTGAGGAGCCGTACCAGGGAGGCGTTGGCGCCCGGGTCCTGGAGGACCTCGCAGACGGCGACGAGGTCCGCGATCTCGGGCAGGTGGAGGAGGCCGGAGAGACCGACGACCTCGACGGGCACGTCCCGGGCGACCAGGGCGGCGTGGATCGCGGGGAAGTCGGTGGCGGTGCGGCACAGGACGGCGATCTCGCCGGGTTCGCGGCCGGTGCGGACGAGGCGGGCGAGGGAGTCCGCGAGCCAGTCGATCTCCTCGGCGTGGGTGGGCAGCAGGGCGATCCGTACGCTGCCGTCGTTCTCGGCGCCGGGTGCGGGCCGCAGCGCCTCCACGCCCGCGTGCAGGGCGCGCAGGGGGGCGGCGAGGCCGTTGGCGAGGTCGAGGAGGCGGCCGCCGCTGCGCCGGTTCTCGGAGAGGGCGTAGCGGCTCGCGGGGCTGCCGTCGCGGTGCGGGAAGTGCTCGGGGAAGTCGTCCAGGTTGGCGACGGAGGCGCCGCGCCAGCCGTAGATGGCCTGGCAGGGGTCGCCGACGGCGGTCACGGCGTGCCCGGTGCCCTGGCCGAAGAGGCCGGAGAGCAGCAGCCGCTGGGCGACGGAGGTGTCCTGGTACTCGTCGAGGAGGACGACCTTGAACTCGTCGCGCAGGATCGTGCCGACCTCGGGCCGGGTGGTGGCGAGTTCGGCGGAGCGGGCGATCTGGTCGCCGAAGTCGAGCAGGTCGCGGGAGCGCTTGGCGGCGCGGTAGCGGACGACGAGGTCGAGGAGTTCGCGGCGGGCGGCGGCGGCCTCGGGGACCTTGCGCAGCTCGGCGTTGCTCAGCTTGGCGCCGGCGAGGGTCGTGAGCAGGTCGGAGTCGTACGCGCGAAGCCGGTCGGGCGGGACGAGGTGCTCGGCCAGTTCGGCGTCGAGGGCGAGCAGGTCGGTGATGAGGGTCGGGAAGGAGCGGGTGAGCGCGGGGTACGGGCCGGGGGCCTCGCGGAGCACGCGCGCGGCGAGCTGGTACCGGGTGGCGTCCGCGAGGAGCCGGGAGGTGGGCTCCAGGCCGATGCGGAGGCCGTGGTCGGTGAGGAGCTGTCCGGCGAAGGCGTGGTAGGTGGAGATGCGGGGTTCGCCCGGAACGTAATAGGGGTCGGCGGACACCGCCGTCGCTGGGGGGTGGTGGCCGGGCGACGGGTGGGACGGATCGATGACGTCCGGGTCGGTGACGCCGGCGCGGACGAGGGCGGTGCGGACGCGCTCCGCGAGTTCGCCGGCGGCCTTGTTGGTGAAGGTGAGGCCGAGGACCTGCTCGGGGGCGACCTGGCCCGTGCCGACCAGCCAGACCACGCGGGCGGCCATCACCGTCGTCTTGCCGGAGCCGGCGCCGGCCACGACGACCTGCGGGGCGAGCGGCGCGGTGATGCAGGCCGTCTGCTCCGGGGTGAACGGGATGCCGAGCAGCTCCTTGAGCTCCTCGGGGTCGCTGATGCGTGCGGTCACCGGAAGAGGCTAGCGGGGCGGTCGGACAGCGGCGGCCGGACACGGGCTCCGGTGCCGGGTCTCCCGGGCGCCCCGTACCGGGAGTTACGGACGTCCTCCGCCGGGAGTTCCGGCGCGGGACGCCGGGGGCCGCGGACGCCGTGCCCACGCGCGCGTGACGGACCTCTCTTTCCGACGGGGCGTCAGGCGCGCGTGGCCGGGCCGGGGCGGACGGGGCTTCACGCGCGTGACCGGGCCGGAGCGGACAGGGCTTCACGCGCGTGACCGGGCCGGGACGGACAGGGCTTCGCGCACGTGACCGATCGCCCGTACCCGGGCCCCGCTACTCGACCACGTGCCGGCCCTCCGGTCGGGCGCTGCACGAGGCGCGGAAGGAGCAGGTGGCGCAGTGCTGGCCGGTGGTGGGGGTGAACCGTTCGTCGAGGACCCGGCCGGCGGCGCCGGCGAGCAGTTCCCCGACCCACTCCCCGGACAGGGGCTCCTGGGCCTGGACCTTCGGCAGGGCGTCGCCGCCCTCCTTCTTGGGGGCGGCCTGCCGCAGCTGTACGAGTTCGGCGCCGCCCGGCTCGGGGCGGCGCCCGTCGAAGACCTCGTCCAGGGCGCCCTCGCGGACGGCGAGCTGGTAGACGGCGAGCTGCGGGTGGCGGGCGACCTCGTCCTTGGTGGGGGCCGACTTGCCGGTCTTGAAGTCGACCACGTAGGCGCGGCCCTGCGCGTCGGTCTCGACGCGGTCCATGGAGCCCCGGATGCGGACCTCGTACTCCCCCGCCTCCAGGGTCACGTCGAAGTCGTGCTCGGAGGCGGCGGGGGTGCGGCCGGCGCGGTCCATGACGTGCCAGCTCAGGAAGCGTTCGAGCGCCGCGCGCGCGTTCTGCTTCTCCTGGGCCGACTTCCAGGGGGCGTCGAAGGCGAGGGCGTCCCAGACGGAGTCCAGGCGGGCCATGAGGACGTCGAGGTCGGCCGGGGTGCGGCCGGAGGCGACCTCGTCCGCGAGGACGTGGACGACGTTGCCGAAGCCCTGGGCGGCGGTGGCGGGGGTGTCGGCCTTGACCTCGCGGCCCAGGAACCACTGGAGGGAGCAGGTGCTGACGAGGTTGTCGAGGGAGCTGGGCGAGAGCGCCACCGGCCGGTCGCGGTCGCGGAGCGGGGCCGCGGCGCGGGTCGGTTCGAACAGGCCCCACCAGCGGTCCGGGTGCGCGGCCGGGACCAGCGGCTGGCCCTCGTCGTCGGTGAGGGCGGCGAGCCGGGCGAGGCGGTGGGCGGCGGCCTCGCGGAGCGCGGGCGAGGCGTCCGGGTCGACGGTGGTGGCGCGCAGCTCCGCGGCCAGGGCGGAGACGGCGAGGGGGCGGCGGGGGCGGCCGGGGACGTCCTTGGGCTCGGCGCCGAACTCGGTGAGGAACCGGGACGGCTGGTCCCCGTCCTCGGCGGCGGCCTTCACGGCGGTGACGACGAGCCGGTCACGCGCGCGCGTGGCGGCCACGTAGAAGAGGCGGCGCTCCTCGGCGAGGAGGGCGCCGGGGGTGAGGGGTTCGGCCAGGCCGTCGCGGCCGATGCGGTCGGCTTCGAGGAGGGAGCCGCGGCGGCGCAGGTCGGGCCAGAGGCCCTCCTGGACCCCGGCGACGACGACGAGGCCCCACTCCAGGCCCTTGGAGCGGTGCGCGGTCATGAGCCGGACGGCGTCCGGGCGGGTGTGGCGGCGGGTGAGGGTGTCGGCGGCGATGTCCTGGGCGTCGAGCTCTTCGAGGAAGTTGACGACGCCCCGGCCGCCGACGCGCTCCTCGGCGCGGGCGGCGGTCTCGAAGAGGGCGCAGACGGCGTCGAGGTCGCGGTCGGCGTTCCGCCCGGCGGGGCCGCCGCGCAGGGCGGCGCGCTCCAGGCGGCCGGGCCAGGGGGTGCCCTTCCACAGCTCCCAGAGGGCTTCCTCGGCGGTGCCGCCGGCGGCGAGCAGCGTTCGGGCGTCCCGGAGGAGCCTGCCGAGCCGCTGTACGCCGTGGGTGTACGCGGGGTCGTGCGCGACGAGCCGCTCGGGCTCGGCGAGCGCGCGGGCGAGCAGCACGTCGGAGGGCGGCGGCACCCTGTTCCCGGCGGCCCGCTCCTCGTCCCGCAGCGCCCGCCCGAGCCGCCGCAGGTCGGCCGGGTCGACCCCGGCGAGCGGCGAGGCGAGCAGTGCGAGCGCGGTCTCCGTGTCGAGCCACCCGCCGTCGCCGTGACGGCCGGGACCGGCGCCTTCGCCCGCACCCACGCCTGACGCATCGCCAGGATCGGTCCCGTCGGGATCGGCCCCGCCAGGAGCGGTCCCGTCCGGAGCGGTCCCGTCGGGAGTCGTGTCGCCCCCGGAGCCCTCCGCGCGTACGGCATCCCGGACATCAGCGCCCGAATCCCCCTGCCCGGGCTCTGCGGTGCCGTCGGACGCGCCGGTTCCGGCGCCCGGCGTCACCGCCCCGGCAGGGGCCCCCGCCCCCGACACCGCCCGGAGGGCGAGGAGCAGCGGGGCCACCGCCGGTTCGTGGCGCAGGGGCGTGTCCGCCGCGTCCGTCTCGACCGGGACGCCCGCCGAGGTCAGGGCGCGGCGGAGGGCGGGCAGGGAGGCGCCGGCGCGGGTGAGGACGGCCATGTCCGGCCACGGCACGCCGTCCTCCAGGTGCGCGCGCCGCAGCAGGTCCGCGATGTTCTCGGCCTCCGCCGAGGCCGTGGGGTAGGTGTACGCCTCCGCCAGGCCCCCGCCCCGTACCGCCGTCAGCTCCCGGTGGGCGCGGACCTTGTCGGCGGGGAGCCGGGGCATCGGCATCCGCCGGGCCAGCTCCCGGGTCGCGGCGAGGAGCCGCGCGCCGGAGCGCCGGGAGGTGCCGAGGACGCGGACCCCGGCGCCGCCGAAGGAGGCGGGGAAGTCGAGGATGCCGTTCACGTCGGCGCCCCGGAACGCGTAGATGGACTGGTCCGGGTCGCCGAAGGCGACGACCGTGCTCCGGCCGCCGCCCGCGAGCGCGTGGAGGAGCCGGACCTGCGCCGGGTCGGTGTCCTGGTACTCGTCGACGTACACCGCGTCGTACCGGGGCAGCGTGACGCTTCCGGCGAGGAGCACGGCCCGGTGGACCAGCTCCGTGTAGTCGAGGACGCCCTGGAGGTCGAGGACGTCGAGGTACTCGGCGAGGAAGCCGGCCGCCGCCTTCCAGTCGGGGCGGCCGACCCGGTCCGCGAAGCGGGCGAGGGCGTCCGGTTCGAGGCCCAGTTCCCGCGAGCGCGCGAGGACGGCCCGCACCTCGTCGGCGAAGCCCCGGGTGGTGAGGCAGGCGCGCAGCTCGTCGGGCCAGCGGACCCCGCCGAGGCCGCTCTTCTCCAGGTCGATCTGGCCGGCGAGCAGTTCGCGGACCGCGAGGTCCTGTTCGGGTCCGGAGAGCAGGCGGAGCGGTTCCGCGAAGAGCCCGGCGTCCTGGTGGGCGCGGATCAGGGCGTAGCAGTACGAGTGGAAGGTGGTCGCCTGCGGCGGGCGGCGGCCGCCGAGCCGGGCCGCCATCCGGTCGCGGAGTTCGACGGCGGCCCGGCGGCTGAAGGTGAGGACGAGCAGGCGCTCGGGGTCGGCGCCCTTCTCCACGCGGGCCGCGACCGCCTCGACGAGCGTGGTCGTCTTGCCGGTGCCGGGTCCGGCGAGGACCAGGAGCGGTCCGCCGTCGTGCTCAACCACTTCCCGCTGGGCCGCGTCCAGTCGAGGGGGATCCAGCGGGGCCGGCGCGGTGCGCACCAGTCGGTACGCGCCCGGGGTCCGCTGCCGTCCCGGACCCGGGTGCGGCTGTCCCTGGTGCGGCGGCGTACGCCGGGTGGTGGAGGAGGAGCTCACGTGGATCGCCGGTCCTGGTGGGTGTGGTGGTGCGGGTGAGGCGGCCGTGTGCCGTGGCCGCCCCGGAAGACGCGAACGACGACGTTACGCGAAGCCGGGCGGCGGCGAGCCGTACTCCGCACCGCTTCCCGCACCGCGTCCGGCCCGTCCGTCGCGCCCGGCCCGCGCCTCCTGGGCGGATGCCCTCACGTGTGAGTTCCGGCACCCCCGGGGGCGCCGTCACCGCCGTCGTCCGCGTCCCCGTCCGACGCGCCGTCCCACCGCGCCCGCCGCATGTCGATCCGGGGCACGTGCCCCTCGGAGGCCGGGCCCGCCTGCCGCAGCGGCGTGCCCTCCTCGCGGTAGTGGGCGAGGGCCCTCGGCTCGGCGCCGGGCAGCAGCGTCCCGTCCGCGCGGACCACGCGCCACCACGGCGCCGCCCCGCCGTACAGGGCCATCACCCGGCCGACCTGGCGCGGTCCGCCCTCGTCCAGCCACTCGGCGACGTCCCCGTAGGTCATCACGCGGCCCCGCGGGATCGCGTCGGCGACGTCGAGCACCCGCTCCGCGTACGCGGGCAGTTCCGCCGCCCGCGCGGGCGGCTCCTCCGCGTCCCCCGGCAGCCCCTCCGGCGCTCCTCCGGCCTTCCCCACGGGCCCCTCCACCCTCGTCCGTCCCGTCCCGCGGGCCCCTCGGGGCCCGCCCGTCCCATCCTGCCTCACAGCACCGACATGGCCCTGATGCCTCCGCCCGGCGGCTCTTCGTGCCACCATCGTGCGGGCGGTGACTGGTGATACGAGATCAAGAGCGACAAGAGCGACCCGCGGAAGAACGCGTACGGGAACGAGAGCGACACGGCGCGCAGGCAGAGACGGACAGGGTGATGGGGCAGGACACGCAGCCTCCCGAGGAGGGCGGGGCCCACGTGCCCGAGCGGGTCTCCGGCGACGAGCCGCTGCTCGCGGCCCGCGTCCACCGGCCCTCCGACCTGATGCGGCTGCTCGGCGGCCTGCTCGCGATCGCGCTGGTCCTCGCCGTGGCGGCGTTCGCCCACGCCACCACCTCCGGTCTGGAGAAGGACATCAACGAGGGCGCCGGCGGCGCCCCGGACGTCTTCGTCAAGATCGCCGGTCTCGTCTCCTCCATCGCCGTCCTCCTCGTCCCCGTCGCCTTCGCCATCGAGCGGCTGATCAAACGCGACGGCCTGCGGATCGCGGACGGCGTCCTCGCCGCCGTCCTCGCGCACGGCGTCACGCTCGCCACCGACCTCTGGGTCGCCGAGGCCGCGCCCGGCACGATCCGGGACGCGCTGACCCAGCCGCAGTCCGGGGGCGGCCTGACCGACCCGGTGCACAACTACCTCGCCCCCGTGATCGCGTACATGACCGCGGTCGGGATGGCCCGCAGACCCCGCTGGCGGGTGTCGCTCTGGGCGGTCCTGCTGCTCGACGCGTTCACGATGCTGGTGGCCGGGTACACCACGGCGCTCTCGATCGCCCTGACCGTCCTCATCGGCTGGACGGTGGCGTACGGCACGCTGTACGCGGTCGGCTCCCCGAACGTCCGGCCCACCGGGCAGACCCTCCTCGCCGGTCTGCGCCGGGTCGGCTTCCGGCCGGTGACGGCGCTGCGCGCGGAGGGCGTGCCCGACTCGGCCGACAGCGGGGACCGGGGCCGCCGGTACATCGTGACCCTGGAGGACGGGCCGCCGCTCGACGTCACCGTGGTCGACCGGGAGCAGCAGGCGCACGGCTTCTTCTACCGCGCGTGGCGGCGGATCAGCCTGCGGACGATCACCACCCGCCGCTCCATCGTCTCGCTGCGCCAGGCCCTGGAGCAGGAGGCGCTCCTCGCGTACGCGGCGATCGCCGCCGGGGCGAACGCACCGAAGCTGATCGCCACCTCGGAGCTCGGCCCGGACGCCGTGATGCTCGTGTACGAGCACATCGGCGGCCGCAGCCTGGACGCGCTGGACGACCACGAGATCACCGACGAACTGGTCCGCAGCGCCTGGCGGCAGGTGAAGGCGCTCCAGTCGCGCCGGATCGCGCACCGCAGGCTCACCGGGGACGCCATTCTGGTGGATCGTTCCGGCAGGGTGGTCCTGACCGATCTGCGGGGCGGCGAGATCGCGGCCGGCGACCTGGTCCTGCGGATGGACGTCGCGCAGCTGCTCACCACCCTCGGCCTGCGGGTCGGGGCCGAGCGGGCGGTCGCCGCGGCCGTCGAGGTGCTGGGCCCGGACACGGTGGCGGACTGCCTGCCGCTGCTCCAGCCGATCGCGCTGAGCCGCTCCACGCGCGCGACGCTGCGGAAGCTGGCCCGGGAGCGGTCGGCGCGGGAGCGGGAGGCCGTCCTCGCGGCCTCCGAGGCGGCCAAGCGCGAGCGGGAGCTGGCCAAGGCCGAGGCCGCCGGCTCCACCGCCGTGGACCACACGGCCGTGGCGGTCGGGGCCAAGGCCGGGACCAAGGCCGAGAAGGCCGAGAAGAAGGCGGACAAGAAGGCCGAGAAGCGGGCCCTGGACACGGCCCTCGACGAGGCCCGCGAGGAGGACCTGCTCGCCCAGATCCGGCAGCAGGTGCTGCTGATCCGCCCGCAGGCCCCGGTGGAACCGGTGCGCCTGGAGCGGATCAAGCCGCGGACCCTGGTCAGCCTGATCGCGGGCGCGGTCGCCGCGTACTTCCTGCTCTCGCAGGTCGCCAGCACCCCGCTGTCGACGATCAGCCAGGCGGACTGGCGGTGGGTGGCGGCGGCGGTGCTGTTCTCGGCCCTGAGCTACGTCGCGGCGGCGATGAGCCTGCTGGGCTTCGTGCCCGAGCGGGTCGGTTTCTGGCGGACGGTGGTGGCGCAGGTCGCCGGCTCGTTCGTGAAGATCGTCGCCCCGGCGGCGGTCGGCGGCGTCGCCCTGAACACCCGTTTCCTCCAGCGGTCGGGGGTCCGGCCGGGGCTCGCGGTGGCCAGCGTCGGCGCCTCGCAGCTCTTCGGTCTCGGGGCGCACATCCTGCTCCTGCTCTCCTTCGGCTATCTGACGGGGACGGAGAAGTCGCAGTCCTTCACCCCGTCGAGGACGGTCATCGCCGGGCTCCTCACGGTCGCGGTGCTCGTCCTGGTGGTGACGGCGATCCCGTTCATGCGCAAGTTCGTGTCGACCCGGCTGCGCTCGCTCTTCGCGGGCGTGGTGCCGCGCATGCTGGACGTGCTCCAGCGGCCGGTGAAACTGGTGACCGGTATCAGCGGGATGCTGCTGCTCACGGGTGCGTTCGTGCTCTGTCTGGACGCCTCGATCCGGGCCTTCGGCCACGACAGCCTGTCGATCAGCTACGCGAGCGTGGCCGTCGTCTTCCTCGCGGGCAACGCGCTCGGCTCGGCGGCGCCGACGCCGGGCGGTGTCGGCGCGGTCGAGGGCGCGCTGATCGGCGGCCTGGTGGCGGTGGGGCAGATCCCGATCGAGGTCGCGACCCCGGCGGTGCTCCTCTACCGCCTCCTCACCCTGTGGCTGCCGGTCCTGCCGGGCTGGCTCTGCTTCAACTGGCTGACGAAGCGCGAGGCGCTGTAGGGGCGCCGCGGGGGCGGGCGGGCCGACACGCCCGGGGCGGGTCCGCGGCCCGACACGCCCGGGCCACCCGCTTGGCCCCCCTCCCGCGCGAACGGGCGGGCGACGGCCCACCATGGTTCCATGCCGACCTCCGCAGCCCACCGCGCCGCCCTGCTCGCCGCCACCGCCGTGCTGCTCGCCGCCGGCTGCTCGGACGGCGGGGACGACGCCGCGGAGCCGCCGAAGGAGTCGGGCCCCAGCGGCCGCCCGGCGCTGACGGCGCAGAAGCTGTCCTGGGCGCCCTGTCCACCGCCGTCCGCGGCCGAGGGCGGCGGGCCCGCGCCGTCCGCGCTCCCCGGCGGCGGCGCCTGGCAGTGCTCCTTCCTCCAGACCCCGCTCGACTGGTCGAAGCCGGAGGGCGAGACCATCGAGCTGGCCCTCATCCGGGCCCCCGCCCGGGACGCCTCCCGCCGGATCGGCTCGCTCGTCTTCAACTTCGGCGGCCCCGGCGGCTCCGGCGTCACCGGCCTGCCCAGCTTCGCCGAGGACTACGAGACCCTGCGCGGCCGCTACGACCTGGTCTCCTTCGACCCGCGCGGGGTGGGCCGCAGCGACCCCGTCGAGTGCCTCGGCGACAGGGAGCTCGACGCGTACTACGCCCTGGACTTCACGCCCGACGACGCGGCCGAGGAACGGACGCTGTCCGACGCGCAGAAGAAGTACGCGGCCGGCTGCGAGAAGGACTCGGGCCCCTCCCTGCCGCACGTCGGCACCGAGAACGCGGCCCGGGACATGGACCTGATGCGCCGGGTCCTCGGCGACGAGAAGCTGCACTACTTCGGCATCTCGTACGGCACGGAGCTGGGCGGCGTCTACGCCCACCTCTTCCCGAAGAACGTCGGGCGGGCCGTCTTCGACGCCGTCGTCGACCCGGAGGCGGGCGTCGAGGACGGCGCCCTCGGCCAGGCGAAGGGCTTCCAGCTGGCCCTGGACAACTTCGCCCAGGACTGCGTGGACCGGGGCGACGAGTGCACGCTGCCCGGCTCCACCGTCGCCGAGATCGAGACCTTCATCACCGACCTCCTGGCGTCCCTCGACAAGAAGCCGATCGCCGGCATCGGGGAACGCAAGCTGACCCAGACGCAGGCCACCAACGGCATCGCGCAGGCCCTGTACTCGAAGGAGTTCTGGACCTATCTGGAGCAGGGGCTCGACGCGGCCGAGGGCGGCGACGGGGCGCTGCTGCTCTCGCTCTCC
The DNA here is from genome assembly GCF_000716625.1 of Streptomyces bikiniensis. Taxonomy (NCBI): domain Bacteria; kingdom Bacillati; phylum Actinomycetota; class Actinomycetes; order Kitasatosporales; family Streptomycetaceae; genus Streptomyces; species Streptomyces bikiniensis. The sequence continues at coordinate 122,020 of NZ_JNXJ01000014.1, read as the reverse complement.
GACTCGATGAACGGGCGGAGCCAGAACGGCTCGTACAGCAACATCCAGGCCGCCAACGCCGCCATCAACTGCGTGGACTTCAAGGAGCGCTACACCCTCGGCCAGGCGAAGGAGCGGCTCGGCGAGTTCCGCGAGGCCTCCCCCGTCTTCGGGGACTTCATGGGCTGGTCGCTCGCGGGCTGCTCGCAGTGGCCGGTGCAGGGGACCTGGGAGCACCCGGACGTCTCCGCGCCCGGCTCGGCGCCGATCCTGGTGGTCGGCAACACCGGCGACCCGGCGACGCCGTACGAGGGCGCGCGGGCCATGGTGAACGCGCTCGGCAAGGGCGTCGGCGTGGAGCTGACGTACGAGGGCGAGGGGCACGGCGCCTACAACGGCGGCAGCGCGTGCGTGAAGAAGGCGGTGGACGCGTACCTGCTCGACGGGAAGGTGCCGAATTCCGGGACCGTGTGCAAGTAGCGCGAAAAGCAAAGAGAATTGCCCGCCGGCCGGAAACCTTGAAGGTTTCCGGCCGGCGGGCAATTCCGGGGAAATGCCGGCCCCGACCCGGAGGTCAGATCCGCGGACCGTGGCCGTGGTAGTAGCCGCCGACCTGGTCGTGGTAGTCCCGGTTGCCGAGGTGCTTTTCCTTGTCGAACTCGGGGGCGCTCTTGATCTCGTCCTTCGTCCGGGCGATGTGGACGGTCTCGTTGGCGGTGTCGACGTGCTTCACCGTGCCCGCCGGCAGCAGGACCTCCTTGCCGAAGATCCAGACGCCGGTGTCGACGACGATGTACTGCGAGTCGACGTCGTTGGAGTGCTTGTCGACCTTCCCGATGTGGCCGTCGGTCGCCTCGACGCGGTAGCCCGTCAGGTCCGTCCCGGCGTCGTAGCCGGAGGCCGGACCGTAGCTCCACACGTTGTTCTCGGGGGTGGTCACGAGAATCCTCCTGAATCGAATGCGATTTCCGGGATCTTGAGGTCCGGTCGTCCGACCGGCCCTGCACTCCGCCTCCCTCGGATCCGGCGACTCAAACCCCTGGATTTCCGGGTCGATTCACCCGGGAACGGCGGGGCGCCCGGGAATCGGGAGGCAGGAGGACGTCTCGTGCCCGGAGCGACGGCGCGGCTTTCCCGGCCCGGAGGTCCGCGTCGTCGCGGGGCAGCCGCCCTTCGGTCGCCCGGACGAGCAGCGCGCAGGCCGCGAATCCGGCCCCGAGGAGACTGGAGCCCGCCCAGCCGTGGGTGGTGAAGAGGGCGGTGGTCGCGGCCGCGCCGAGGGCGGAGCCGAGCGAGTAGAAGACCATGTGGCCGCCGATGACGCTGCTGAGGCGATCCGGATGCGCGGTGGTGAGCAGGTGCTGGTTGCTCACGTGCACGGCCTGGACCGCGAAGTCGAGGACCACGATTCCCGCGGCGAGGAGCCACAGCGACCACGGCAGCTGCGCGATCGCCGCCCACGAGAGGATCAGCAGGACGAGTGCGAGACCGGTGACCCGACCGGCCCGCCCCGCGTCCGCCCACCGTCCCGCGCGTGCCGCGCCGAGCGCGCCGGCGAGTCCGGCGACGCCGAACAGCCCGATCCCGCTCTCGCCCAGCCGCCACGGCGCGTCCGCCAGCGGCAGGGCGAGGCCGCTCCACAGGGTTCCGAACGACGCGAACAGGAAGAACGCGACGAGTCCGCGCGTCAGGAAGGCGCGCTGTCCGAACAGCCCGCCGAGCGAGACCACGACCCGCCGGTACCCGGCGCGCGGTCCGGAGCGCTCCTCCGGCGGCAGCGCCACGAGGACGAGGGCCGCGAGTCCGAGCGACAGCACCGCGAGCACGGCGTAGACGCTGCGCCAGCCCCACGCCTCGGCGAGGGCGCCGGTGACGACCCGCGCGCCCAGGATGCCGACCACGACGCCGGAGGTCACGACGCCGATGTTCCGTCCGCGTTCGGCGGACGGCGAGACCGACGCCGCATAGGCCACCGCGGTCTGCACCACGACCGCGAACACCCCGGCCGTCGCGAGCCCCGCGAACGCCACCCACGCGGCCGACGCCGAGGCCGTCAGCGCCGTGCCCACCGCGGTGACCACCAGGTGCGCGGCGACGAGCCGACGCCTGTCGACCACGTCGCCGAGCGGCACCAGCAGCAACAGCCCCGCCAGATAGCCGAACTGGCCGGTCGCGACGATCCACCCGGCGAGTCCCGCCGGAACGCCGAGATCGCGTCCCATCGGCTCCAGGACCGGCTGAGCGGCGTAGATGCTCGCCACAGCGACGGCACACACCACGGCCAGCAGGAACCGCCGCCACGCGTTCATCGCACCCCACCCCGATCAGTAGCAGATCGCAACCAATTCGACCGTACGGCATGATGGTTTCGATTCGCAACTCACTGGGAGGTGCCATGTCGCGTGCCCCTACGCGCACCCCGGACCCCGGCTGGACCGACCCCGAATGCCCCGTGGCCCGTGCGCTCGACCTCGTCGGCGACAGGTGGAGCCTTCTCGTCGTCCGCGACGCGATGGACGGAGCGCGGTCGTTCACCGAGTTCCAGCGACGCACCGGCATCGCGCGCAACATCCTCAGCGACCGCCTCCGCAAGCTCACCGCCCACGGACTCCTCGCCCAGCGCGCCGCACCGTCGGGCCGTCGCCAGGAGTACGTGCTCACCGAAGCCGGCCACGACCTCTTCCCCGTGGTCCTCGCCCTGCGGCAGTGGGGGGAACGCCACGCCTTCGCCCCCGGCGAGGCGCACTCCACCCTGGTCGACCGGCACGGCGCCCCCGTGCCGGAGTTCGCACCGACCGGCTCCGACGGCACCCCCCTCGACGCCGGCACCACCCGCGTGCGGAAGATCCGGTAGAACCGGCGGAAGACGAAGGCCGGGGGCCGTTCACCACGAGGATCCTCGTGGTGAACGGCCCCCGGCCGCCTTCGTGAACGCTCCCGCGGGCCCCTAGTAGACCGGCTTCTCGGGCTCGATCTGGTGGACCCAGCCGATCACGCCGCCGCCGACGTGCACCGCGTCCGCGAAGCCCGCGGACTTGAGGACGGCGAGGACTTCCGCACTGCGGACACCCGTCTTGCAGTGCAGGACGATCCGCTTGTCCTGCGGGAGGTCCTGGAGGGCGGTGCCCATCAGGAACTCGTTCTTGGGGATCAGGCGGGCGCCGGGGATCGAGACGATCTCGTACTCGTTCGGCTCGCGGACGTCGATGATGTCGATGCTCTCGCCGTCGTCGATCCACTCCTTGAGCTGCTTGGGAGTGATCGTCGCGCCGGCCGCCGCCTCCTGGGCCTCCTCGGACACGACGCCGCAGAAGGCCTCGTAGTCGATGAGCTCGGTGACGGTCGGGTTCTCGCCGCAGACCGCGCAGTTCGGGTCCTTGCGGACCTTCACCTGGCGGTACTGCATCTCCAGGGCGTCGTAGATCATCAGGCGGCCGACCAGCGGGTCGCCCACGCCGGCCAGGACCTTGATGGCCTCGGTGACCTGGATGGAGCCGATGGACGCGCAGAGCACGCCCAGGACGCCGCCCTCGGCGCAGGAGGGGACCATGCCCGGCGGCGGGGGCTCCGGGTAGAGGCAGCGGTAGCAGGGGCCGTACTCGGACCAGAAGACCGAGGCCTGGCCGTCGAAGCGGTAGATCGAGCCCCACACGTACGGCTTGTTCAGCAGCACGCAGGCGTCGTTCACCAGGTAGCGGGTGGCGAAGTTGTCCGTGCCGTCGACGATCAGGTCGTACTGGCCGAAGATCTCCAGGACGTTGTCCGCTTCGAGGCGCTCCTCGTGGAGGACCACGTTCACGTACGGGTTGATCCCCAGGACGCTGTCGCGCGCCGACGCGGCCTTGGAGCGGCCGATGTCGGACTGGCTGTGGATGATCTGGCGCTGGAGGTTCGACTCGTCGACCTCGTCGAACTCCACGATGCCGAGCGTGCCCACGCCGGCGGCGGCCAGGTACATCAGCGCCGGCGAGCCGAGGCCGCCGGCGCCGACGCACAGCACCTTGGCGTTCTTCAGCCGCTTCTGCCCGTCCATCCCGACGTCCGGGATGATCAGGTGGCGGGAGTACCTGCGGACCTCGTCTACGGTGAGCTCGGCGGCCGGCTCGACCAGGGGTGGCAGCGACACGGGGACTCCGGTGGTCGGGATGTCAGTACGGTTGTTCTCCCCGTAACACTGCCACGCCCCTTCTCATTCCGAGACACCCGGTCCGATCCGCGAGACGATTTCGTCCCAGTAGCCGGGCAGCGAGTGGAATGGGTCGGTTTGTCCCGGGCGGCCCGGCCGGTCGGTGAAGAAGATCGTCCCGGCGCCCTGCCAGCGGGCGATCCGCAGGGCCTCGTCGAGGTGGGTGCGGGGGACGCCGTGCACGAGGTGCACGAACTTCGTCTCCGCGTACTCGGCCGTCCACTCGGCCACCTGCGACCAGCGGTAGTCCGACCAGGCGCCGGAGAAGGTGACGAGCTGGTCGGCGGTCTCGGCGTACCCGGGGTGCGGGTGGGTGCCGTGGCCGAGGACGAGGTGGGCCCCGCCGCCGAGGACGGTCTCCAGGGTGGCGCAGACCCGCCGCACCCCGGCCAGGTCGGCCCGGTCGGCGGGGCAGCGGTCCAGGTAGTAGCCGTCCACCTTGTACCAGTCGAGAAAGCGGTGGGCGTCCGTGACCAGCTCCCCGAAGGGCCGGGAGCCGTGGGCGGCGTCCAGGTGCCCGAGGACCCTGACCCCGGCGTCGCGGAGCTTCCCGGCCGCCTCCAGGCAGTGCGGGTCGGGGCGGCTGCCCGGCCCGTCCGCGACGTTGAGCACGGCCCAGTGCAGGGGGGTGCCGGGGCGGGTCAGCTCGGCCCACTCGACGGGGGCGAGCAGCGGGTGGGCGTAACCGGGCACGCCCACCCCCAGGGCCTGGACCGCTCCGGTGGCCGTGGTGCCCGTCAGATGCGACACGCCGCCTCCATCCAGATGTCGGCGAGCGACTCCTCCAGGTTGATCCGGGGGCGCCAGCCGAGCCGGTCGCGGGCGGTGCGCACGTCGGCCTGCTGCCAGGGGCCGCAGCCGTCGGGGTACGGGTAGGGGGCGGAGGCCAGTTGGTCGGCGATGGTCCCCTCGCTGCGGGGGGCGCCGATCATCGGGCGCTGCGGGATGCCGTGCGGGGCGTCCAGCTCGTTGAGGTTGCCGGCGTAGCCGGCGACCCGGGCGAGGACGGCGGCGGCGTCGCGGAGCCGGACCGCGCGGCCGGTGCCGATGTTGACGACGCCCTGGGCGGCGGAGAGCGAGGCCGCGTGGACGGCCCGGGCCACGTCCCGCACGTCCACGAAGTCCCGCTGCACGCCGAGGCCGCTGAGCTTGAGCTCGCCGTCCCCGGCCTGCATCGCCCGGCGCATCGCCTCGGCGAGGCGGCCGAGCGGGGAGCCGGCGGGGGTGCCGGGGCCCACGGGCGAGAAGACCCGCAGGACGACGGCGTCGAGGCCCGAGCCGAGGACGAGTTCGGTCGCGGCCAGCTTGGACACGCCGTACGGGCCGCCGGGGCGGGGCACGGCGTCCTCGGCGGTGGAGGAGCCGGGCTGGCTCGGACCGTACTCCGAGGCGCAGCCGACCTGGACGAGCCGGGCGCCGCAGCCGCTGCGGCGCAGGGCCTCGCAGACGGTGGCGACGGCGACGGTGTTGTGCCGGGTCAGGTCGCGGGCGCCGCCGCGGGTGGTACCGGCGCAGTTGACGACGACTCCGGGGTGGACGGCGTCGAGGAAGCGGGTCAGCGCGCCGGGGCTGCCGGACGCGAGGTCGAACCGCACGTCGGCGTCGTCGCCCCGGCCCAGGGCGGTGAGGTGGACGGCCGGGTCGGCGAGCAGCCGGTCGGCGACGAAGCGGCCGATGAAGCCGTTGGCTCCGAGCAGTAGCACCCTCATCGCGCGGCCCCTTCGTGCCGACCGGCCGTTCCTCGGGATTGCGGGGTCATGGTCTTCGTTCTCCTTGCGGGGTGATGAGAGGGGTGGTGAGGGGGGCGGAGGAGCACGCCCGCGGCGTCGGCTCCGCGGGTGTGCGGGGGGTTCACGGGGTGGTGTGGGCCGAGGCCCGGGCGAGGGAGCCGGTCGCGTGGGCCAGGAGGCCGAGCGCGGCGGCGCCGCAGACGAGGGTGGGGACGGCCCCGGGACCCCAGGCGTCGGTGACGGCGCGCACCGGGACGGCGAGCGCGTCGAAGCCGGGGACGGGGAGGCGGGAGGTGAGGACGCTCGCGACGGCGAGGACCTCGGCGGCGCAGGCCGCGGCGAGGGCGGCCGAGGCCGTCTCGGGGTGGCCGTGGACGGTGAGGAGCCGGGCGAGCAGCAGGAGCGCGCCGAGGGCGAGGGCCCCCGGGCCGGCCCCGGTGGGCAGGAGGAGGACGGCCAGGGCGAGGAGTTGGAGGGTCACGGTGCCGAGGAACAGCGGCCGGACGGCGGCGGCGAAGTCGGCGAGGCCCCGGCTGCCGGTGATCCGGCGGCGGGCCCGGCGGGCGAAGAGGTGGGCGCACCATGCGGCGGGGGCGACGGCGAGCGCGAGGCCCAGGAGGGGGGCGGGGGTGAGCTCCCAGAGGTCGTCGGGGCCGCCGGTGAGCACCTCCGCGAGGAGGCCGTCGCCGCCGACCGCGTACGCCAGGAGCCAGAGGGTCCAGAGCCGGGCGGCGGGTACGGTCCGGCCGCCGGGCGCGCGGAGGGGGCCGCGCCGGACGGCGAGGAGCAGCGCCCCGCCGAGGGCGAGGGCCCCGGCGGCGCCGACGGCGGCGCGTACGGCTCCGTGGGTGAGGGCGAGTCCGAGCCAGGCGAGCGCGGCGACGGCGCCGGGCGCGAGCACGGCGAGCGCCCAGGGGGCGACGGGCTCGGGCCGGACCTCGGCGGCGGCCTCCGCCTCCTCCGGGCGGCGCGGCACGCGCGCGTACAGCTCCTCGGCGAGCGAGAAGACGTCCCGGTGCCGGTAGCGCGCGGCGGTCCGGTCGGTGAACCCCTGCGCTTCGAGCCCGGCGGCCACCTCCAGGGGGTCGACGGCCCGCTCGCACAGCTCCCGGTGCCGGTGCAGGAGCACTTTGACGGGGTCGGCGGTGCCGTGACGGGGGCGGGGGGCGGGGGGCGGGGGCTTTGCGGCCGGGATCTCGGGCGCGTGCGCCGCCGGAGCCTCGGGCTCCACGGCCAAAGACGCGGGCCGCACCGCCGGAACCTCGGGCTCCACGGCCAAAGACGCGGGCCGCACCGCCGGAGCCTCGGGCTCCACGGTCGGAGGCGTGGGCGGCGTGTTCGGTGTGGCGCGGTCCGTCGGGGGTTCGTGTGCGGGCGGCGGTTCGGCGGGGTGTTCCTCGCGGTTCTCCTGGAGTGCGGGGTCGGTCGGGTGGGGCCGCGGGGGTGTCGCCGTGGCCGCCCCCGGGGCCCGGACTATCCCGGGCGGGGGTTCCTCGACGGTGCCGGCCGTGAGGGCGGGGGTGCCGAGGAGGACCTCGGCACGGGCGTCCCGGGCTCCGGGGCTCGTCGGGGCGGCGGAGCCGCGCATGGGGGTGTCTCCTTCAGGCATCGGGCGCTCCCGTGCCCGCGGTCACGGCCCGGGGGGTCCAGCTGCCCGGCACGTGCGCCTCGGCGGGGTGGGCGAAGAGGGCTCCCTCCCCGGGCCGGTGGCGGACCGGCGCGCGGGAGAGGAGTTCGAGGTAGATGCCGCGGAACGCGGCCAGGTTCTGCTCGACGGTGAAGAGTTCGAGCGCGCGGGCGCGGGCGGCGGCCCCGAGCCGGTACCGCCGCCCGGGGTCCCTCAGCAGCGCGAGGCACGCGTCGGCGAGCGCCCGGGGGTTGCGCGGGGGCACGACGAGCCCGGTGCCGCCGATGATCTCGACGACCGCGCCGACGTCGGTCGAGACGGTGGCCCGCGCGCAGAACATCGCCTCGACGAGACCCGCCGGGAAGCCCTCGACGACGCTGGAGAGGACGACGACCGCGCCGGAGGCGTAGGTGTCCTCCAGGGTGGGGGCCTCGGGGCCGCCCAGTTCCTCGAAGGAGACGGGGTTCTCGCCGACGGCGTGCGCCCCGGCGGCCTCGTCGGGGAAGAGCTGTGCCGCGAGCGCCCTGCACTGGGCGAGGTACGACTCGGCGCCCGGGTCCCGGGCGGGGACGGTGACGATCCGCAGCCGGGCGTCCGGCTGCCGGGTCCTGACCTCGGCGAAGGCGTGCAGCAGGGCGACGAGGTCCTTGGCGGGTTCGGCGCGGCCGACCCAGACCAGGGTGGCCGGGTCGCCGCTCTCCTCGTCCTCTCCGACCCCGTCGAAGCGGTCGGCGGCCATGCCGGGGTGGACGGTGCGGATGCGGTCCCGGTCGGCGCCGCACCGCTCCTGCCAGCGGCGGGTGTGGGCGTTGCCGGGGGTGAGCAGGGCGGCCTGCCGGTAGACCTCGGCGGCGAGCCGTCCGTGGAGGGCGGCGAGCAGGGTGCGCAGGGGCGCGGAGCGGTCGGCGCCGGTGCCCGAGAGGTAGTGGGCGCGGAGCTGGGCGCCGTACTCGGTGACGAGCAGCGGGGTCCCGAAGAAGCGTGTGGCCAGGAGTCCCGGGAGGGCGGTGGTGCCTCCGGCGGCGGCGTGGCAGAGGTCGGCCGCGCCGAGGGCGTCCTCCTCGTACCAGTCGAGGGAGAGGGGGCGCAGGACCCCTTCCAGGTGCTCGGCGAAGGCGAGGTGGTCGGGGAGCCCGGCGGCGGCCGCGCCCCGGCGTGCGCCGGGCGCGCGGCAGGCGGCTTCGAGGGCGCGGACGGCGTCGTCGGAGCGGAGCGCGCCGGGCAGTCCGCCGCGCTCGCGGGCGAGTTCGGCGAGCTCGTAGAGCCCTTCGGCGAAGGCGCCCGCGAGGTCGTCGGCGGCGTCGCCGGTGGTGTCCTCCTCCGCGCAGAGGCCCGTGGCCAGCCGCTCGTACGCCTCGGTGAAGCGGCGGCGGTCGCGGCGCCCGTAGGCGCGGCGGGCGGCGCGGGCCGGGCCGAGCGCGGCGCGTTCGAGGAGGTTCCCGGAGGCGCCTTCGGAGTCTGCCGCGCGGACGAGCCGGGCGTTGGGGGGCAGCGGCAGGGAGGCGCCGGTGGCGGACGGGCGGCCGACGGCGTACAGGTCGAAGCGGTGCTGCCCGAGTCCGCGCACGAGCCGCTCGCACCAGACGCCGGACTCACCGACGGCATACGGGTAGCCACCCTCCGTGAGCAGTGCGATCCGCACGCGTGCACCCCCGATCTCCCTTGACGGCGGCCACCGTTGGTCCGGTGACTCGCAGCGGGAAGAACGTAAACAAAGAAGTCGGTGGTGCGACGGACGGTTGTCCGTCGCACCACCGGAAGGGGTGAATGCTCGTAACTTTCCCACCCCGGTCGCGTTCCGTCGCGGTAGGCGGCGGAACGGTGACGGAGCGTCAGGCGAGGGCCGGCTCCTGCCGCCGCTCCTCCCGTTGCTCCCTGCGCCGCTCCCGGCGCACCGCCGCGAGGGCCGGGTCCAGGGAGGGGACGGCGGCGAGCAGCTGCCGGGTGTAGGGGTCCCGGGGCGTCCCGTACACCTCCTCGACCGTGCCCTGCTCCACGATCCGGCCGCCGCGCATGACGGCGACCCGGTCGCTGACCCGCCGGACGACCGCGAGGTCGTGGGCGATGAAGACGAGCCCGAGGCCGAGTTCGGCCTGGAGCTCGGCGAGCAGGGCGGTGACCTGCGCCTGGGTGGTGACGTCGAGCGCGGAGACGGGTTCGTCGCAGACGATCAGGCGGGGTTCGGCGGCGAGGGCGCGGGCGATCCCGACGCGCTGGCGCTGGCCGCCGCTGAACTCGTGCGGGTAGGCCTCGTACCGGTCGGGGTCGAGCCCCACCCGGTCGAGGAGTTCCCGCACCCGGTCCCGGACGCGCTTCTCGTCGCGCTCCCCCGCCGTCCGCAGCGGGTCGGCGATCGACTCGCCGACGGAGCGGCGCGGGTTGAGGGAGGCGACGGGGTCCTGGAAGACCATCTGGAGTTCGCGGCGGTGCGGGCGCAGCTCCCGCTCGGACAGGGTCCCGATCTCCGTGCCCCCGTAGCGGAGCCGGCCGCCCGTCGGGTCGAGGAGGCGCACGAGCATCCGGCCGAGGGTGGTCTTGCCGCTGCCGGACTCCCCGACGACGCCGAGGGTCTCGCCCGCGCGGACGGTGAGGGAGACGTCGTCCACGGCGGTCACGGTCCGCCCGCCGCGCCCGAACTCCCTTCGCAGGCCGACCGCTTCGAGCAGCACCTCCCCTTCCTCCGAAGGGGTCCTGACCGGCTCGTCGAGCCGGGGCACGGCGGAGAGGAGCGTGCGCGTGTACGGCTCCGAGGGCGCGCCCAGGAGGCCGGCGACGGGGCCGCGTTCGACCTCGCGCCCGTCGCGCATGACCAGGACCTCATCGGCGCTCTCGGCGGCCACGCCCACGTCGTGGGTGACGAGGAGCAGCGCGGTGCCGGTCTCGCGGCGCAGCTCGTGCAGCAGGTCGAGGATCTGGGCCTGCACGGTGACGTCGAGGGCGGTGGTCGGCTCGTCGGCGACGAGGAGCCGGGGTGCGCAGGCGAGGGCCATCGCGATGAGGGCGCGCTGCCGCATGCCGCCGCTGAACTCGTGCGGGCGGGAGCGGGAGCGGCGGGCCGCGTCGGGGATGCCGACCCGGTCGAGGACGTCCACGGCGCGGGCGCGGGCGGCCTTCCGCGTGCCCCCGGCGTGGATCCGGTACACCTCGGCGATCTGGTCGCCGACGGCGTAGTAGGGGTCGAGGGAGGACAGCGGGTCCTGGAAGACCATGGCGGCGATCCCGCCGCGCAGCCGCCGCAGGTCGGCGGGGCCCGCGGCGGCGACGTCGACGCCGCCGACGCGCACGGTGCCGGTGACCCGCGCGCCGGTGCCCCGGTGGAGGCCGAGGAGGGCGCCGGCGACGGTGGACTTGCCGCTGCCGGACTCTCCGACGAGGGCGAGCGCGCGGCCCTCGGCGAGGGTGAGGGAGAGCCCGTTGACGGCCCGTACGGAACCGCCGTCGCGGTCGAAGGAGACCGTCAGGTCACGCACGTCGACCAGGGGGGCCGGGGTCTCGGACGCGGTCACGTCAGGACCACCCTTCGGTCGGCGGCCGCGTACAGCAGGTCCGCGAGGACGTTGGCGAGGACGACGGCCGTGCCCATCACCATGACCACGCCGACCACCACGGGCAGGTCGATCTGGCGGACCCCGTCGATCAGGGTCTTGCCGAGGCCGGGGATGCCGAAGAGGGATTCGGTGAGCACGGCCCCGCCGAACATCGAGCCGAGGTCGACGGCGCTGATCGCGATCACCGGCGGGACGGCGCCGCGCAGGGCGTGCCGGGTGACGACGGACCGCTCCCCCACCCCGTACGCGCGGAAGGTGCGGATGTGGTCCTCAGCCAGCGTCTCCAGGGTGGAGCTGCGGGTGAGCCGGGCGTACTTGGCGGATTCGAAGAAGCCGAGGGTGATCCAGGGCAGCAGCATGTTCCAGGCCCACTGCTCGGGGTCCTCGCCCAGTGGCACGTAGCTGGGGAAGGGCAGCCACTGGAGGTGGGCGCAGACGGCCATGAGGAGGAGCAGGCCCAGGATGAAGACGGGCGTGCCGGTGCCGGCGAGGGTGAGGACGGTGAGGACGCGCTCGGTGGCCCCGCCCCGGCGCAGGGCCGAGAGCAGTCCGGTGCCGACGCCGACGAGCAGCCAGACGACCATGGCGCCGAGGGCGAGAGAGGCGGTGGCGGGCAGGCGCTCCAGGACGAGCCGGGTGACCTGCTGGTCGCTCTGGTACGACAGGCCGAGGCAGGGCGCGTCGCAGTGCACGACGGAGGTGCCGGTGGAGTGGTCGCGGCCGGCGAAGACGCCCTGGAGGAAGTGCAGGTACTGCGCGAACACGCTCTCGTTCAGGCCGAGTTGTTCGCGGACCTGGGCGATCTGCTGGGGGTTGCAGCGTTCGCCGCAGGCCAGCCGGGCGGGGTCGCCGGGGGCCAGGTAGAAGAGGCCGTACACGAGGACCGAGAGCGCCAGGAGGACGAGCGCGGCACCCGCGAGCCGCTTGAGGACGAAGCGGGTCATCGGGAGGACTCCTTACGGGTGCCCACGCGCAGCCGGCTCGCCTCGCGCGGGTCGAGGGCCGTGCGGACCGCGTCGCCGAGGACGGTGAAGGCGAGCACGGTGGTGAAGAGCAGTCCGGCGGGCAGCAGGACGTACGCCGGGTCGGCGCGGAACCAGGTCTGCGCGGTCGAGAGCATCTGCCCCCAGGACGGGGTGGGCGGGGTGACGCCCACCCCGAGGAAGGACAGGGACGCCTCGACGACGATGTTGGTGGGGACGAGGATCGCCGCGTAGGTGATGACGGGGGCGGCGAGCGCGGGCAGCAGCTCGCGGCGGGCGGTCCGCCACCGTCCGGAGCCGGCGAGGCGGGAGGCGGCGACGAAGTCGAGGCTCTTGAGGGTGAGCGTCTGGGCGCGCACGATCCGGGAGGTGCCGGCCCAGCCGAGGAACCCGATGACCAGGATCAGGAGCAGCGGCCGGGGGAAGTCGCGGGGGACGACGGCGGTCAGCGCGATGGCGAGGACCAGCATCGGCAGGGCGACGAGGACGTCGGTGGCGCGGCCGAGGACGGTGTCGACCCAGCGGTTGCCGAGTCCGGCGGCGAGGCCGACGAGGACGCCGATGAGGATCTGGACGACGGTGGCGCCGATGCCGACGAGCAGCGAGATCCGGGCGCCGTACAGGAGCCGGACGAACAGGTCGCGGCCGGTGCCCGGTTCGACGCCGAGCCAGTGGTCGGCGCTCGCGCCGCCGAAGGAGCCGTACGGGACGCCGCCGCGCGCCGAGTCCACGAGGTCGTCGTGGTACGCGTACGCGTCCTGGCCCTCCAGGGCGGCGAGCAGCGGTGCGGCGAGGGCGAGGAGGACGAGCAGGAGCAGGACGGCGAGGGAGGCGAGGGCGGCCGGGCGGGTGCGCAGCCGTCGCCACACCTGCCGGGCGGCGCCCGTGGCGGGGATCCCCGCCACGGGCGCCGGCGTGTCGGTCGGGGTGGTCACTTGACCGCGACCTGCGAGACGTCGAGGACGCCGGTCCAGTCGCTGATGACGACGTTCTTGACGTCCTTGCCGACGAGCCGCTTGTAGACCGGGTGGAAGAGCGGCACGTCGAGCGCCTGCTCGCCGATCTTCTTGTCGAGGGCGCCCCAGCGCGCGGCGGCGGCCTTGAGGTCGGTCAGCTTGTTGATCTCGTCGATCTCCTTGTTGACCGCCGGGTCGTTCAGCTGCGCGTGGTTGTAGTTGGAGCCGTTGGTGACGATCTGGCGCCCGTCGAAGATCGGCGCGAGGAACGGGCCGCCGGCCGGCCAGTCGGCGCCCCAGCGGGAGAGGAAGAACCCGGGGGCGTCCTTGACGCTCCAGCGCTTCTCGTTGAAGGAGTTGGGCTCCTGGCCGTCGAGCTTGACGGTGATGCCGGCCTTGCCCAGGGCCTCCTGGACGGCGGTGGCGATCTCGGGGCTGGTGGTGCGGTTCTGGGCGGTGGAGTGCAGCAGGGTGACGGTGAGGCCGTTCGGGAAGCCGGCCTCCTCGAGGAGCTGCTTGGCCTTCTCCGGGTTGCCCGTCTTCCCGGCCGGGAAGTGGTCGTACGGCGTGAAGCCGAAGGCCTCCTGCTCGGGCAGGAAGGTGGTGGCGGGCTCGGCGAGCGCGGAGCCGCCGGCGGCGTTGACGACGCTGGTGCGGTTGACCGCGTACGAGATGGCCTGGCGGACCTTGGGGTTGTCGAAGGGCTTCACCTTCGGGTTGAAGGCGATGTAGTTGGTGAAGCCGAAGCGGCCGGTGCCGACGCGGGCGGCGAGCGCCTTGTCGGAGCCGATCTGGGCGAGTTCGGCGGGGCCCAGGTTGGTGTCGGTGGTGACGGCGGCGGCGTCGGCGCCGGAGGAGGTGGCGAGGCGCTGGTTGATGACGGCCTCGTCGAGCCCGGACCTGACGTCGATCTTGTCGGGGTAGGCCTTGCGCTCCTCGTCGGTCCCGGGGTCCCAGTGCTCGTTGCGCTCCAGGACGAGGCGCTCGCCGTCGTTCTCGTTCCTGACGACCTTGTACGGGCCGGAGGAGACGGGGTGCTCCTCGTACTTCGCTCCCTTGTCCTTGGCCTTGGGGACGGGGGCGAACTGCGTCTGGGTGGCGACGAAGGGGAACTCGCCCTCGGGCTTCCGCAGCTTGAAGACGATGGTCTTCGGGTCGGGGGTGACGATGGACGCGAGGCCCTTGGGGTCCTTGTAGGGGCCCTGGTAGGTGTCGCCGCCGACCAGCCAGTCGCGCAGGTAGGGGGCGCCGCCGGAGAGTTCGGCGGCGAAGGAGCGCTCGATGCCGTACTTGACGTCGGCGCTGGTGATGGGCGTGCCGTCCTCGAACTTCAGCCCGTCCTTGAGGGTGTACGTCCACTCGGTGGCGTCCTTGTTGGGGCGCCCGGTGTCGGTGGCGAGGTCGGGGACGACCTGGGTGCCGGCGGCGCCCGCCTCGCGGTTGCGGGTGGTGAGCGTGCGGAAGACGAGGGAGGGGACGTTGCCGCCGCCGGAGGTGTAGAGGCGGGCGGGGTCGAAGTCGGTCTGGGCCTCGGCGTTGAGGACGGTGAGGGTGCCGCCCTTCTGCGGGGCGGACGAGCCCTTGCCGGAGGTGCCGCTCTTGGCGCCGGCGTCCTCGGGTCCCGCGCAGGCGGCGGCGCCCGAGGCCAGGACGACACTGACGGCGACCGCTGCCACGCGGCGGGAAATGACGGACGGTTGACGCATCGGAGAAGACCTCTCGGAGAACTGCGGCGGAAGGAAGGGGAGTTCCGCGCGGGCAGCGGCGAGAGACGGTGTTTCCAGGGAGGTGCCGAGCAGGGGAGGTGCCGAGCATTCCTGACCCACGGAGGAGCCGCGCCCACGGGAACGGAACCCGGGCGCGGAAAGGCGTCGGCTGGTGCGGGAGAAAACGCGAAGGGGCCGACGTGCGCTCGGGCGGGGTCAGCGACAGAGAACGTCGGACACGGCATGCCCGGACACGCCGATGAGCGCCAGCTCGATGGCGGCGCGCTCGGTGACGGCGTGACGGTGCGACATGCCGAGAAATATGGACGAACACGCGAGCGATGTCAACGCGATTCGGATGACTTTTGAGACAAGCGTCTCGGCATGTGATCGGACAGGAGGCGGCCGCCGGCCGGGGGCCGCCTCAACTTCCGGGGTGCACCCAGGGGTTGGGGCGGCAGCGTACGCCGTCGAGGTCCAGGGACTTCGTCTGCTGCTGCATGACGGGGGCGAGCGCGCCGGGGGTGCGGCAGTTCACGTGGTTGTGCCCGAGCCGGTGGCCGATCTCGTGGTTGATGAGCATCTGGCGGTAGGCGTGCATGGCCTTGGGGCCGAAGGTCTCGGCGCCCCGGGCCCAGCGGAACGCGTTGATCATCACGCGCTCGGTGGAGGCGGAGTCGCAGGAGACGTTGTCGACCGTCGTGTCGAGCCCGGACTTCCGGCACCAGACGCCGGTGGTGCCGGGGCTGGCCAGCGTGATGACGAACTGCGGCTCCCCGCTGGAGATCCGCTCGAAGGTCATCGCGCCGTCACCGGCCCAGCTGCGCGGGTCGTTGAGGGTCTTCTGCACGGCATCGGCGAAGAGCTTCGGGTCGAGCCCGATCCCCTTCTCGACGTCGACGCGGTAGCGGATGAGCTTCCCCTTCCCCGGCGCCTTCGCGAAGCCCTGGACGGCCTCGAAGACGCCGGACCCCTTCAGCTCGGGGTCGACGGGGAACTGGCGGTCCATCAACTGCTCGTACGTGGGGGCCGGGGGTTTCGGGGGGAGCGTCGGGAGTGACGGGGTGGTCCGGCCCTCGGAGCGGGAGGCGGAGGAGTCGTCCACGGCCCGCTCGGCCGGTTCCCCGGCGGCGCGCGGGGCGGCCGCGGGCACCTCCTTGCCGGTGACCTGTCCGGCGACGACGACGGCGAGGACGGTGGCGACGGCCGCGGCTCCGACCCCGGCGAGGGTGCGGCCGAGGCCGCCCCGGGCGGCCGGGGCCCCGGCGTCGGGCTCGTCGTCGTCGTGGCGCGGCGCGGGGACGAACGTCCCCTGCTCGTCGCCCTGTTCGGGCTCGGCGGTCAGGGTGCGACCACGCCGGCCGCCGTACGGCACGGGACGCGCGCCGCCCTCGTCGTGCTGCGGGTGTCCGCTCCGGACGGCGCCGGTCCGGTGGACGGGGGTGCCGGGGGTCCCGTGCGCCGGGGTGTCGGCCGGGGTGTCGAAGACCCCGCCTCCGTACGCCGGAGTGCCGTGGGCGGGGGTGGGGGCGCCGTGACGCGGGGCCCGGCGCCCGGGGGGCGGCCCTTGAGCGGGAGCGCTCGGGGCGGAGGCGTCCCGGGCGGGTGCCCCGTACGTGGGGGTGCCGTGAACGGGAGTGCCGCGGACGGGTCCGCCCTGGGCGGGGGCGCCGTACCGCGACGGCCCGTACGCCGGTGACCCGTACGCGGGGGTCCCTCCGGCCGGCGTGCCCGTCGGGTCCTGGCCGCCCTCGGTCGCGGTCGCGGTCCTGCGGCGGCGGCCCGTGCCCGCGCCCTGTTCCGGTGCGGTCCGCCGCTGTCCGGCGGACGCCGGCCGGCCGGTGTCGGCCGGCGAGGGCGCGGAGTCCTTGCGACTGTGTCGTCCCACGCCCCGGATCAGCTCCCGCCGTGATCGGCGATCAGTTCCCGGGCGGCCTGGGCGACCGTCTCGGGGTACTCCATCATCGCCACGTGCCCCGCGTCGGGCAGGGTCAGCAGGCGCGAGCCGCGGAAGGCGATCGCCGCCCTCCGGGCCATCCGGAACGAGACGAGCCGGTCGCGCGCGCCGTAGACGAGCAGCGTCGGGGCGAGGACCCGCTCGGCCTGCCGCCACAGCCCGTGCTGCCCGCCGAGGGTGTACGCGTCGACGATGCCGCGCGAGGAACGGGCCATCGCGTCCCAGAAGTACGGGAGCTCCAGGCGCCGCTCCATCTCCTCGACCGCGTGCAGGAAGCCCTCGTCGGTGACCCGGCCGGGGTCGCCGTAGCAGAGCGCCATGACCCCGCGGACCCGCTGCTCGGCCGTCCAGTCCCGGGTCAGCCGGGCGAAGAAGGAGGAGACGCCGGGCAGCGCGAGGAGCGCGGTCGGCCAGGCGGTGCGCTGGGCGCGCAGCTCGGGCAGGGCCGGCGAGACCAGGGTGAGGGTGCGGACCAGGTCGGGCCGGACGGCGGCGACGCGGGTGGCGACGGCACCGCCCAGCGAGTTGCCGAAGAGGTGGACCGGCCCGCGCCCCTCGGAGTCGAGGAACCGGATGACGGCGCGGGCGTGCCCGGTGACCGAGTAGTCGCCGTCCTCGGGCGGCGGGGAGACGCCGAAGCCGGGCAGGTCGACCGCCTCGCCGTCGACCACGTCCGCGAGCAGCGGCATCAGGGCGGACCAGTTCTGCGAGGAGCCGCCGAGCCCGTGGACGTACAGCGCGGGCGGCAGTCCGGGCCGGGTCCCCGGCCGGGAGCGGACGGTCAGGTCGAGGCCGGGCAGGGTGACGGTGCGGAGCTCCTCGCCGTCGGCGACCCGTACGGGGCGGTTCCGCGACGCGGGTGGTGCGGCGGTCCGGGTTTCCGGCAGCTCGGTCGAGGACATGGCCGCAATATTACGAGACGATCACGCACCCTCGCGTGTGGGTGCGGTCACAAGTCCGTGTGCGGCGGGACACGTGTACTCCTAGGCTCGAAGGGAAGCCGTCGTGAAGGACCCTCGACCCGCGTACCGGAAGGAACCGCATGACTGTCGATCCGACCGAGCCGGACACGTTCGCCGAGGAGGAGGTGGTCGAGCTGGACGAGGAGACGCCCGAGGCCGACGCCGCCGAGCAGCACGCCGAACTCCGGCCGCGCCGGGACCAGCCGCTGACCCACGTCGAGCGCGAGTCGGCGAACGAGGCCGACGCGTCCGAGCAGGCGCGCGTCGTCGAGCTGGACGAGGACGACTACCGCTGACTACCGCCGCCGGGAACCGGCGGGGGCCCGGGCGGGCGGTCGCGGGGAGGCGGAAGCGGCCCCGCCGGGCCGTGTTCCCCGCCGATCCGTCCGGCCCGATCCCGAACCGACTGTCGACCGCGGTGTCCGGTCCGTGAAATTCTGCGTCCGCACCGCGCACAGCCGGGTTACCCAAAAGTACGATGGCGGCGCGTCGCTACAGCGCGCATGGATCGAAACTTGGGAGGCCGCGTGAGCGCCATCGAGCAGACAGAGGCAGCACGCCCTCGGGGCACGCGCCTGCCGCGACGTGCCCGACGGAACCAGCTGCTCGGCGCGGCCCAGGAGGTCTTCGTCGCCCAGGGGTACCACTCCGCCGCCATGGACGACATCGCCGAGCGGGCGGGCGTCAGCAAGCCGGTGCTGTACCAGCACTTCCCGGGGAAGCTGGAGCTCTACCTGGCCCTCCTGGACCAGCACTGCGAGTCCCTCCTCCTGGCGGTGCGCACCGCCCTGGCCTCCACCACGGACAACAAGCTCCGGGTCGCGGCGACGATGGACGCGTACTTCGCCTACGTCGAGGACGAGGGCGGCGCGTTCCGGCTGGTCTTCGAGTCCGACCTGACCAACGAGCCGGCCGTGCGCGAGCGCGTGGACCGGGTCAGCCTCCAGTGCGCCGAGGCGATCTCCCAGGTGATCGCCGAGGACACCGGCCTGTCCGAGGACGAGTCGATGCTGCTCGCCGTGGGCCTCGGCGGCGTCTCGCAGGTCGTGGCCCGCTACTGGCTGTCGAGCGAGTCGCCCATCCCGCGCGACAAGGCGGTGGAGCTGCTGACCTCGCTCGCCTGGCGCGGCATCGCGGGCTTCCCGCTCCATCCGGTCGACGGGCAGCTGAGCGCCGAGGGCCACTGATCCGTCCGGACGGGCGCCCGTTCCCGAAGCCTGTTCGCTCCTGGCGTGCGGCGACCACGCCGTGCGCGTCCCCTCACCGGGCTAATGTGTGCAGCGTACGGCGCGGATGATTCGCGCAACGCTGACCGTTCGGAGGGACATAGCCGTGGAGGTCAAGATCGGCGTGCAGCACGCGCCCCGGGAGATCGTTCTGGAGAGCGGGCAGTCCGCCGAGGAGGTCGAGCGCGCGGTTGCCGACGCGCTGGCCGGCAAGGCGCAGCTGCTCAGCCTCACGGACGAGAAGGGCCGCAAGGTCCTCGTTCCGGCCGACAGGATCGCGTACGTGGAGCTCGGCGAGCCCGCCGTCCGCCGCGTGGGTTTCGGCGCGATCTGAACCCCTGATTCGCGGGAAGGGCCCGGTGGACCGGTTTCGGTCCACCGGGCCCTTCGTCTGCCCGTATGCCCGCGTCGGGCGGTACGGGAGGATTGCGCGCCGGGCGCCACGGGTAGGTACGACCTCGACCGCACCACCCGCCCCGCACCCCTCGCGAGGTGATCCCCCGATGTACCTGGAAGCCCTCGGCTCCGCCCTGCTCGGTCTCGTTCTGGCCTGGGCCGCCGTCCGCCGGCTGCCCGATCGCCTGCCCGGCCGGGGGCTCGTCCTCGTCACCGGCGCGCTCGGCGCGGTGTTCGGCGCGCTCGTCACCCACGGGTCGCTGGGCCCCGGCCACCCCTTCGCGACCCTGGTGGGCGCGGTGGCGGTGGCGGCGGTCCTGCTCTCGCTGCTGATCCGCCCGGCCTCGCGCCGCCGGCTGCGCCGGTCGGCGACGGTCTGAGCGGGGCCGCGCGCCCCGTGTGATCAGGCGGCGAGGCCGAGGGCGGCCATGCGCTTGGTGTGCGCCTCGGTGATCCGGGAGAACATCCGGCCGACCTCCGCGAGGTCGAAGCCGTCCGCGACGCCGCCGACCAGCATCGTGGAGAGCGCGTCCCGCTCGGCGACCACGCGCTGGGCCTGGGAGAGCGCCTCGCCCATCAGGCGGCGCGCCCAGAGCGCGAGCCGGCCGCCGACGCGCGGGTCGGCGTCGATCGCGGCGCGGACCTTCTCCACGGCGAAGTTGCCGTGGCCGGTGTCGTCGAGCACGGAGAGCACCAGGGCGCGGGTGTCGGAGTCGAGCCGGGTCGCGACCTCCCGGTAGAAGTCGCTGGCGATCGAGTCGCCCACGTACGCCTTGACCAGGCCCTCCAGCCAGTCCGACGGCGCGGTCTGGCGGTGGAAGTCGTCGAGCGCCTTCGCGAAGGGCTCCATGGCCGCCGTCGGCTCCGCCTCGACGGCCGCGAGGCGGTCCCTCAGCTGCTCGAAGTGGTGGAACTCGGCCGAGGCCATCTTCGCCAGCTCCGCCTTGTCCGCGAGGGTCGGCGCCAGCTTGGCGTCCTCGGCGAGCCGCTCGAAGGCCGCCAGCTCTCCGTAGGCGAGGGCGCCGAGGAGGTCGATCACGGCGGCGCGGTACTGCGGCTCGGCGGAAGCCGTCGCCCAGTCCTTGGCGGCGATCCCGGTGGGTGTGGCGTTGTCAGGCGTCTCCATGCAGCGCACAATAGCCCGCCCGCGCGGCCCGGGAAGGCCCTGGTCAGTCAGTGTGACCGTGCCCTCATCACGTTTTCCCCCGACACACATGCGCGATTCCGGGGTACAGTGGTAAGGCGCCTGCTGAGTATGCGGACATGCTTTCGCACGTTCGGACGTATCCGGTGGGCCGACTCATGAATGAGGATGCCCGGTCGGTGGCCCGATCGGCTCCGGCCCGACAGCCCTTCCGGCGGACCCGCGGAAGGGTCACCCTCAGCGGTACGACGCTCGAGTGACGGCAGTGGTCCCGTGCCACCCGGCGGCGGTCTTCCCGATCGCGCCGACAGTGATCCGGCACGGTACGACCCCCTTCGTTCGCCTCGCGCCGCGTCTCACAGAAGAGGCAGCACCCTGACTACGACTTTCCGAGAGCTCGGAATCCTTTCCGAGACGGCCGAGGCCCTGGAGGCCGTCGGCATCGTGAACCCCTTTCCCATCCAGGAGATGACCCTTCCGGTCGCCCTCACCGGCACCGACGTCATCGGCCAGGCCAAGACCGGCACGGGCAAGACCCTCGGCTTCGGCCTCCCGATCCTGGAGCGCGTGACCGTCCCGTCGGACGTCGAGGCCGGCCGGGCGAAGCCCGAGCAGCTGACCGACGCCCCGCAGGCGCTCGTCGTCGTGCCCACCCGCGAGCTGTGCACCCAGGTCACCAACGACCTGCTGACCGCCGGCAAGGTGCGGAACGTGCGCGTGCTCGCCATCTACGGCGGCCGGGCGTACGAGCCGCAGGTCGAGGCGCTGCAGAAGGGCGTCGACGTGGTCGTCGGCACCCCCGGCCGCCTGCTCGACCTGGCCGGCCAGCGCAAGCTCGACCTCTCCCACGTCAAGGTCCTCGTCCTGGACGAGGCCGACGAGATGCTCGACCTGGGCTTCCTGCCCGACGTCGAGAAGATCATGAACATGCTTCCGGCGAAGCGCCAGACCATGCTGTTCTCGGCCACCATGCCGGGCGCGGTCATCGGTCTCGCCCGCCGTTACATGTCGCAGCCGACGCACATCCGCGCCACCTCGCCCGACGGCGAGGGCGTGACCGTCGCCAACATCAAGCAGCACGTCTACCGCGCGCACTCGATGGACAAGCCGGAGCTGGTCTCCCGCATCCTGCAGGCCAACGGCCGCGGGCTCGCGATGATCTTCTGCCGTACGAAGCGCACGGCGGCCGACATCGCCGAGCAGCTGGAGCGCCGCGGCTTCGCCTCCGGCGCCGTCCACGGCGACCTCGGCCAGGGCGCCCGCGAGCAGGCGCTGCGCGCCTTCCGCAACGGCAAGGTCGACGTGCTCGTCTGCACCGACGTCGCCGCGCGCGGCATCGACGTCGAGGGCGTCACCCACGTCATCAACTACCAGTCGCCGGAGGACGAGAAGACGTTCCTCCACCGCGTGGGCCGCACCGGCCGCGCGGGCGCCAAGGGCACCGCAGTGACCCTGGTCGACTGGGACGACATCCCGCGCTGGCAGCTGATCAACAAGGCGCTCGGCCTGGACTTCCACGACCCGGTCGAGACCTACTCCAGCTCTCCGCACCTGTACGAGGAGCTGGACATCCCGGCGGGCACCAAGGGCATCCTGCCCCGCGCCGAGCGGACCCGCGCGGGTCTGGGCGCGGAGGAGCTGGAGGACCTGGGCGAGCCCGGCGGACGCCGCGGCCGCGGCCCGAAGGCGGCGGAGAAGGCCGAGGAGCGCCCGGAGCGCACCCGGACCCCGCGCCAGCGCCGTCGCACCCGCGGCGGCGACGCCGCCGACGCCCCTGCGGTGTCGGAGCGGACCGAGCAGCCCGCTCCGGCGGGCGACGAGGCCCGGGCCGAGTCCGGTCCGCGCACCCCGCGCCGTCGCCGCCGCACCCGGGTCGGCACCCAGGGCGTGCCGGTCGCGCAGACGGCTCCGGCGGCGCAGGCGGCTCCGGTCGCCGTCGCCGAGGCGCCGAAGGCGGCCGGGACCCCGAAGACCGAGGCCCCGGCCCCGGCTCCGGTCGTCACCGAGGCCCCGAAGGCCGAGACGCCGAAGACCGAGGCGCCCAAGGCCGAGGAGCGGAAGACCGAGGAGCCGAAGGCCCCCCGTCGCCGCACCCGCGCCGCCCGCCCGGAGGCCGTCCAGGCCGCTCCGGCGGTCCGTACCCCCGCGGCCCCCGCCGTCCAGGAGCCCGCTCCGGTCGTGCGCCGTCGCCGCGCCCGGGTGCGGCCGGTCGAGGAGACCGTCTCCTTCCAGACGCCCGAGACCGCCGCGGCCGCCCTGCGGGCGCAGTCGGCCGTCGAGGCGCCGAAGGCCGAGGCCCCGGCCGCCGTCGAGGCGCCGAAGGCCGAGGAGCCGAAGAAGGCCCCGCGCCGCCGTACGGCCGCCAGGACCGTCGAGGCCCCCGAGGCCGTCCGGACGCCCGTCGAGACCGTCAAGGCCGTCGAGACCGTCGCCCCGGTGGCGGCCGAGCCGGTCGCCGCCGAGGCCCCGGCCGAGGTCCCGGCCCCGCGCCGCCGTCGTACGGCTCGCAGGCCCGCCGGTTCGCCGGTGACCGCCGAGGCGCCGGCCGTCGAGCCGGTGGCCGAGCCGGTCGCGGCTCCGGCCGTCGAGGAGGCGCCGGCCCCGCGCCGTCGCCGCGCCGCCACGCGGGCCGCCGGTTCCCCGGCGTCCGCCGAGGCCGCGATCATCGTCGTACCGGCCGTGACGCCCGCGCCGGTGGCCGAGGAGGCTCCCGAGCCCGCCCCGCGCCGCCGCCGTACCGTCCGCAAGGCCGCCGAGCCGGTGACCGACGGGGCCCCGGCCGAGCAGGTCGCGGAGCCGGTCACCGAGCCGGTCGCGGAGGAGGCCCCCAAGAAGGCCGCCCCGCGCCGCCGCACGACGAAGAAGGCCGTCGCCGAGGCCGCCGTCGCCGAGGCCGCTCCGGCGGTCGAGGCCCCCGCGGCCGAGGAGGCCCCGAAGGCTCCCCGTCGCCGGGCGGCCAAGAAGGCGGTCGCCGCCGAGGCGCCCGACGCCTCCGAGCCGCAGGCGCCGAAGGCTCCGGCCCGTCGCCGTACGGTGAAGAAGGCCGTCGCGGAGCCGGCCGCCGAGGCCGGGGCCGAGGAGCCGAAGAAGGCGGCTCCGCGCCGCCGCACCACCAAGAAGGCGGCGGCGGCCCCGGCCGAGAGCTGAGGACCCGTCCCGTACCACCGCGGCGGCCCGTCCCCTTCCCGGGGGCGGGCCGCCGCGGCGTCCCCGGGCCGCGCCCTCCCGCCGCCCTGGGATTACAGTCCGGGTATGAGTAAGCCCAGGTCCCTGGTCCTGCCGCCGCGCACCCGTGCCCGCCGTCTCGACACCGCGCGCGGGCCGTTCGCCGTGCTCGACGCGGAGCCGGACGGGGAGCGGCGGGGGACGGTGCTGCTGCTGCCGGGGTACACCGGCAGCAAGGAGGACTTCCTGGCCCT
The DNA here is from genome assembly GCF_000716625.1 of Streptomyces bikiniensis. Taxonomy (NCBI): domain Bacteria; kingdom Bacillati; phylum Actinomycetota; class Actinomycetes; order Kitasatosporales; family Streptomycetaceae; genus Streptomyces; species Streptomyces bikiniensis. Next base: position 98,201 of record NZ_JNXJ01000014.1, on the reverse strand, counting down.
GCTCGGGCCGCTGACCGACGCCGGGTACCGGGCGGTGGCCGTGGACGGGCGCGGGCAGCACGACTCCCCCGGCCCCCGGGGCCGGGCCGCCTACCGCCGCCGGGCGCTCGCGCTCGACGCGGTGGCGCAGGCCGCCGCGCTCGGGGACGGTCCGGTGCACCTGGTGGGGCACTCGTTCGGCGGTCTGGTGGCCCGCGCGGCGGTGGCGGTCGCGCCGGACGCCTTCCGCTCGCTCACCCTGCTCTCCTCGGGCGTCGGCCGGGTGTCCCGGCCGCAGCGGGTCCGGGTGCGGGCGCTGCGGGCCGGGCTCGCGCTGCTGTCGAAGGAGCACGTCTGGCGGACGATGTGCTGGCTGGACAGCCGGGGCGAGGAGCCGGACACGTCCGACGTGCCGGGGCTCGCGGACTTCCTGCTGCGGCGCTGGAACCGCACCCGGATCGCCCAGCTGCGGGGCGCCGGGCGGCTGCTCCTCGACCGCCGGGACGGCACAGAGGAGCTGCTGGCGCTGCGGACGCCGCTGCACTTCGCGTACGGGACGGACGAGATGGTCTGGTCGACGGCGGACCTCGCCGCGGCGGCGGCCCGGACCGGCGCGCACCACACGGTGCTCGCGGGCGCGGGCCACTCCCCCAACGTGTCGCACCCCGAGGAGCTGACGGCCCGCCTCCTCGGCTTCTGGGAGCGCGTGGTCGCGCCCCCGGAGGTCAGTACTGCGCCTTGAGGTGCTGCCAGAAGCCGTCTCGCAGGGAGCGCCGGAGCGCGGCGTGGCCGCGCAGGGAGCGGCTGAGCAGGCGCTCGGCCTCGACGAGCAGGTCCTGGTCGAACGATCCGGGCAGGTAGGGCGCGCCCGGAAGGAGCTCGGCGAGCCGGTCCCGGCCTCGCTCGGCGAGCCAGGTCGCCGCGATCTGCGCGCCGACGAAGCGCACCTCCTCGCGGGAGGGCGGCGGCTCGCCCTCGTTCTCGTACGTGGTGACGGGGCGGCGGGTGACGTAGGGGCGGCAGAAGTCCAGGTCGAAGGTGCGCTGGCTGTCGACCTCCCAGAGCAGGGCCTCGGCCTGGTTGCGGCCCTCGGCGGCCTCGATGCCCCAGAGGTGGACGCGGGCGCCGTAGCCCTGGGCGGCCTCGACGGCCGAGACCAGGTCCTCGTCGCCGCCGACGAGGGCGGCGTCGCTGATGGCGCGGTGGCGGGCGAGGGACTCCAGGTCGGTGCGGATGAGGGAGTCGACGCCCTTCTGCTGGTTGTTGGCGTTGAGGTTGCCGAGGCGGACCTTGACGTCGGGCAGCTCGGCGATGGCCTGCTGCTCGGGGGTGTGGATGCGGCGGCGGGCGCCGTCGTACCAGTAGACGCGCAGGAGGCGGCTGTCCGCGAAGATCGTGCGGGCCTTGTCGATGAAGGCCTCGATGAGCCCTTCCGCGTCGAGGTCGAAGGAGCGCCGGTCCTCGGTGCCGACGACCAGCAACCCGGCCGCAGCATGGACGTAACCGGCGTCGACGAAGATGGCGTGGGTGGAAGGGGTCCTGGCGACCTCGGCCAGCATCCGCCGGAGGAGCTCGTTGGTGCGCTCCAGGCGTGCGTCGAGTGCGCGGAGGCGGGTGTCGGTCTCGGTCACCTGTGGGGTGTCTGCGTCGTTCATACGCGGCTCATTGTCGCCGACGCCGGTGCGGCCGCCACACCCCCTTACTCGCCAGTATTTAGTCATCCGAAAATTTTCCTTAGCGTAAGGAATGTTTGCAGGATGCACGTCGTTGTGAAGGGACGTAACGCAGTTCTCCACCAGGAGGATCAACTCAGACGAAGGGAGAAGCCCGTGCGCTTCGAAATCCTGCGACTCGACGACGTCGACGGCACGCCCGTCGACCGGACGGTCGTGGACGCCGCCTCCGTCAACCGGATCGTGCAGCAGGCCGCCTCGATCGGCCAGCGCATCTGGATCCGCCCCGCCGAGACCTCGGCCTCGTAACAGGCCCGGTCCACACCACGCACCGCGCCCCCGCACGGACTCCGCAGAAGCGGAATCCGTACGGGGGCGCAGTGGCGTCCGGCCCCGCCCAGGGGGGTCAGGAGCCCTGGACGACCTGGGTGACGCCGTTGATGATCTGCTGCACCGCGATGGCGGAGAGCATCATGCCGGCGAGCCGGGTCACCAGGACCACGCCGCCGTCCTTGATGATCCGGATGATCACGAGCGAGTAGCGCATGGTCAGCCAGAGGACGACGTGCATGGCGGCGATGGCGGTCCAGACGGAGATCTGCGCGGCCGCGCTGTCGGCGTGCTGCACGGCGAGGATGACCGAGACGATCGCGCCGGGCCCGGCGAGCAGCGGCATGCCGAGCGGGACCAGGGCGACGTTGACGTCCTTGGTCTGCTTGGGCTCGTCGGTCTTGCCGGTGAGCAGGTCGAGCGCGATGAGCAGCAGGAGCAGTCCGCCCGCGATCATCAGGGCGGGGACGGAGACGTGCAGGTACGCCAGGATCTGCTGGCCCAGGATGCCGAAGACGGTGATGACGCCGAAGGCGACGGCGACGGCCTGCCAGGCCATGCGGCGCTGCACCTTGGCCGCGCGGCCGGAGGTGAGGGCGAGGAAGATCGGGGTGATCCCGGGGGGATCCATGATCACGAAGAGGGTCAGGAACAGCGAGCCGAAGACGGCGACGTCGAACACGGTGGGGTGCCTTGCGGGAGAGGTGGAACGGTGGGGTGTCGCCCACGAGGTGCGGAATGTGGGATTCCGTCACCGGGGCAGGGGGTGCGCCGCCCCGCGCGCGGCACGCGGCCGTACGGGGGTGGACCGGGAGCGGGGAGGCCTGCGGACGGCTCCGCGGAACGGACCGCGCGGACGCGCGCCGGCGGACCGGGTTCCGTGGCGGAGGTACGGCCCGACGGGCCCCGGGGGCGTGTCGAAAGTCCCGCCCGCCCTCCGGGCAGACGGCGCCGCTTTCGACACACGCCCTAGGCGGTGACGGGTCCGCCGGCGCCGGGGACCGGGAAGGCCCCCGCCGCGCGGCGGGTGATCTCGCCGTAGATCTCGGGGTCGGTGGTGTACTCGCCGAGGCGGCAGGTCTTGCGGCTGCCGTGGTAGTCGCTGGAGCCGGTGGTCAGCAGCCCCAGCTCCTTCGCGAGGCCGCGCAGGCGCGCCCGCGTCGCCTCGTCGTGGTCCATGTGGTCGACCTCGATGCCGTCGAGACCGGCCTCGGCGAGCCGGGCGATCGCGGCCTCGGGGAGCACCCGGCCGCGCTTGACGGCGAGGGGGTGCGCGAAGACGGTGACGCCGCCGGCCGCCTTGACGAGGCGGATCGCCTCGACCGGGTCCAGCTCGTGCTTGCCGACGTACGCCCGGCCGCCGTCGGCGAGCCAGTCGGGCGCGAAGGCGCCGGACACGTCGGGGACGACCCCGAGTTCGACGAGCGCCTCGGCGACGTGCGGGCGGCCCACGGAGCCGTCGCCGGCGATCCGGGCGACCTGCTCCCAGGTGACGGGGACGCCGAGCTCCCGGAGCTTGCCGACCATGGCGCGGGCGCGGGGCACGCGGTCGTCGCGGACGAGTTCGCGCTCGGCGAGGAGCGCGGGCTCCTCCGGGTCGAAGAGGTACGCGAGCATGTGCAGGCCGATGCCGTCGACCCGGCAGGACAGCTCGGCCCCGGTGACGAGGGTCAGCCCCTCGGGCAGTGCGGCGATCGCCTCGGCGTGGCCGCGGGTGGTGTCGTGGTCCGTGAGGGCGACGACGTCGAGCCCGGCGGCGGCTGCGTTCCGCACGAGCTCGGCCGGGGAGTCCGTGCCGTCGGAGGCCGTGGAGTGGGTGTGCAGGTCGATGCGCACGACGCGGTACTCCGGGGGCTCGGGACGGACGGGGGCGTGTCCGGCGGATCGGGGTCGGGCCCGCCGTGGGGACGCTCCAGCATAACGGGCGAATCGAACACGCCCGTACGGAAGGAACGCCCGGGGTCCGGGGCGGGGCGGGAGCGGAGACAGGACGCGACCGCACGGCGATCCGCCGAAGGGACCGGGCCCGGCAGGGGCTGGGCCGGAGACAAAGCCCGGCCCGCACGGCGACCCACCCGAGAGACACGGGCCCGGCAGGACGTCGGCGCGGCGATCCCGGCTCGGCGGGACCTCGGCCGGCAGGTCTCAAGCCTGAAGGCCTCGGGTCCGGCGGCGGTCTCAGCCCAGCAGTCGTGGGGTGAGCGCCCCGCACGGCAGGAGTTCGACCTCGGCGCCGGCGTCGCGCAGGTCCGTCAGGACCAGCTCGTCGTACATCAGGAGGCCGGACTGCTCGGGCCAGACGATCGCCCACAGCCACAGACCGCGCGCCTCGCCCGCGAAGACCGCGCGGTCGTGCGGGGCGCCGTTGACGTGCCAGAGCGGGGTGGGGCGTCCGGCGGCGAGCACCTTCGTCTGGGGCGGCTTCTCGATGGCCATGCCGGCGCCGGGATCGGGCCCGTCGATGCCGGCGTACCGGGCGCCGAGTCCGACGCCCAGCTCCTCGGCGACCAGGAGCAGTTCCCCGATCCCGCCGAGCGGGCCGGGGCCCGAGCAGGCGACGGCGGTCGCGCGTCCGCCGCTGCGGTCGTCACCCGCGTACGCGACGCCGGTGAAGAGCCAGCCGACCGGCAGGGGCCACGGCATCCACACGGGCACCTGGGAGCGGTGCACCACGACGCCGAGGGCCTCGACGCTGGGCGGGACGACGGGCTGGAGCGGGTGCACCGAGCCGTGCACGTCACACTGCCAGGAGTCGGCGAAGAGACCGGGCGCTCTGACCCGGCCACCGCACTTCGGGCAACTGGGTTCGCCCCTCATAGGGCTCAACGGTCCTACCCCTTCCTTCCCGCGTCAAGGACGACCCCGAACGATCACCCGTCCGACACGGGCCGCCCACTCGCACATCCCTTCCGCTATACCCGCGCAGCACCTCCCCATATAGGTGTAGCTTGCACTTACCGGCCCGTTCGCCCGCCCGGGCGGCCCGGTGCCCGTTTGCCTCGGCGGGCGCGGGCAAAACGGACCCCATGAGAGGCATCGACTCCGTCATAAGAACCGTGGCCAACGTGCTCGCGGGCATCCTCGCCGTGTGGATCGCCCTCGACCTGCTCGACGCCAACCGGGGCAACACGGTCGTCGGCTGGTTCCACAGCGCCGCCGACTGGCTCGCCGCCTGGTCGATCGGGCTGTTCGACGTCTCGGGGCACACCCTTCAGGTGCTGCTCGACTACGGCGTCCCCGCCGTCGTCTACGTGGTGGTCGCCGGCCTGATCGCCCGCACGGCCTCGCCCCGGGTCCGGTGAACAGGGCCGGGGCCGAAACCGGGAGCGGATCCGGCGACCGGACCCGGGACCGCGGCCGGGCCCCGGGCCGTACGCGCCCTCAGTCCAGCTCCACGGACCTGCGCAGGGGATCGCGCAGGTCCGTCCCCCGTGCCAGCCAGCGCTCCTCCAGGGCCTGCGCCCCGTGCACCCGCTTCCACGCCGCCTCGTTCGAGGTCATCGGCAGCAGCGGCAGGAACCGGACCGGGTCCATGGGCCCGTCCAGCTCCAGGTCCTCCACCAGGCCGCCCGGCTCCGCGACCAGGACCGAGCCGAAGGGGGCGCCCGGCCAGAGCGGTTCGCCCACGTCGAGCGAGGCGCCCGGGGCCACGACCACGCCCTCGACCTGCGGGGTGGCGGCGAGCACCGCGAGCGGGCGCAGCACCTTGTCGGTGTCGGCGAGGCCGGCCCGCACGGTGAGGACGAGCTCCGCGCGCGGGCCCTTCACCGGATCGGCGAGCACGGCGGTCGGATCGGCCATCGGCTGCGCGGACATCCCGAGGGTCGCGTACCGCACGAGATCGCCCTCGACGAAGCGGAGCACCTCGATCCGGTCCGTACCGAGAAACGTCACCGCGGCGCGCGCGTCCGGTTCCCCGAGGGCCGTTCGCAACCGGGCCTCGACCAGAGCAAGAACTTCTCCCATGCGTTGAGCATAAAGCGCGTATGGAACGGGCAAAGGAAGGGATTGACCCTCTGTCGGCTGATAGTCTTGGCCGCTGGCCGGGAGCGTTGGATCCCCCGACCACTCGTCACACGTCATCCCCCACGGGGGACCGGCCGGAGGAGGTGGGGCTGCGATGGACCGAAGTCGGTCGGGCAGTACCAGCGGCTCTTCCGCCCCGCACCCGAGCCCGGTGCGTCCCTCCTCCCGGTGATCCCGGGCCCGCGCGACCCTCGGCCCCACGGCCCCGTACGAACCGCGCGGTCCTCCTTCTCCGGCATCTCGCACGACGGAAGAGCACTTCGTCCTTTGCCTGTCTGTAGCGAATGTCTGTAGCGAACGCCGTCACCGCGATCCCCCGGTGCCGCCCGCTTTGTGGACGACGTAGCTCCACGTCCCCATTCCGGGCTGTGCCACGCTCGCCGACGGCCTCTCCGTGAAGGAGCATGCCCATGTCGATGATCCGTGACCTGCGTGCCGCCGTCCGTCCGAGCCTGCGGCACCCCCTGCGCAAGACCCCCACCACGTACACCGCGTACGACCCCACCCGCGACCACTCGGCGTCCACCGCCGTCGTGGACTGCGCCGTCTACCGCGACGGGCGCCGGGTCGAGGACGACGCGTGCCTGACCCCGCGCGGCGCGATGCGGCGCGTGCGGGAGAAGGGCGGCTTCGCCTGGATCGGCCTGCACGAGCCGACCGAGGCCGAATTCGCCGGCATCGCCGCCGAGTTCGGGCTGCACCCGCTCGCCGTCGAGGACGCCGTCCACGCCCACCAGCGGCCCAAGCTGGAGCGGTACGACGACACCCTCTTCACCGTCTTCAAGACGATCCACTACGTCGAGCACACCGAACTCACCGCGACCAGCGAGGTCGTGGAGACCGGCGAGGTCATGTGCTTCACCGGCCCCGACTTCGTCATCACCGTCCGGCACGGCGGCCAGGGCTCCCTGCGCAACCTCCGCCACCGCCTCCAGGGCGAGCCCGAACTGCTCTCCAAGGGCCCCTCGGCCGTCCTGCACGCCATCGCGGACCACGTCGTCGACGGCTACATCGCGGTCGCCGACGCCGTCGAGCTGGACATCGACCAGCTGGAGATCGACGTCTTCTCGCCGGCCGTGAAGGGCTCCACGCGCGGCACGGACACCGGCCGGATCTACCAGCTCAAGCGCGAGGTACTGGAGTTCAAGCGGGCCGTCACCCCGCTGCTCCGGCCGATGCAGCTGCTCAGCGAGCGGCCGATGCGGCTGGTGGACCCGGACATCCAGAAGTACTTCCGGGACGTCGCCGACCACCTCGCCCGCGTCCAGGAGCAGGTCGTCGGCTTCGACGAACTCCTCAACTCGATCCTCCAGGCCAACCTGGCGCAGGCGACCGTCGCGCAGAACGAGGACATGCGCAAGATCACCTCGTGGGCGGCGATCGTCGCCGTCCCCACGGCGGTCTGCGGGGTCTACGGCATGAACTTCGACCACATGCCGGAGCTGCACTGGAAGTACGGCTACCCGATGGTGCTCACCGGCATCGTCCTGGTCTGCCTCACCATCCACCGCACCCTCAAGCGCAACGGCTGGCTGTAGCCCCGGCCCGGATCGATAGGCTGCGGGCATGACCGATCAGTCGCTCGGGCCCGCCCTCGTCGAGGAGGCCACCAAGAAGTCCGGCCTGGTGTGGGTGCGCGGCACCGGGCCCGCCCGCGCGCTCTGGCACGTCTGGCACGACGGCGCCGCGCTCGTCGTCGGCGACGGCCCCGGCGAGCAGCCGCTGCCGGGCCTGGTGGACGGCGGGACGGCCGAGGTGACCGTCCGCAGCAAGGACAAGGGCGGCCGGATCGTCGCCTGGACGGCCGCCGTGCGCGAGCTCGCCGCCGGTACGGAGGAGTGGGACGCGGCCGTCGCGGAGCTGAAGGGCAAGCGGCTCAACGCGCCCGACGGCGAGGCGATGCCGGAGCGCTGGGCGCGCGAGTGCCGGGTGCTGCGGCTCGACCCGCGCGAGGTCGCCGCCGGGCTGCCGGACGGCTCCCTGGCGGCCGTACCGCTGCCCACGGCGGCCACGACCCGCCGCCCCGTGCCGGCCGCGCTCCCGCGGCTGCTCCTGAAGCGCCGCAAGCGCCGCTGAGCGGCGGGCCCCTCGGGAATCCTCAGCCGCGGGGCAGCTGCTTCCCGTAGTCCACGATCTCGTCCTTCGTCGGCTCGGCGAGCGGGAAGTCCTTGTTCCAGTCGGAGAGCGTCACCACGCCCCCGCCGCCGCCGCGCGCGAACTGCACGGGGTACGGGGAGCCGTCCAGGGACACGTCGAGGACGCCGCCCCCGCCGTCCGCGCCGCCCTTGACCTTGATCGTGCGGACCGCGCCGATCCGCGTGCGGTCGCCCTTGACCTTCTCGCCGTGCAGCCCGATCAGCCCGTCGAGCAGCGGCTTCATGTCGGTGAAGCCGCGCAGCTGCTTGTACGAGGGGTCGTCCTGCGGCACCTTCACGTACTTGCCGTCCAGCTTCTCGGCGGCCTCGACGTCCTCCTTCGTCGGCTTCGCGTCGCCCTTGTCGTGGGACCAGAAGCCGGCGTCGGCCTTCAGGTAGAGCACGTCCCCGACCCGCATCAGCTCGAAGGTGCTGTTCCTCGTCGTCACCGAGCCGGTGGCGCCGTCCTGCTTGAGGCGCATGTTCAGCTTGAAGGCGCCGCCCTTGCTGACCAGCGTTCCGGCCAGGCGCACCGAACTCGCCCCGTCCGCCACCTTCCGCGCCTCGCGCTCGATGTCGGGGGCGGCGAGCCGCCCGACCCCGTTGGTCCCCTCGTCCGGGTCCTCGGCGCAGGCCGCGAGCCCCGCCACCAGTCCGGCGCAGAGCGCCAGGGGCACGACGGCCCCGCGGATACGCGATGCCGGGGTGCGGACGGTCATCTGCGCTGCCTCTCGTGATCGTGCGGGCGTACGGGCGCCGGGACCCGGCCGGGCGGAAGGGCGGGGTCCGGTACCCGTACCGGTACCGGGGGTTCCGGCTCCGGTACCGGGGTAACAGCAGACCGCAGCGTACCCGGGCCGGCCGGCGCCCCCCGCAGGCAGCCGTACGGAGGCACTGCCGGGGCGGCCCGTACCGGCACGGGCTAGCCTGAACCGGTAGGGCTCCGTGATCACCGGCGGGGCGCTGCGAGGACTGGAATCGTGCGACACCGAGGAGGCGCGTGGCATGGCGGCAGGCGCCCCCCGGATCTTCGTCTCGCACCTGGCGGGGGTCCCCGTCTTCGACCCCGTCGGCGACCAGGTCGGCCGGGTCAGCGACCTGGTGGCCATGCTCCGGGTCGGCCGCCGCCCGCCGCGCCTGCTCGGCATGGTCGTGGAGGTGCTGAGCCGCCGCCGGGTCTTCGTGCCCATGACCCGGATCACCGGCGTCGAGTCCGGCCAGGTCATCACCACCGGCGTGGTCAACATGCGCCGCTTCGAGCAGCGCCCCACCGAACGGCTCGTCCTCGGCGAGCTCCTGGACCGGCGGGTGCGGCTCGTGGGGGCCGACGGCCGGGAGGGCGAGGAGGTCACCGTCCTCGACATCGCCATCCAGCAGCTGCCCGCCCGCCGCGAGTGGGAGATCGACAAGGTCTTCGTCCGCAAGGGCAAGGGCGGGGCGCTGCGCCGCAAGGGCGAGACGCTGACCGTCGAGTGGTCGGCCGTCACCGGCTTCTCCCTGGAGGAGCACGGCCAGGGCGCCGAGAACCTGCTCGCCACCTTCGAGAAGCTGCGCCCGGCCGACCTGGCCAACGCCCTGCACCACCTCTCCCCCAAGCGCCGCGCCGAGGTGGCCGCGGCCCTCGACGACGACCGGCTCGCGGACGTCCTGGAGGAGCTCCCGGAGGACGACCAGATCGAGATCCTCGGCAAGCTGAAGGAGGAGCGCGCGGCCGACGTCCTGGAGGCGATGGACCCGGACGACGCGGCCGACCTGCTGTCCGAGCTGCCCGAGGAGGACCAGGAGCGGCTGCTGACCCTGATGCAGCCGGACGACGCGGCGGACGTGCGCCGCCTCCTGGCGTACGAGGAGCGCACGGCGGGCGGTCTGATGACGACGGAGCCGATCGTGCTGCGGCCGGACGCGACCGTCGCGGACGCGCTCGCCCGGGTCCGCCAGCAGGACCTGTCCCCGGCCCTCGCCGCGCAGGTGTACGTGTGCCGGCCGCCGGACGAGACGCCGACGGGGAAGTACCTGGGCACGGTGCACTTCCAGCGGCTCCTGCGGGACCCGCCGTTCACCCTGGTCAGCTCGATCGTGGACAGCGACCTGCCGCCGCTCGGCCCGGACACCCCGCTGCCGGCCGTCACCAGCTACCTGGCCGCGTACAACATGGTGGCCGCGCCCGTCGTGGACGAGAGCGGCTCCCTGCTCGGCGCGGTGACCGTCGACGACGTCCTGGACCACCTGCTGCCGGACGACTGGCGCGAGACCGAGTTCCACGAGGAGCACGAGGCGGAGGGGGCGGGGCATGGCCGCTGAACGCACGCAGGACCGGGAGCGCGAGCGGGACCGGGAGCGGGCCGCGCCCCGGATCCGGCTCGACCTGCCGCGCGAGCGCCGGGCCAGACTGCTTCCGGAGTACGACCCCGAGGCCTTCGGGCGCCTGTCGGAGCGGATCGCCCGCTTCCTGGGGACGGGCCGGTTCCTGGTCTGGATGACGCTGACGATCGTCGTCTGGGTGCTGTGGAACATCTTCGCGCCGGGGCCGCTGAAGTTCGACGAGTACCCGTTCATCTTCCTGACGCTCGCGCTGTCCCTCCAGGCCTCGTACGCGGCGCCGCTGATCCTGCTCGCGCAGAACCGGCAGGACGACCGGGACCGGGTCAACCTGGAGCAGGACCGGAAGCAGAACGAGCGGTCGATCGCGGACACCGAGTACCTGACGCGGGAGATCGCGGCGCTGCGCATGGGCCTGGGCGAGGTCGCCACCCGCGACTGGATCCGCTCCGAGCTCCAGGACCTCCTCAAGGAGATGGAGGAGCGCCGGGATCCATTCCCGTCCGGCGGCACCCGGGGAAGTGACGTACCCGACCGTTGACAGCCCTTTCATGGGCCGGTGGTCGGCGCCGTACCATCGTCGGTATGGCTACGGAAGACGCGGTGCTCGAAGCACTGGCGACGGTGAACGACCCTGAGATCAACAAGCCGATCACTGAGCTCGGCATGGTCAAGTCGGTGGAGATCGAACCGGACGGCAGGGTCGCCGTCACGGTCTACCTGACCGTCGCCGGCTGCCCCATGCGCGACACCATCACCCAGCGGGTGACCGAGGCCGTGTCCCGGGTCGAGGGCGTCACCGCCGTCGACGTGTCGCTGGACGTGATGGGCGACGAGCAGCGCAAGGAGCTGGCGGCGGCGCTGCGCGGCACGACCGCCGAGCGCGAGGTGCCGTTCGCGAAGCCCGGCTCGCTGACCCGGGTGTACGCGGTGGCGTCCGGCAAGGGCGGCGTCGGCAAGTCCTCCGTGACCGTGAACCTGGCGGCCGCGATGGCCGCCGACGGTCTGAAGGTCGGTGTCGTGGACGCCGACATCTACGGCCACAGCGTGCCCCGGATGCTGGGCGCGGACGGTCTTCCGACCCAGGTCGAGAACATGATCATGCCGCCGTCGGCGAACGGCGTGAAGGTCATCTCCATCGGCATGTTCACCCCGGGCAACGCGCCGGTGGTGTGGCGCGGTCCGATGCTGCACCGCGCGCTCCAGCAGTTCCTCGCGGACGTGTACTGGGGCGACCTGGACGTCCTGCTCCTGGACCTGCCCCCGGGCACCGGCGACATCGCGATCTCGGTCGCGCAGCTCGTGCCGAACGCCGAGATCCTGGTCGTCACCACCCCGCAGCAGGCGGCGGCCGAGGTCGCCGAGCGGGCCGGCTCGATCGCCGTCCAGACCCACCAGAAGATCGTCGGCGTCGTGGAGAACATGGCGGGCCTGCCGTGTCCGCACTGCGACGAGATGGTGGACGTCTTCGGCACCGGCGGCGGCCAGAAGGTCGCGGACGGCCTGACGCAGACCACGGGCGCGACGGTCCCGGTCCTGGGCTCGATCCCGATCGACGTGCGGCTGCGCGAGGGCGGCGACGACGGGAAGCCGGTCGTCCTGTCCGACCCGGACTCCCCCGCCGGCGCGGCGCTCCGCGCCATCGCGGGCAAGCTGGGCGGCCGCCAGCGCGGCCTGTCGGGCATGAGCCTGGGCATCACGCCGCGGAACAAGTTCTGAGCCCTGACGCACGGAGGTCCTGACGCACGGAGGTCCTGACGCACGGAGAAGGGGCGCCCCCGTACGGGGCGCCCCTTCCTCATGTCCTCAGGCGTACGCGTCGAGGTCCTTGATCTGCGAGAACCCGAGCCCGTACGCGCTCATCCCCCGCCCGTACGCCCCCAGGTGCACGCCCGCCGCCGAGCCGGCCAGGACCCAGCCGAACTCGGTCTCGCGGTAGTGGAACGACACCGGCACCCCGTCCACGGGCAGCGAGAGCGTCGTCCAGGCGGGCCCGTCGAGGTCGTCGGCCAGCTCGAAGGCCGTCTCGGTCTGCTGGTCCAGCCAGTTGTCGCGCGTCATGTGGTCGAGCGAGGCCGGCCAGGTGTGGACGAGCAGTCCGGAGCCGGCCAGCCAGGCGGCGGAGGAGACCGTGGTCGCCTCCAGGACGCCCGTCCCGTCGCCGGTCCGCCGCACGGGGCTCGCCGCGACCGTCACGACGACGGCGAAACGCTCCTTCTCCGTGCCGCTCGCGTCGGACTTTATCGACGGCGCCTCGCCGTGCCCGGTCGACCCGTGCTGCACGCTGCCGTCCGCCGCCGTGCCGACCTGCATCAGCCAGCGCGGCCCGGTGAACGCCTCGTCGAGGCCGTACCAGGCGAAGGGCGCCCGCAGGTAGCCCTCGCCGGCCCGCCGGGCCGCGGGTCTGCCCTCCGCCCGGCTCGTGGTCCCCACCCGGTTCGTGGTCTCCATCTCGGCCGCCTCCTCGTTCCGTCAACAGAGCGAGGATAGCCACCGGGGCGCGCCGGATCGGTGACAGCCCGTCGTCAGGTCGCGTCGGAGTCGTACGGGGGGCGCTCGGCGGCGGCCGGCCGGTCCTGCTTCTTGAGGAGGTCCGGGGTGCCCGCCGGGGAGCCGTTCGCCGTCGTCCCGGCGCCCGCCGAGCCGTTGACGGCGGGCAGGGTCTCGCGGCCGTGGACCGCGTCGGCGACCTCGTTCATCTCCTTCTTGAGGTCGAAGGTGCTCCGCAGCTCGTTGAGCTCCCGGAGGTCCTCGTTGGTCTCCAGCTGCTTGCGGAGGAACGTCTTGGGGTTGAGGTCCTCGAACTCGAAGTCCTTGAACTCCGGGCCCAGCTCGCTGCGGATGTCGCTCTTCGCGCTGTCGGAGAACTCGCGGATCTTGCGGATGAAGCGCGAGACGTCCTGGATCACCTTCGGGAGCTTGTCCGGTCCGAAGACGAGCACGGCGAGGACCACGAGCGTCACCAGCTCGAGTGCGCCTATGTCGGTGAACACCTTGTCGCTCCTTCACGCCGGTCCAGGGCCCGGTCCACGGTACCCGCCGAAACCTCCGGGCGGGTACCTCGCGGTGTCCGCCGCATGGCGCTCAGGTGCCCTGCGAGGAGCCGAGCGTCAACGTCTTTGTCAGCTCTTTGCCGTCGCGCTCCAGGGTGAGCTCCAGGCGGTCGCCGGGGCGGTGGGCGCGGATCTTCACGATCAGCTCCTCGCCGTTGTGGACCCGCTGGCCGTCGACCTTGGTGATGACGTCGCCGGGCCGGAGCCCCGCCTTGGCGGCCGGGCCGCCGGGCGTGACGGACGCGGTGCCGTCCTTGCCCTTCTGGCCGACGCGGGCGCCGTCGCCGCTGTACTGCATGTCGAGGCTGACGCCGATGACCGGGTGGGTGGCCTTGCCCGTGTTGATGAGCTCCTCGGCGACCCGCTTGCCCTGGTTGATCGGTATGGCGAAGCCGAGGCCGATGGAGCCGGGCTGGCTGGCGCCGCCGCCCTCGCCGTCGCCGCCGGAGCCGCCGGCCGCGCGGATCGCGCTGTTGATGCCGATGACCCGGGCCTTGGAGTCGAGGAGGGGGCCGCCGGAGTTGCCGGGGTTGATGGGGGCGTCGGTCTGGAGGGCGTCGACGTAGCTGATGTCGCTGCCGTCGCCCTTCTCGCCGCCGGCGGTGATCGGGCGCTCCTTGGCGCTGATGATGCCGGAGGTGACGGTGTTGGAGAGGTCGAAGGGGGCGCCGATGGCGACGACGGGGTCGCCGACGCGGACGCCGTCGGAGTTGCCGAGCGGCAGGGGCTTGAGCCCGGAGACGCCGGTGACCTGGACGACGGCCAGGTCGTAGCCGGTGTCCTTGCCGACGAGCTTGGCGCGGGCGGTCTCGCCGCTGGAGAAGGTCACCGAGATGTCCGCGGAGGACCGGGCCCCGTCCACGACGTGGTTGTTGGTGAGGATGTGGCCCTTGGTGTCCAGGACGAAGCCGGTGCCGGTGCCGGACGAGCCGCCGCCCCTGACGTGCAGGGTGACCACGCCGGGCAGGGCGCTGGCGGCGATCCCGGCCACGCTCTCCGGGGCGCGGCCGGTGTCCTTGGCGTCGGACTGGGGCAGTTCGACGGTGGTGAGTCCGCCGTTGCGCTCGACGTACGCGCCGATCCCGCCGCCGATGACGCCGGTGATCAGCGCGAAGACGAGAGCCCCGGCGACGGCGAGCCCCTTGCGGGACCTCTTCGCGGGCGGGGGCGGCAGCGCGGGGCCGCCGACGCCCCAGGGGTCGTACTGCACCCAGGGCGCGGGGCCCTGCGGATGCGGGTGCGGCGGTACGGGGCCGGGCTGGTGGGGCGGCACCGGGGCCGGGGGGCGCTGCACGGGCGGCGCGGGCGCCCACGGCCCGGGCTCGCCGTAGGGCGGCGTCCGGTACTCGTCGGGGGCGTGCAGGGGCTGTGCCTGCGGCGCGGGGGCGGGGACATGGTCCTGGACGTGCGGCACCCCTTCCGGAGCCGGGTCCCGGGGCTCGCCCTTGGTCAGGACGACGGAGGGCGCGGCGTCCGGAGAGCCGGCCGCGACGGGCTCGGGGCCCTGGGGTCCCGTGCCGGCAGCTTCGACGGCCCGGGCACCGGCTCCGGCGGGCTCGGCGGCCCGGAGGTCGGCCCCGGTGGGCCCGGCGGCCTGGGGTCCGGCCCCGGCATGTCCGGTGGCCTGGGGGCCGGCTCCCGTGGGCCCGGCGGCCCGGGAGTCGGCCCCGGCGGGCTCGGGAGCCCGGGCCGGGGGTGTCGTCGGCGGTTGCGGCGCGGGCAGGGGGAAGTCGCCGTCGCCGTCACCGGACGGAGGCGGCGTGGGTATCCGCGCCGCCTCCGGTGTGCTCGAAGGACGGCTCCACCAGTTCGGCTTCCCGTTGTTCATGCTCTCCCCGCAACCGCTGACCCGTCCGCGCCCCTGGATCGGACGCCACTGTCCCTGGATTCAACCAGGTAGTGGGTCAACGGTGGGAGCCGAGCGGCGTGGTCGCCGGACTCGGCGCCGGACCGGGTCCGGGACCGAAGGCCGGCGGGAGGGCCGGTCTCGTCGTCCGGACGAACGGCGAGAGGGGGAGTAGCGGGCGGGAAGGCGGGTACGAGAGGCCCACGGCCACCCGGGGCGGGACGAAGGAGTGCCCGACCGTCAGCGGGACCACGGCCGCCACCGGCCCCTGCGGGACCGCCGCCGGGGTGACCGCACCGGGCCCGAGCGGCGCGGCGGCGACGGCCTGCGCGCCCGTGCGCTCGCCGGAGCGCGTGCCGCGGCCGAGGGACGTACCGGTACCGGCGCCGCCCGCGGCGGCGGTGCGCAGCGGGGTGACGGCGCTGCCCGTGCCCTGGGCCCCGCGCCCGCCCGCGTTCACCGACGCGTCCAGGGGCAGTGTGCCGCCGAGGGCGATGGCCGCGAACGAGACGGCGCTGGCCGCCGCGAAGGCGAAGCGCCGCCCGCGCCCGCCGGAGCCCGGGGCGCGGTCACCGACCTCGTGTATGCGGAAGCCCGAGTCGGGCCGTCCCGGGTGCGGGGTGACGACCGCCGCCGTGGCGAAGCCGTCCGACTTCACCCCCCGGGCGCCGAGGAGATCTTCGAGGGGGCTCTTCCGGCCTCCGGGGCCCTCCGGCCCCCCGGGATCTCCCGACGGACCGCCGGGCCCGCCGGGGAGGCCCTGGAGCCGCGCGAGGAAGCCCTCGGAGGGCGGCGGGGGCGCGGCGGAGGCGAAGACGCTCTTGAGGGTGCGCTGCGCGTCGGCCTCGGCCTTGCAGCGGGCACAGGTCGCGAGGTGCGCGAGGACCCGCTCGCGGGCGTCGTGGCCCAGCTCGCCGTCGACGAGCGCGGCCAGCCGGTCCCCGAGGTGGTGCTCCGCGGGGGTCGGTGATGTGGGGAGTGTGCCGCTCACGCTGTCCCCGCCTCCCATCCGACGGAGGCGAGCGCACGCTCCGCCCGAGCCTCGGGAGAGCGGTGCTTGAGCGCCTTGCGGAGGTGGGAGCGCCCGCGGTGGATCCGGCTGCGGACGGTGCCGAGCTTCACTCCGAGGGTGGCGGCGATCTCCTCGTACGACAGTCCCTCGATGTCGCAGAGGACGACGGCCGCGCGGAACTCGGGCGCGAGGGTGTCGAGGGCCTGCTGCACGTCGGCGTCGAAGTGCGTGTCGTTGAAGACCTGCTGCGGCGAGGGCTCGCGGCTGGGCAGCCGCTCGGCGGCGTCGTCGGCGAGCGCGTCGAAGCGGATGCGCTGCTTGCGGCGGACCATGTCGAGGAAGAGGTTGGTGGTGATGCGGTGGAGCCAGCCCTCGAAGGTGCCGGGGGTGTACGTCGACAGCGAGCGGAAGACGCGGACGAAGACCTCCTGGGTGAGGTCCTCGGCGTCGTGCTGGTTGCCCGTGAGGCGGTAGGCGAGGCGGTAGACCCGGCCACTGTGCGTGCTGACGATCTCCTCCCACGTGGGAGGCGTCCACGCCTGCGATTCCGCATCCGATGCGAAGGTCGCGGTGGTGGGTGCGGAGTCGGCGGTGCGGGAACGGTCAGCGGTGTCGGTCACGGATTTCGGCTCACCCGCCGACCTGAGAAGACGCCGAAGCACTCCTCCCCGATCCACAGGCTCAGCCGCACCTCCCCTGTCGGCTCTGGTGGTGTCCAGTGGAGCCCCTACCATAGCCACCTCGCCCGTTAGTTCCGGATAAGAATCTTTACGCGAATTTGGAACCGGCTCGCCCGGCTGCCTCCGTCGCGTCCCTCCCCCGGTGAACGCACGGTCCCATCTGCGGGTTCCCGTCGGCAGCGGATACAGTCACCGTTGCGCCAACTATGGGGACAGGAGAGGGCCATTACCGCCAACCGGCAGACGAGCTGGGCGTTCGCCGACGCCTTTGTCGCCGAGGACGAAGCACTGCGCTGGGCCCGTGAGCGGGCCGACGAGGCAGGGCTGCCCTCGGTGTCGCCGGGCACCGGCGGGGCGCTGCGCCTGCTCGCCGCGACGGCGGACGCCAAGGCGGTGGCGGAGATCGGAACCGGTACGGGCGTGTCGGGCATCTACCTGCTGCTCGGGATGCGGCCGGACGGGGTCCTGACGACGGTGGACCTCCAGCCGGAGCGGCAGCAGCTGGCCAAGACGGCGTTCCGGGCGGCGGGCTTCGCGGGCAACCGGGCCCGGTTCATCCCCGGACGCGCCCTGGACGTGCTGCCCCGGCTCGCGGACGGCGGGTACGACCTCGTGTTCTGCGACGGCGACCGCCTGGAGTACCTGGACTATCTCGCTGAATCGTTGCGCCTGCTCCGACCTGGGGGTCTGGTCTGCTTCGAGGGCGTCTTCGCGGACGGGCGGACGATCGACTCGTCGGCGCAGCCGGCGGAGGTCCAGCGGGTCCGCGAGCTGCTGCGGGCGGTGCGGGAGAGCCAGGAGCTGGTGGCCTCGCTGCTGCCGGTGGGCGACGGCCTGCTGTGCGCGGTGCGCCGCGGCTGACCGGAGCCGCACCGCCTCCGGACGCACCGCTGCCCCGGCGCGGCGGACCGGACCGGGGCAGCGGTGGAAATCCTGGAGAGAGGGTCAGCCGACGACCTTCTTGAGGGCGTCGCCCAGCGCCTCGGCCTCGTCGGGGGTCAGCTCGACGACAAGCCGACCGCCGCCTTCGAGCGGAACGCGCATGACGATGCCCCGCCCCTCCTTGGTCACCTCGAGCGGGCCGTCACCCGTCCGCGGCTTCATGGCCGCCATGCTTGTTCCCCTTCCTGAAACCAGCCCATCGACAACCGGGCAGCTCCTTGGTGTGGAGCACGCGTCACCGGCTTCGAACACATTGCTTCCAGGTCATTATCCCGCATGGCAGGACCCGATGACCAACATCGAATGGCATCGCTTGCGCAACGCGCTCTCTCATAACCCCACATTTCGGCGGTCGGCCTGCGATACTTCGCCGCTCGGCGTCCGCCCGCACCCCTCCTTTCTTTGACGCAGCTCACATGTGCGGCGGGGGCGATCTCCGCCATGCTGTGCTGGTCAACCACGCGACGAGGCGGAGGAAACCCATGGCGGACACGGTGCTGTACGAGGTGAGCGACGGGCTCGCGACCATCACGCTCAACCGGCCCGAGGCCATGAACGCGATGAACGTCGCGACGAAGGTCGCCCTCCGGGAGGCGGCGGAGACGGCCGCGTCGGACCCCGCCGTGCGGGCGGTGCTGCTCACGGCGGCCGGGGACCGGGCGTTCTGCGTCGGGCAGGACCTGAAGGAGCACGTGGGGCTGCTCCTGGCGGACCAGGAGTCCGGCACGCGCGAGACCATGAACACGGTCCGCGACCACTACAACCCGATCGTGCGGGCCCTCGCCGGCATGCGGAAGCCGGTGGTCGCGGGCGTGAACGGCGTCGCGGCGGGGGCCGGCTTCGGCTTCGCGCTCGCGGCGGACTACCGGGTGGTCGCGGAGACGGCCTCCTTCAACACCTCCTTCGCGGGCGTGGCGCTCACCGCCGACTCGGGCGTGTCCTGGACGCTGCCGCGCCTGATCGGCGCGAGCCGCGCCTCCGACCTGCTGCTCTTCCCGCGCTCGATCAGTGCCCGGGAGGCGTACGAGCTGGGCATCGCGAACCGCCTGGTCCCGGCCGCCGACCTGGCCGCCGAGGCGGCGAAGGTGGCCCGGAAGCTCGCGGAGGGCCCGACGGTGGCGTACGCGGCCCTGAAGGAGTCCCTGGCGTACGGCGCCGACCGCTCGCTCTCCGAGGCCCTGGACAAGGAGGAGGAGCTGCAGACCCTGGCGGGCGCGTCGGAGGACCACGCCATCGCGGTCCGCGCCTTCATCGCCAAGGAGAAGCCGGAGTACCTGGGCCGCTAGACCGTTCTCCTCGGCGGTTCTCCCGGACCGTTCTCCTAGGCGGTCTCCGCCGGGGCCTTCTCCCGGTCCTTCTCCGGGGCGGTGGCGAGGCCGCCGCCCCGGGCCGCGCAGTCCGCGAGGTGGTCGTCGACCAGGCCGCAGGCCTGCATCAGGGCGTAGGCCGTGGTGGGGCCGACGAAGCGGACGCCGCGCTTCTTGAGGGCCTTGGAGAGGGCCGTGGACTCGTCGGTGACCGCCGGGACGTCGGCGAGCGTGCGCGGGGCCGGGCGGGTCTCCGGGTCGGGGGCGTACGACCAGATCAGGGTCTCCAGCTCGCCCGGCCCCCAGCCGGCGAGCAGCTTCGCGTTGGCGAGGGTGGCGTCGATCTTGGCCCGGTTGCGGATGATGCCCGCGTCCAGGAGGAGCCGTTCGCGGTCGGCCTCGCCGAAGGCGGCGACGGCGGCGATGCCGAAGCCCGCGAAGGCGCGCCGGAAGCCCTCGCGGCGGCGCAGGATCGTGATCCAGGACAGGCCCGACTGGAAGGCCTCCAGGGAGAGGCGTTCGAAGAGGGCGTCGTCGCCGTGGACCGGCCGGCCCCACTCCTCGTCGTGGTACGCCGTGTAGTCCTCGGCCGACAGGCCCCAGGGGCAGCGCGCGAGGCCGTCCGGTCCGGTGAGCGTGCCGCCGGCCGTCACGGGCGCTCGTCCCGCGCGTCGCCGGGACGGAAGCCCGGACCGGAGCCGGGACCGGGGTCGGGGTCGGAGCCGAGGTCGGGGTCCGGGCCGGGGTCGGAGGCGGGGCCGAAACCGGAGCCGAAGCCGGGGCCCGTCCCCGGGCCGTCGCCCGCGCCCTCCAGCGCCTCCTCCAGTTCGGCGATCCGGGCGTCCCGCTCGGCCAGTTCGGCGCCGAGGCGGACCAGGACGTCGTCCACGTCCGCCATCCGGTAGCCCCGGGCGGCGACGGGGAGGCGCAGCGCCTCGACGTCCGCGCGGTCGACCGGCCGGGCGAGCGGCAGGGGGTCGACGAGCTGCTCGGGCGCCACCTCGGGCAGCACCTCGCTGTCGCCACCGCCGACCACGGCCAGGGTCACCGCGGCCACGACCACGACCATCGTGATGAGCAGAAACCAGAACACTGCGCGCCTCTCCCCGGAGTGGAAACCGTCCGGTGCCGATCGTGCCATGCGTCACCGGCGGTTAGGGTCGCAGGCGAACGGACGCGAGGGAGGACAAAAGGGATGCTGCGCTTGGGACGGCGTGAATTCGGGCCGCACGAGCCGGTGGTCATGGCGATCGTGAACCGGACCCCGGACTCCTTCTACGACCGGGGCGCGACCTTCCTGGACGAGCCGGCGCTCGACCGGGTCGAGCGGGCCGTGGCCGAGGGGGCGGCGATCGTGGACATCGGCGGGGTGAAGGCGGGCCCCGGCGAGGAGGTGACGGCCGAGGAGGAGGCGCGGCGCACGGTCGGCTTCGTCGCCGAGGTCCGCAGGCGCCACCCGGACGTGGTGATCAGCGTGGACACCTGGCGCGCGGACGTCGGCGAGGCGGTCTGCGAGGCCGGCGCGGACGTCCTGAACGACGCGTGGGGCGGGGTCGACCCCCGGCTCGCGGAGGTGGCCGCGAAGTACGGGGCGGGGCTCGTCTGCACGCACGCGGGCGGCGCGGAGCCGCGGACCCGGCCGCACCGGGTGGAGTACGAGGACGTGATGGCCGACGTCCTGCGGGTGACCGTGGGCCTCGCGGAGCGGGCGGCGGCGCTGGGGGTGCGCCGGGACGGGATCATGATCGACCCGGGGCACGACTTCGGGAAGAACACCCGGCACAGCCTGGAGGCGACCCGGCGGCTGGGCGAGATGGCGGAGACCGGCTGGCCGGTGCTGGTGTCCCTGTCGAACAAGGACTTCGTGGGCGAGACCCTGGACCGCCCGGTGCAGGAGCGCCTGATCGGCACCCTGGCGACGACGGCGGTCTCCGCGTGGCTGGGGGCGCAGGTCTACCGGGTCCACGAGGTCGCGGAGACGAAGCAGGTCCTGGACATGGTGGCGTCCATCGCCGGTCACCGCCCGCCGGCCGTCGCGCGGCGCGGACTGGCGTAGCCCCTGCCGTACGGCCCCCGGAGAAGCGGGAAGGGGGCGCCGCGGTGCGGCGCCCCCCGTGAGCGGACCGGTCCTACTTGCCGGTCTCCTTGCTCACCAGCGCGACCGCCTCCTCCACGTCGTCCGTGACGTGGAAGAGCAGCAGGTCCTGCTCGGAGGCCTTGCCGCCCGCGACGACCGAGTCGCGCAGCCAGTCGACCAGGCCCTTCCAGTACTCCGTCCCGAAGAGGACGATCGGGAAGCGGGTGACCTTGCGGGTCTGGACCAGGGTGAGCGCCTCGAAGAGCTCGTCCAGGGTGCCCAGGCCGCCGGGCAGGACCACGAAGCCCTGCGCGTACTTCACGAACATCGTCTTGCGGACGAAGAAGTACCGGAAGTTCATGCCGATGTCGACGTACGGGTTGAGTCCCTGTTCGAAGGGCAGCTCGATGCCGAGGCCCACCGAGACGCCCCTGGCCTCGCTGGCGCCCTTGTTGGCCGCCTCCATGGCTCCGGGGCCGCCGCCCGTGATGACCGCGAAGCCCGCCTCGACGAGCGCCCGGCCGAGCCGCACGCCCGCCTCGTACTCGGGCGAGTCCGGCTTGGTGCGGGCCGAGCCGAAGACGCTGATCGCGCTCGGCAGTTCGGCGAGGGCGCCGAACCCCTCGACGAACTCGGACTGGATGCGCATGACCCGCCAGGGGTCGGTGTGCACCCATTCCGAGTCGCCCTCGGTGTCGAGCAGCCGCTGGTCCGCCGTGCCCGGCTGGACCTGGTCCCTGCGCCTGAGCACCGGGCCCTGACGCTGCTCCTCGGGCTTCGCCACTCCCTCGGGAATGCCCATGGCCTGCTCCCTCCGCCGATCGGCGGCCCGCCGTGGACCGCCAACTGATCTTCTGGTCCGGTCAGGGTAGGCCGACACAGGTGACGAAACGCGAAATTACGGAAGTCGGGCGGTCAGCCAGTCGCGGAGCCGGGCCTCGCAGTGGTGGATCCGCTCGACCACCACGTGCTCGTCGCGCTTGTGCGCGTACATGGGATCGCCCGGTCCGTAGTTGACGGCGGGGACGCCGAGGGCGCTGAAGCGGGAGACGTCGGTCCAGCCGAACTTGGGGTGCGCGCTGCCGCCGACGGCCTTCATGAAGGCCTCCGCGGCGGGGTGGGAGAGGCCGGGCAGGGCGCCGGGGCTCTCGTCGTCCACGACGAGTTCGGCGACGTCGCAGTCGGCGAAGACCTCGCGGACGTGGGCCAGGGCCTCGGCCGGGGAGCGGTCGGGCGCGTACCGGTAGTTGACGGTGACGGTGCAGGCGTCGGGGATGACGTTGGTGGCGACGCCGCCCGAGATCGCCACGGCGTTGAGGCCCTCGTGGTACTCCAGGCCGTCGATGACCGGCTTGCGCGGTTCGTACGCGGCGAGGCGGGCGAGGATCGGGGCGGCGGCGTGGACGGCGTTGGAGCCCATCCAGGAGCGGGCGGAGTGGGCGCGCTCGCCGGCGGTGTGCAGGACGACGCGGAGGGTGCCCTGGCAGCCGCCCTCGACCTGGCCGTCGGAGGGTTCGAGGAGGACCGCGAAGTCGCCCTCCAGCCACTCGGGGTGCGCGGCGGCGATCTTCCCGAGGCCGTTGAGGTCGGCGGCGACCTCCTCGTTGTCGTAGAACACGAAGGTGAGGTCGCGGTTGGGCGCGGGGACGGTGGCGGCGATCCGGAGCTGGACGGCGACGCCGGACTTCATGTCGGAGGTGCCGCAGCCCCACAGGACGCCGTCCTCGTCCAGGCGCGAGGGCACGTTGTCGGCGATCGGCACGGTGTCGATGTGGCCGGCGAGGACGACCCGCTCCGCGCGGCCGAGCGTCGTGCGGGCGACGACGTTGTTGCCGTACCGGTCGACGGTGAGGTGCGGCAGGGCGCGCAGGGCCCGCTCGATCGCGTCCGCGAGGGGCCGCTCGGTCCCGCTGACGGACGGGAAGTCCACGAGGGCGGCGGTGAGCGCGGCCCCGTCCAGGGACAGGTCGAGGGGGGTGCCGAGGGGGGTGTCGAGCGGGGTGATGTCAGCCATATGCCGACCCTAACCCGGCCTCCAGTACGGTGGGCCCGTGTCCGAGCCCATCCGCCCCGCCCGCCGTGGCCGCCCCGCCCGTCGTGGCCGCCTCGCCCGCTCCGCGGCCGCCCTCGCCGTGCTCCTCGGCCTCGCCTCGTACGTCGGCCTCCACCAGATGACCGGCAGCAGGGGCACCCCCCGGTGCAGCGTGGGCAGCGGCGACCACCGGTACGAGTTCACTCCGGAGCAGGCGTCCAACGCGGCGACGATCTCGGCCGTGGGCACCACCCGGGGGCTGCCGGAGCGGGCGGTGACGATCGCGCTCGCGACGGCGCTCCAGGAGTCGGCGCTGCGGAACATCGGGTACGGCGACCGGGACTCGCTCGGCCTCTTCCAGCAGCGGCCGTCCATGGGCTGGGGGACGCCGGAGCAGATCATGGACCCGGTGTACTCGGCGGGGCGGTTCTACGAGGGCCTGGAGAAGGTCCCGGGGTACTCGCGGCTGCCGCTGACGGTGGCGGCGCAGAAGGTGCAGAAGAGCGGGTTCCCGCAGGCGTACGCGAAGCACGAACCGGACGCCGCGCTGCTCGCCGCCGCCCTGACGGGCCGGACGCCGGCCGGGCTCAGCTGCACGGCGAACCCGAAGGAGGGCGGGCCGGGCGATCCGCGGCGGGTGCGTACGGAGCTGATACGAGCCTTCGGCGAGAAGGCGGCCCCGGCGGCGGTGACCGGCGGTCCGAGCGCGGGCCGGTCGGCGGCGGAGCCGCCGGTGCTCGTGGTGCCGGTGCGGCCGGCGGCGGGCGCGGGGGCCGGCGCGGACGAGCGGCGCGGCTGGGAGCTGGCGCAGTGGGCGGTGGCCCGGGCGGAGTCGCTGCGCATCACGGAGGTCTCCTACGGAGGCCGGGTCTGGCGCGCGGGCGAGGCCCTGGGCGGCTGGTCGAAGTCCCCGGGCGGCGCGGCGTCGGGCGGCGATTCCGTCCGGATACGGCTGGCGCAGTAGCCGGAACGTCCCGCACGGCCGTTCCCTCCCTCACTCGCCCGTGGCACGGCGCCGGTCCGGGGGCGGGGAATTCGGCGCGGTTCCGGGGCGGTTTTCCCGGGTGGGGTGACGGCCACCCAATTCCCTTGCGGGACAAGGGAAGTGACGGTTCGCCACACGCTCGCGCAATGACACGTTCGTCCATTTTCCTCCCCGCCCGACAATACGACGCATTGCCAATTCTTTACCTTCGACCGCCGCAACCTCTCCCTCCCCGGGGCCGGTTGTCACTGCGTCCGAACGCACACGTCGCACCTCGTCGAAGGAGCACCATGTCCCTCCCCCTGACCCGCCGGATCGCCCGCGCCGCCCTCCTCGTCGCGGCCGGAGCAGCCCCCGTGGTCGGTGCGGCCGGCTCCGCGAGCGCCCTCGACCACGGCCTCGCGCCGGCCGGCGCCCTGGGCAGCCTGACCGCCGTGGACGTCGCCGAGGCGGGCAGCACCGTCGACGGCGCCTCGCAGGCCACCACCGAGGTCGTCGGCCAGGCCGGCGAGGCCGCCGCCCCGGTCGCCGAGAAGGTCGCCGGCGACACCGCCGGCACCACCGCGGGCCAGGTCGTCGGCAAGACCGCCGGCGTGGCCGCCGAGAGCGCCGAGGGCCCGACCGGCGGCGCCCTGGGCGGCGGCCTCGGCGGCCTGCCGACCGGCCAGACCCTGGGCGGCCTGCCGCTGGGCGGCTGACCTCCCTCCCTCCGTACGGAGCGGCGGAACACCGGAAGGGCCCGGGAGCACATCGCTCCCGGGCCCTTCCGCATGTGTTCCGGGCTCGGCCCGGGATGTGTTCCGGGCTCGGCCCGAAGCGTGTTCCGGGCTCAGCCCAGGCGCTTGACGGCCGCCTCGACCCGCTCGTCCGTCGCCGTGAACGCCACCCGCACGAACCGCTCCCCGGCCTCGCCGTAGAAGTCGCCGGGCGCCACCAGGATGCCCTTCCCGGCCAGGTACGCCACGGTCTCCCAGCAGGGCTCGTCCCGGGTCGCCCACAGGTACAGGCTCGCCTCGCTGTGCTCGATCCGGAAGCCGTGCGCCTCCAGGGCCGCGCGCAGCGCCGCCCGCCGGGCCGCGTACCGCGCGCGCTGCTCGGCCACGTGCGCGTCGTCGCCGAGCGCCGCGACCGTCGCCGCCTGCACCGGGGCGGCGGTCATCATGCCGCCGTGCTTGCGGATCCGGAGCAGTTCCCCCAGTACCGCCGGGTCGCCCGCGACGAACGCGGCCCGGTAACCGGCCAGGTTGGAGCGCTTGGAGAGCGAGTGGACGGCGACGATCCCCTCGTACGAACCGCCGTTGACGTCCGGGTGCAGGACGGAGACCGGGTCGGCCTCCCAGCCCAGCTCCAGGTAGCACTCGTCCGAGAAGACCAGGATGCCGTGCTCGCGCGCCCAGGCCACGATCCGGGTCAGCTCCTCCTTGGGGAGGACCTTCCCGGTGGGGTTGGACGGGGAGTTGAGCCAGAGCAGCCCGACCGCGGCCGGGTCCAGGTCGGCGACCGGGTCGTCGTAGACGACGGGGGTCGCGCCGCAGAGCCGCGCGCCGACCTCGTACGTCGGGTAGGCGAGGCGCGGGTACGCGACCGCGTCCCCGGGGCCGAGGCCGAGCTGCGTCGGCAGCCAGGCCACCAGCTCCTTGGAGCCGACCACCGGCAGGACGTTCTCGTGGGCGAACCCGACCGCGCCGAGGCGCCGCCCGCACCAGCCGGTGAGCGCGTCCCGCAGCGCCGGGGTCCCCCACACCGTCGGATAGCCCGGCGAGTCGGCCGCCGCCACCAGGGCCTCCTGGATCAGCGCGGGAACCGGGTCGACGGGCGTGCCGACGGACAGGTCCACGATCCCGTCGGGGTGCGCCAGGGCCGTCTTCTTGTACGGCTCCAGCTTGTCCCAGGGGAAGACGGGAAGGCGCGAGGAGACTGCGCTCACGGGTTGGCTCACTTCCTCGTACGGGCGCGGGCGGGCCGGTACGGACGGGCTGGCTGACTGGCTCGGGAAGCGCGGCGGCCCCGCACGGCGGTGGACGCCGTACGGGACCGGATGCGGTCGATCAGCCGTTCTGCGGCGGCAGGGCGGCGATGAAGGGGTGGTCCCGCTCGATCTCGCCGAGCTTGGAGGCACCACCGGGCGAACCGAGCTCGTCGAAGAACTCGACGTTCGCCTTGTAGTAGTCCTTCCACTCCTCCGGGGTGTCGTCCTCGTAGAAGATCGCCTCGACCGGGCAGACCGGCTCACAGGCCCCGCAGTCGACGCATTCGTCCGGGTGGATGTACAAGGACCTCTTGCCCTCGTAGATGCAGTCGACGGGGCACTCCTCGATGCACGCCTTGTCCTTGACGTCGACACAAGGCTGCGCGATGACGTAGGTCACGCTGTCGTTCCTCCTCGGTAGGGCTGGTCTGCGCGGGAGCGCGGCGTCGTCGATGCCCGCACCTAGTATCTCCGTTCTCGGGGGCGATCCGAACAGGAGGGGTGGAGAAGCAGTGGAATTCACCGGCGGTGGACGCCTTGAGATCCGTGTCACCAGGGCTGACGTGGGAAAACGTGTCTCCGTTCGGTACGTGACCGGCTCGGGCGAGGCGGGCGGCATGTTCACCGACGCGGTCGGGGTTCTCACATCGTGGGACGACGGCGTGCTGCTGGTCGCGCGGAGGACCGGCGAGACCGTCCGGATCGCGGAATCCTCCCTGGTCGCGGGGAAGGTCGTGCCCGCCGCGCCGGCCCGCCGGCGGGGCCCCGCGGCCACCTTCCCGGAGCTGGCGCGGGTCACCGCGCGCGCGTGGGAACCGGTCGAGAGCGAACCCCTCGGAGGGTGGACGCTGCGGGCTTCGGACGGATTCACCCGGCGGGCCAACTCGGTGCTCCCCCTCGGTGATCCGGGGCTCCCGGTGGCCGGGGCGCTGGCGTACGTACGCCAGTGGTACGCGGACCGGAAACTGCCCGCGTACGTGCAGACCGCGACCGGCGCCGAGGGGACCCAGGAGCTGCTCTGCGCCGAGCTGGACCGGCTCGGCTGGCGGCGCGAGGTGTCCGCCGAGGTGCGGACCGGGGCGCTCGCGCCGGTCGGGGACCTGGACGCCGACGTCTCCGCCGTCCGCCTCTCCCGCTCGTTCGACGAGGCGTGGCTGCGCCGCTACCAGCGCTTCGGAGAGCCGGGCCCGGCGGTGCGGGCGGTCCTCGCCTCCGGGCCGAGGGGGTGGTTCGCGTCCGTCGCGGGCGCGGACGGGGTACCGGCGGCGATCGGCCGCTGCGTCGTGGACGGGCGCTGGGCCGGCTTCATGGCCGTCGAGGTCGCCCCGGACCTGCGGCGCCGGGGCCTGGCCACGTCGGTGATGACCGCGCTCGCCCGCCGGGCCCTCGACGAGGGCGCGTCGGCGGCCTGGCTCCAGGTGGAGTCGGACAACGACGGCGCGCGGGCCCTGTACGACGGGATGGGCTTCGCGCCCCACCACCACTACCACCACTACCGATGGGCGGAGGCGTGACGGAGGAGGACCCCCACGACGAGCCGCCCGGTCCGCCCGACTGGCGGCGGGAGTTCGCCGAGGAGGCGCGGGCCGAGCGGCCCGATCTCGCGCGGCTCTGTCTGCTCATCGGGGCCGTGGCCGATCCCGCCGTCACCCGGCACGACCTCGACGCGGCCGAGGTCGAGCTCGACCGGCTCGCCGGGCTCGTCCCGTACGCCACCCGCGTCACCGGCGACTGGGCCGCCGCGCTCGCCGCGCTCCTCGGGCGCCGCGAGGGGTTCGAGGGCGTGCCCGCCGACTACCAGCGCCTGGAGTCCTCGCTGCTGCACGAGGTGCTCCGGCGGCGCCGGGGGCTGCCGATCCTGCTCTCGGTCGTCTGGATGGAGGTCGCCCGCCGGGCCGGGGCGCCCGTGTACGGGCTCGGGCTGCCCGGGCACTTCGTCGTCGGCTTCGGCGACCCGGCCGAGCTGGACCTCGCGGACCCGTTCGCGGGCGGGCGGGCCATGACGGGCGCGGACGCCGAGCTCCTGGTGGCGAGCGCGACCGGCGAGGCGCTCGACCGCTCGATGCTCCGGCCGGCCGAGCCCGGCGCGATCGTGCTGCGCGTCCTCAACAACATCCGCGCCTGGGCGGCCCACCGCCCCGAGCGCTCCGGGGTCGCCCTGTGGGCGGTGGAGCTCGCCCTGCTCCTCCCCTCCCACCCGGCGAGGCTGCGCTACGAGCGCGCCGAGCTGCTCGTGCGGCGCGGGGACTTCCTGACGGGCGCGGTGGAGATGGAGGCGTACGCGCAGGTGATGGACGCGGTGGACCCGGAGGCGGCGACCACGATCCGGCGCCGGGCGCTCGCCGCCCGGGCCCGGCTGAACTGAGCCCGGCCGGGACCCCGGCCTGCTCGACACCTACGACCCCGAGCGCCGCCCGGTCGCCGAGCGGATCGCGCGGGAGGACCGCGCCGACAACGCGGACGCGGTCGCCACCGGCGACTGGGACCGGTGGCGCGCGGAGCTGCCGAAGCGCCGCGTCAAGGACGGCCTGGTCCTCGGCCACCCCTACGAGCGGGGCGCCCTGCTCCCGGACGGCACGCCGCCCCCGGACGTCGCCGACCCGTACGCCCACTACGTGCCGACGGCACGCCCCGGCCACCGGGCCCCGCACCACCCCGTGGGCCCGGACGGCCCGGAATCGCTCCTCGACCTCTTCGGTACGGAACCGGTCCTGCTCACCGGCGCGGACGGCGCCCCCTGGGCGGCCGCGGCCGCGCGCGCCGCCGCGGACCTCCGCGTGCCCACGTCCTCGGCGGCGCCCCCGACGAGGAGGGCCGGACCTGGACCGACCTCTACGGGATCGCCCCGGCCGGGGCCGTCCTGGTCCGCCCCGACGGCCACGTCGCCTGGCGCGCCCCCGACGCCGTCCCGGACCACGACGGGACCCTCCGGCGGGTCGTGCGCGCCGTGCTCTCCCTGGAGGAGCCCCCGGGACGGTGAGGGGCGCCGGGAACGACGACGGCGGCGGTACGGGCGCCCGAGCGCCGTACCGCCGCCGTCCCCGGCGTCCGGGCCCGTCAGCCCTCGCCGGACAGGTCGATCGTCTTCGTGCGCTCGGCAGGCGTCTTGCCGAGGAGCGCGTCGCGCATCACGAAGGCCACGTCGTCGGCGGAGACCTCGTGCTTGGCGCCGTCGCCCTTGGTGATCATGACGCCGTCGAAGGCGCCGTCCAGGAGCCGCTCGATCGCCTTCTTGTCGTAGACCTCGACCAGGCGGCCGTTGACGGCCTTCATGGAGAGGATCTGCGGCAGCGACCGGGCCGGACCGAACTGGATCTCCTTGCCGCCCGCCCTGATCGTGATCCGGTCGGACATCGCGGGCTCCGCGAACTCCTTCATCGCCCGGTCCAGCTCGGCCTTGGTGACCATCGGCCGGCGGGAGGTCACAGGCAGCTCGACCACCTTGGTCTGCCCCGTCTCGACCTGGGCGCGGAAGGCGTCCCGCACCGAGTAGACCGAGCGCCGGACGTCCAGGCCCTTGCCGGGCTTGCCCTCGACCGGGGTCACCTTGTTCGGCGCGAAGAGGATCGTGCCCTCGGTCGCGGAGCCGGAGGCGCCCGCCAGGTCGGTCAGGGCGACGGCCAGCTTCTCCTCGTCGACCGGGAAGACCGGCTTGGCGACCCGCTCGCCGCCGAAGAGGGAGCCGATGACCGAGACGGGGTTGTAGTCGCTGCCCGCGGCGTTCCGGACGGTCTCCTGGCTGTCCAGGGAGAGGCCCGCCTTGTCCGGGGGCAGCTGGACCTTCTTGCCGGCGACGGAGAGCTGGAGCGGGGCGTGGGCGCGCTTGCCGAGGGCCGCCTCCAGCTTGTTGACGGCCTCCTCCTTCGTGCCGCCGCCGATGTCCACGCCGAGCACCGTGGTGCCCTTGGGGACGTCGGAGTGGTTGAGGAGCAGTCCCGCGCCGTAGGCGACGCCGACGAGGCCGAGGACTCCGGCGCCGAGCAGGACCAGCTTGGAGCGGCCCTTCTTCTTGGCCGGGGCCTGGCGCGCGGCCGGGGCGGGGGCGGGCCGCTCCTCGACGCGCGGGGCGAGGTCCGGGCGGGCCTTCGCCGGCGGGACCACGGGGATGCCGCTGGTGAGCGTGTCGCCGGAGACGTGTCCCGCGCCCTCGGCCGCCGGACCGCCGGAACGGCCCGGGCCGCGGCCGGAGGCCGGGGCGGGCTGCTGGGGCGTCAGGACGGCGGTGTCGTCGGACATGCGCGGGGTGCCGCCGGGGTACTGGGCGCCCGCACCCTGGCCGGCGGGCCCCTGCCCGACCGGCCCCTGACCCTGTTGCCCCATCGGCCCCCGGCCCTGCCCGCCGACGGGCCCCTGGCCCTGCTGACCGGCCGGCCCCCGGCCCTGACCGCCCTGGCCCCGGAAGGGGCCCTGGCCGCCGGGACCGCCGAGCGAGGCGATGCCGCTCATCGGGCCGGTGGTCGGACCGGACGGAGCCGCCGGACCGCCCTGGACGGGCGTGCCGCCGGCCGGGGTGCCGTCGTACGGCGGGGTCCCGCCCGCCGGGGTCCCCTCGTACAGCGGGGTCCCGCCCGCGGGGGTCCCGTCGTACAGGGGCGTGCCCCCGGCCGGGGTCCCGTCGTACGCCGGTACGCCCCCGGCGGGGGTCCCGTCGTGGAGAGGGGTCCCGCCCGCCGGGGCCCCCTCGTACACCGGCGTGCCGCCCGCGGGCGTGCCGGTCTCGTACAGCGGGTTGCCCGGGACGGGGCCGGACGGCGGGGTGACCGGGCGGCTCGACGGGGCGCTGCCGACCGTCGGGACGCCCGAGGTCGCGGAGCCCGCGAAGCCCGTGCCCGGGGCGTCCGGACCGGGCGCCGTCCGCTTCGGGGACGGCGCGGGGGTCGGGTCGGGCGCGGGGGTCGGGGCGGGCGCCGGGGACTTGCGCGGCGCGAACCAGTCGCTCGTCTCCTTCGCCTTCGGCGCGGCGGGCTCCTCGGCCCTCGGCGGCTCCGGGGCCGCCACCGGCTCGGGCTCCGGCTCCGCGGCGGGGGCGGGCTCCGGCTCGGCCTCCGGGGCGGACGCCTCGTTGACCGTCTTGCGGACCACGACCGGCGGGATCGGACGCGAACCCGGGATGTTGATCCGGATCCGGGTCGTCAGGGTCGTCTCGGTCTTGGGCTCCTCCGGCGGTGCGGACGCGGCGGTCTCCTCCGGCGCGTCCTGCGAGGGGTGGAGCGACGGATACTGGCGGGATCCGTACGGCGGGGTACCCGAGGGGTACGCGGCTCCACCGCGCCCCTGGGCGCCGGAGGACGAACTGTCAGTCTCTCGACCAGTTTCACGACTCAAAGCAGGATCTCCCGGTTGGCTCCACCGCCCGCTCTTGCTGGTGCTCGTGTGACCCGGGCGGTTCGGCGGCGCGCACCACCATACTGGCCGCCGCCGCCGCGCACCCGACCCCCGGGCCCCCGACGACGGGCAATCCGGCCGAAGTCGGGACGTCCCCGACCTCAAGTCCTCCTGTTCACCGGGGCGGTCGCGGCAGCCTGACCAGCGTGGCGCACATCACAGCGACGCCCATGCCCCCGAAGAGGAAGAGCAGCTCGCCGACGCCCCCGCCGAACACCCCGTCGCCCTCGGGGCGTCCGAAGCTGAGCAGGACGACGGCGAGGAGCCAGCCGCCGCCCGCCGCGGCCACGCCGGCCTGGGTGCCGGTGGCGCGCAGTCCGCCGTAGAAGAGGCCCGCGGTGGCGAGGAGCGCGAGGAGCAGCCCGGCGGGGAGCCAGGCGGCCTGGACGAGCGCCCCGGCGGCCCCGACGAGGGCGCCGAGGACGAACAGGAGGCCGTACCAGACGTATCGGGCGGTACGGGGGACGGAGAGGCCGTCGGACGCGGCGGCGGGGCGGTCGGGCGCGGCGGGGCGGCCCGACGAGGCCGCGCGCCCCCGGGACGACGGGTTCGGCGAGGAGGAGGGGCTCACGCGGTCACCCCCGCGAAGAGGTCGGTCTCGCGCTCGCCCTCGGGCGCGCCGGGGGTGCCGTGCACCAGTTCGTAGTACTCGGTGGTGAGGAGCGGCTGCCCGAGGTCGTTGGAGAGGGCGAAGAAGGGCCCGTCGACCGCGACTTGGGTGGCGTGCGCGGCCATCGCGGCGCTCTTGCGGGCCGCCTGCTCCGGGGTCCCGGCGATCTCGGCGGTGATCCGGTCCTCGTCCACGACGCCGGGGACGTCCTCGACCGCGGCGACCGCCGGGAAGGCGGAGCCCTCGGCGCGCAGCCGGGCGAAGCCGGCCTCGGCCACGGGGCGCGGGACGCGGTTCCAGTAGACCTTGGCGATGGCGTGGGCCGGGCCGAGGTCGGGGCGGAAGTCCGGGTCGGCGGCCAGTTCGGCGGCACGGGTGGCCACCCGGTGGGCCTGGATGTGGTCGGGGTGGCCGTAGCCGCCGTCGGGGTCGTAGGTGACCAGGACCTGCGGGCGGGTCTCGCGGATCACCTCCACGAGGTACGGGGCGGCGGTGTCCACGTCCGTGTTCCAGAAGGCGCCGTCCCGCCCGTTCTGCTCGACGCCCATCATCCCCGAGTCGCGGAAGCGCCCGGGGCCGCCGAGGAAGCGGTGGTCGGTGACGCCCAGCTCGGCCATCGCGGCGGCGAGTTCACCGACGCGGTACGGGCCGAGCCGGTCCTCGCGGTCCGGGGCCAGGTGGGCGAGGCCGGGCGGGATGACCTCGCCCTCCTCGCCGAGCGTGCAGGTGACGAGGGTGACGAGGGCGCCCTCGGCCGCGTACCTGGCCATGGTGACGCCGTTGTTGATCGACTCGTCGTCCGGGTGCGCGTGCACGAGCAGCAGACGGCGGGCGGGGAGATCGGGCATGCCCCCACCCTACGAGACCCCGCCCCGCGACACCCCGCGCGGCCGGACCGGGAGGACGGCCGCCGGGTGCGCGGGCCCGGAACCGGGGCTCGGAGCCGGAGCCCGGAACCCGGGGCTCAGAACTTGAGGCCGCCGATCATGCCCGCCACGTTGGTCGTGAGGGTGCTGATGGACGGGGCGATGGACGAGCTCGCCAGGTAGAAGCCCAGGAGCGCACAGACCGCCGCATGTCCAGCCTTCAGCCCGGATTTCCGGATCAGAAGGAAGACGACGATCGCCAGCAGCACCACCACGGAGATCGAGAGTGCCACGGCGGTTCACCTCCACACTTCTTCGGTCGGACTTCCCCGGTCGGTTTGTCCGGAGCGGTTCGGGCAAGGAGCAGAACGCATGTGCCGGACGGATGTCTACCCACCCAGCGCTACGGATCATAACTATCCGTGCCATCGCATCGATCGGCGGACGGAGGCACGAGGGGGGCGCACAGCGCTACTTTCGGCCTCATGACCCTGTCTCGACAGCAGCCCGCCCCACCCTCGGCCGGCCTATCCTTCCCCCGCCAGCACGCCCGGACCCAGCGGTTCGCCCTGGGGGTCCCGCGCGGTTTCTCGGTCTCCCCGGACGGGGAGCGCGTGGTGTTCGTCAGATCCGCCTCCGGCACGGACCGCTCGCACCGGCTCTGGGTGCTCGACCTGCCGCCGGGCGGCGAGCCCGCGGAGCGGGTGGCCGCCGACCCCGAAGTGCTCCTCGCGGGCGCGGCGGAGGAGCTGTCCCCGCAGGAGCGGGCGCGCCGGGAGCGGAGCCGGGAGGGCTCGGCCGGGATCGTGGCGTACGCGGTGGACGGAGCCGTGGAGCTGGCGGCCTTCGCCCTGTCGGGGCGGCTGTTCGCGGCGGAGCTGCGGGCGGGCACGGCGCGGGAGCTGCCGGTGCCGGGACCGGTGATCGACCCGCGGCCCTCGCCGGACGGGCGGCTCGTGGCGTACGTGGCGGAGGGCGCGCTGCGGGTGGTGGGCGCGGACGGCTCGGACGACCGGGCGCTGGCCGCTCCGGAGGACCCCCACGTCTCCTACGGATTGGCCGAATTCATCGCCTCGGAGGAGATGGGGCGGTATCGCGGCCACTGGTGGTCCCCGGACTCGGACCGGCTGCTCGTGGCGCGGGTGGACGACCGGGCGGTGCGGACCTGGTGGATCGCGGACCCGGCGCACCCGGAGCGGGAGCCGCAGCGGGTGGCGTACCCGGCGGCGGGGACGGACAACGCGGAGGTGCGGCTGTTCGTCGTGGACCTGGACGGGTCCCGTACGGAGGTGGAGTGGGACCGGGAGCGGTACCCGTACCTGGCGCGGGTGCACTGGTCGGCGGCCGGGGCGCCGCTGCTCCTCGTCCAGACGCGGGGGCAGCGGGAGCAGGCGCACCTGGCGGTGGACCCGGCGACCGGGGAGACCTCGGTCGTACGGGTGGAGGAGGACCCGGCCTGGCTGGAGCTGCTTCCGGGGGCGCCGGCGTGGAGCGCGGACGGGCGGCTCGTGCGGATCGCGGACGTCGCGGACGGCGGTTCCGACGTGGACACGGGCGACGGCGGGGCGCGGGTCCTGATCGTCGGGGACCGGGTCCTCACCGACGGGCGGCTGCACGTGCGGGCGGTGCTCGACGTCGGCCCGGACGACGTGCTCGTGTCGGCCTCGGCGGGCGCGGCGGCCGAGGCGCCGGAGACCGGCGAGACGCATGTGTACCGGGTGACGGAGGAGGGCGCCGAGCGGGTCTCCGGGGGCTTCGGCACGCACGGCGCGGTGCGCGCGGGGGCGGTGACCGTCCTGGTGTCGGCGCGGCCGGACGAGCCGGGGAGCACGGCGCGGGTGCTGCGGGACGGCGAGCAGGTCGCGGTGGTCGCCTCGTCCGCGCAGCGGCCGGTGATCGCCGCCCGGCCCCGGCTCACGGAGGCCGGGCCCCGGCGGATCCCGTGCGCGGTGCTCCTGCCCTCGGGGTACGGGGAGGGCGACGGGCCGCTGCCGGTCCTGATGGACCCGTACGGCGGTCCGCACGGGCAGCGGGTGGTGGCCGCGCACAACCCGCACCTGACGTCCCAGTGGTTCGCGGACCAGGGCTTCGCGGTGGTCGTGGCGGACGGGCGCGGCACGCCGGGCCGCTCCCCCGCCTGGGAGAAGGCGATCCTGCGCGACCTGACGCCGGCGCTCGACGACCAGGTGGAGGCGTTGCACGCGCTCGCCGGACGCTTCCCGCTCGACCTGGACCGGGTGGCGGTCCGGGGCTGGTCGTACGGCGGCTACCTGGCGGCCCGGGCGGTGCTCCGGCGGCCGGACGTCTTCCACGCGGCCGTCGTCGGGGCGCCGGTGACGGACTGGCGGCTCTACGACACGCACTACACGGAGCGGTACCTCGGCACCCCGCAGGACGACCCGGAGGTGTACGCGGCGCAGTCGCTGCTCACCGACGACGGGCTGTCGTCCCCGGAGGTCCCGGTGCGGCCGATGCTGGTCGTGCACGGGCTCGCGGACGACAACGTGGTGGTGGGGCACGCGCTGCGGCTCTCCTCCGCGCTGCTCGCGGCGGGCCGGCCGCACGAGGTGCTGCCGCTGTCGGGGGTCACGCACATGACGCCGCAGGAGCAGGTGGCGGAGAACCTGCTCCTGCTCCAGGTGGACTTCCTGAAGAGGTCCCTCGGCCTCGACCGGGGCTGAGGCCGGGAACCGGCCCGGGTCACCAGCCGGGCGGCCGGGGGTGCGGCGGGGGCGGGGGCGGGGGCGGCACCCCGGCCGGCGGGTACGGGGCGGGCGCGGCGGCGGGGGCGCCGCGCCCGGCCAGGAGGACGAGGACGGCGGCGCCCGCGAGGAGCCCGAAGAGGGAGGTGAGGACGTCCGCCCGGTGCACGGCGGGGAGGTCCGCGAGGTGGGCGAGCGCTTCGTACCGGACGGCCCCCGCGGTCCCGCCGAGGCCGTGGGCGGCCAGGAGCGCCCCGGCGAGCAGCCCGAAGGCGCGGGTGTGGCGGGCCCGCGCGAGGGCGGAGGCGGCGGCCGCGGCGTACAGCGCGGCGAGGACCGCCGCCAGCCAGCCGGGCGGGGGCGCGAGGGCCGCCTTGACGACGGACCGGCCGCCGGTGAACCGGGCGACGGTGGCCTCCAGGGGCAGCCGGGACGCCCCGTACAGCTCCCAGCCGGCGACGACGGCGGCGGCGACCGCGAGCAGGACCCCGGCGGCGACGGCGGCGCCGGTGCGGGGGCGGCCGGGCAGCGGCTCGTACGGGGTGGCCGCCGGTCGGCGTCCGACGGCCGCGACGAGCACGAGGCCGGTGGCGAGGGCCAGTTCGAGCAGGGCGGTGACGAGGGCCCCGCTGCCGGGCGCCCAGAGGCCGGGCAGGCGCAGGGCGAGGGTGGCGGCGCCGGTGGCGGCGAGCGCGGAGGCGGCGTGCCGCGAGCGGAGGGCGGCGACGGCGGCGGCCGCGGAGGCGACGAGGAGCACCGGATCGACCAGGGAGGTGGCGGCCCGCCCCCGGGCGAGGAAGAACCGGTCCCCGGCCCAGTACCACGCGAGGTCGGCGGGCGAGCCGAGCGCGGCGAGGTCCTTGAGGATCCACACGGCGGCCGTCAGGACGAGCGCGGCGCAGAGCGCGGCGCCGGCGAGTCGTGCCGGTCGTGTCACAGTCACGGCTTCGATACTCACGGTCGCGACCGGCCGGGACAAGCGGTTCCGGATATCCGGGGGCGTGGGGCTGCCGGCCGGAGCGCCTGGTGCGCCCCGGCCGGCCCACGGCACCCGCACGGCCGTACGCTGCGCAGCCTGCCGTGTCCGTATATCGGAGCCGAGTCGGGCGGATTGCCCCGGTGTTAAGGGGTGCCGGGGGGCGGGGGGTTCGTCCCCGGGGTGTCGTCCTCGGGGCGGAGGAAGTGGCTGCCGCCCGGGGGCGGGGTGCCGGGCTTCTCCTCCAGGTGCGGGGCGCCGTCCTCCGGTGGGGTCCCGGCGCCGTCCTCCCCCCGCTTCTCCAGGACCGCCCGGTGCTCCTCCGCCACCACGTGCTTCTCCTCCGCGAAGTGGCAGGCCGAGTCGTGGCGGGCCGGGCTGTCGGTGAGGCGGAAGACGGCCGGGACCGCCAGGAGGGGGACCTCCTGGGCGCAGCGCTCGCGCGCCTTCCAGCAGCGGGTGCGGAAGCGGCAGCCGGAGGGGATGTTCGCCGGGGAGGGCACGTCGCCGGTGAGGATGATCCGCTCGCGGTGGGCGCGCGCCTCGGGGTCGGGGACGGGGACGGCGGAGAGCAGCGCCTGGGTGTAGGGGTGGGTGGGGTGGTCGTAGATCTGCGCGTCGGTGCCGATCTCGACGATCCGGCCGAGGTACATGACGCCGACCCGGTCGGAGATGTGCCGCACGATGGACAGGTCGTGGGCGATGAAGACGTACGACAGGGAGAACTCGGACTGGAGCTGTTCCAGGAGGTTGACGACCTGGGCCTGGACGGAGACGTCGAGGGCCGAGACCGGTTCGTCCGCGACGATGACCTCGGGCTGGAGGGCGAGGCCGCGGGCGATGCCGATGCGCTGGCGCTGGCCGCCGGAGAACTGGTGCGGATAGCGGTTGATGTACTCGGGGTTGAGGCCGACGACGTCCAGGAGGTCCTGGACCTTGCGGCGCCGGTCGCCCTTGGGCGCGACCTCGGGGTGGATCTCGTACGGCTCCCCGATGATGTCGCCGACGGTCATGCGCGGGTTGAGCGAGGTGTACGGGTCCTGGAAGACCATCTGGATGTTGCGCCGGACCGCCTTGAGGGCGCGCGGGGAGAGCTTGGTGATGTCCTCGCCCTTGTAGCGGATGGTGCCGGAGGTGGGCCGTTCCAGGTTGACCAGCATCTTCGCGACGGTCGACTTGCCGCAGCCGGACTCGCCGACGATGCCGAGGGTCTCGCCGGCG
This sequence comes from Streptomyces bikiniensis, assembly GCF_000716625.1. Classification (NCBI taxonomy): domain Bacteria; kingdom Bacillati; phylum Actinomycetota; class Actinomycetes; order Kitasatosporales; family Streptomycetaceae; genus Streptomyces; species Streptomyces bikiniensis. The sequence goes on along the minus strand of NZ_JNXJ01000014.1, from coordinate 60,076 downwards.
ACGAGGTCGAAGTCGACGCCGTCGACGGCCTTGACGGCGCCGACCTGCTTCTTGAAGAGGATGCCCCGGGTGAGCGGGTAGTGCTTGTGGAGGTCCCGGACTTCGAGGATCGCCTCGCCCGTCCCGGCCGCCCGGGTCGTCCCGGCCGTCTCAGCCATGGAGGCACTCCTTCCAGAAGTGGCAGGCGCTGGCGCGCGGCACCGGGGACTCGGTCACCTCGTACAGCGGGGGCTCGTCGGTCCGGCAGACGTCCTGGGCCATCGGGCAGCGCGGGTTGAAGGCGCAGCCGGGCGGGATGTGCAGCAGGTTGGGCGGCAGGCCCTTGATCGCGTAGAGGTCCTGGCCCTTCTGGTCCAGGCGCGGGATCGATTCGAGGAGGCCCTTGGTGTAGGGGTGGGCGGGGGCCTTGTAGATCTCGTGGACGGGAGCCTGCTCGACGATCCGGCCCGCGTACATCACGGCGATCTTGTCCGCGACGTCCGCGACGACGCCGAGGTCGTGGGTGATGAGGATGAGCCCCATGTTGAGCTCGCGCCGGAGCTCGGCGAGCAGGTCCATGACCTGGGCCTGGACGGTGACGTCGAGGGCGGTGGTGGGCTCGTCCGCGATGATCAGCTCGGGTTCGAGGGCGAGCGCCATGGCGATCATGATGCGCTGGCGCATGCCGCCGGAGAACTGGTGCGGGTACTGGCCGACGCGCTCCTTGGCGGCGGGGATGCGGACCCGGTCCATCAGTTCGACGGCCTTGGCCCGGGAGTCCTTCCGGGACATGCCCCGGTGGACCTGGAACATCTCGCCGAGCTGGTCCCCGACGCTGAGGACGGGGTTGAGGGAGGACAGCGCGTCCTGGAAGACCATCGCCATCCGGGCGCCCCGGACCTTGCGCCGCTCGTCCTCCTTGAGCTTCAGGAGGTCCTGTCCCTGGAAGAGGATCTCGCCCCGGGTGATCTTCCCCGGGGGGACGTCGAGGATGCCCATGACGGCCTGGGCGGTGACGGACTTCCCGGAGCCGGACTCCCCGAGGACGGCGAGGGTCTCCCCCGCGTCGACGGAGTAGTCGACGCCGTTGACCGCCTTGGCCACCCCGTCCCGGGTGTGGAACTCCACGTGCAGGTCGCGCACTTCGAGCAGCATGGGTCCCTACCTCAGCTTGGGGTCGAGGGCGTCGCGGACGGCGTCGCCGAGCATGATGAAGGCGAGCACCGTGACGGCCAGCGCGCCGGCCGGCCAGAGCAGCATGTGCGGGGCGTTGCGGATGTACTGGGAGGCCGAGGAGATGTCGATGCCCCAGGAGACGGTGGGGGGCTTGAGGCCGACGCCGAGGAAGGAGAGCGTCGCCTCCAGGGAGATGTACGTGCCGAGGGCGATGGTGGCGACGACGATCACGGGGGCCACGGCGTTGGGCGTGATGTGCCGGAGCAGCATCCGGGAGTTGGAGGCGCCGAGCGCGCGGGCCGCCTGGACGTAGTCGTTCTGCTTGGCGGTGATGACGGAGCCGCGGGCGATGCGGGAGATCTGCGGCCAGCCGAGCAGCACCATGAAGCCGATGACGGGCCAGACGCTGTTGTTGCTGACGACGGAGAGGAGGACCAGGCCGCCGAGGACGACGGGGATGGCGAAGAAGATGTCGGTGATGCGGGAGAGGAAGCCGTCCCAGGCGCCGCCGTAGAAGCCGGCGAGGCCGCCGAGGACCGAGCCGAGGAGGGTCACGCCGAGGGTGGCGAGGACGCCGACCTGGATGGAGGCCCTGGCTCCGTAGACCGTGCGGGTGTAGACGTCGCAGCCCTGGCCGTTGAAGCCGAAGGGGTGGCCGGGCTGGGAGCCCTCCTGGGCCTTGGAGAGGTCGCAGTCGAGCGGGTTGCCGCTCGCGATGAGCTGCGGCCAGATGGCGATGACCACCAGGAAGAGGATGATCAGGCCGGAGATGATGAAGACCGGGTTGCGGCGCAGGTCGTGCCAGGCGTCGGACCAGAGGGAGCGGGCCTTCTTGTCGGGGCCGGTGCCGTCGGGGCCGCCGGGAACCTTCTCCAGGGTCTCGGCCTCGGACATCGCGAGGTCGGTGGCGCCGCCGGCTCCGGTCGAGGCGATGGCCGACCCCTCGTCGTGGTGCTCGGGCATCTCAGGCATAGCGGATCCTCGGGTCAAGGACGGCGTACAGGAGGTCGACGAGCAGGTTGGCGACCAGGAAGACCAGGACGAGGACGGTCACGAAGCCGACCACGGTCTGGGTGTTCTGGCGGAGGATGCCCTGGTAGAGCTGGTAGCCGACCCCGTGGATGTTGAAGATCCGCTCGGTGACGATGGCGCCGCCCATGAGCGCGCCGACGTCGGTGCCGATGAAGGTCACCACCGGGATGAGGCTGTTGCGCAGCAGGTGCCGGGTGATGACCCGGCGGCGGGGCAGTCCCTTGGCGACGGCGGTGCGGACGTAGTCGGCGCGCTTGTTCTCGGCGATCGAGGTCCGGGTGAGCCGGGTGACGTAGGCGAGCGACACGGAGGCGAGGACCAGGCCGGGGACGATGAGTTCGTCGAAGGTGGCGGCGGAGGAGACCGAGGGGTCGATCCACTTCCACTTGACGCCGAGGAGGAGCTGGACGAGCAGGCCGGTGACGAAGGTCGGGACGGAGATGACGACCAGGGTGAGCAGCAGCACGGTGGTGTCGACGGGCCGCCCGCGCTTGAGGCCGGTGAGGACGCCGAGGCTGATGCCGATGACGATCTCGAAGAGGATCGCCACGAGGGTGAGGCGGATGGTGACCGGGAAGGCGTTGGCCATCAGCTCGGTGACCTCCTGGCCGTTGAAGGCCGTGCCGAAGTCTCCGGTGAAGACGTTGCCCATATAGGTCAGGTATTGCTGCCAGACCGGCTTGTCGAGGCCGAACTCCTTCTTGAGCTGGGCGGCGGTCGCCGGGTCGCACTGGCGGTCGCCGCACAGTCCGGCGACGGGGTCGCCCATCACGTTCACCATCAGGAAGATCAGCAGCGTGGCGCCGAAGAAGACCGGGATCATCTGCAGCAGTCGCCGGATCACGTATCGACCCATGAGGGACTCCGGGGGTTGGCTCCGGTGCGGACGTGCTTCGGAGGGGAGGAAGGCGTACGGCCCGGCGCGGAGGTCCGCGGGCCGGGCCGTGCGCCGTCGGCCTGCTACGCCGTCAGTTCACCTTGATCTGGTCGTAGACCGGGACGCTGAAGGGGTTCAGGGTCACGTTGCTCACGCGCTCCGAGTAGCCGGCGCTGCCGTTCTGGTACCAGAGCGGGATGGCGCCCATGTCGTCGCGGAGGACTTCCTCGGCCTGCTGGAAGATGCCGACGGCCTTGGCGGTGTCGGCCTCGGCGTTGGCCTGGTTCACCAGCTTGTCGAACTCGGGGTTCGTCCACTTGCCGTCGTTGGAGGAGGCGTTGGTGTAGTACAGCGGCTGGAGGAAGTTCTGGATGAGCGGGTAGTCCATCTGCCAGCCGGCGCGGAACGGGCCCGTGAGCTTCTGCGTGGTGACCTGGTTGCGGTAGTCGGCGAAGGTGCCGACGGGGTTGCCGACGCAGGCGCGGTCGTTGCCGAGGGCGCGGTTGATGGAGTTGCAGACCGCGTCCACCCACTCCTTGTGGCTGCCGGTGTCGGCGTTGTACGAGATCCGCATGGTGCCGCCGGGGATGCCGCCGCCCTCGGCGACCAGCTTCTTCGCCTCGGCCGGGTCGTACGTGCAGAGGTCGCCGCAGACGTCCTTGAAGCCGCCGTCCTCGCCGAGGACGGGCGAGGTCCAGTCGACGGCGGGGGTGCGGGTCTTCTGGAAGATGGTCTCGGTGATCTGGTTCCGGTCGATGGCCCGCGACAGGCCCTGGCGGAGCTTCGCCTGGTTCGGCTTGTTCCAGTTCGGGTCGTAGAACGGGAAGGAGAGGGTCTGGATGATGCCGGCGGGCACGTTGATGTACCGGTCGCCGAGGTCGGCCTCGACGTTCTTGAGCTGGGCGGCGGGGACGTCGTCGACGAGGTCGAGGTTCCCGGCGATCAGGTCGGTGTAGGCGGTGTTGTTGTCGGTGTAGACCTTGAGGGTCACGCCGCCGTTCTGCGCCTTGTCGGTGCCGGGGTAGGCGTCCCACTTCTTCAGGACCATCTGGGAGCCCTTGGAGTACGAGTCGATCGTGTACGGGCCGTTGCCGACGGGCTTCGAGAGCCAGCCGGCGCGGTCGCTGAAGAAGGACTGGGGCAGCGGGGCGAAGGCCGCGTAGCCGAGGGTGACCGGCCAGGTGGAGAACTTCTGGGTGAGCTTGACCGTGAAGGTGCGGTCGCCGGTGACCTTGAGGCCGGACATGGTCTCGGCGGTGGGGTCGCCCTTCTCGGGGTGGACCTGGTCGTAGCCCTCGATCTGGCCGAAGAAGTAGGCGTTCTTCTGGTTGTTCTTCAGGTGGGCGCCGTAGTTCCAGGCGTCCACGAAGGACTTGGCGGTGACCTTCTCGCCGTTGGAGAAGGTCCAGCCGTCCTTGACGGTGATGGTGAAGTTGGTCGAGTCGGTGGTCTCGATCTTCTCGGCGAGCATGTCCTTGGCCTCGCCGGTCTTGGGGTCGTACTGCTTGAGCCCCCGGAAGATCATGGACAGGACCTTGCCGCCCTGGACCTCGTTGGTGTTGGCGGGCTCCAGCGGGTTCTGCGGGTCGCCCCACGAGGAGGACACGACGCCGTCGGCCCCTCCGCCGCCGCCGCTGTCCCCGCCGCCGCAGGCGGTCGCCGCGAGGGCGACGGCGGTGGCCAGAGCGGCCCACTTGGCGTGCGTGGCTCCGCGCATGGAGTGCCTCCCGTATGTACCGATTCACACTGAGAGCCCCAATATCACCCCGCGACAACGCGCCTGCATGTTGTCGGCGCCCATCAGTGCGACGGCGGACCGCACGGAAACGGCCGGCTCCCGGCGCCGTGGGGCGCCGGGAGCCGGCCGTGCGGAACCTCCGGGGCGTCAGTGCGCCGGGACGACCTGCTTCTCCTCGGCGAAGTGGCACGCCGAGAAGTGGGCGGCCGGGGTGTCCTGGCCCTTGAAGACGGACGGCACCGCGAGCAGCGGCACCTCCTGGGCGCACTTCTCCTGCGCCTTCCAGCAGCGGGTGCGGAAGCTGCAGCCCGACGGCGGGTTCGCCGGCGACGGGACGTCACCGGTGAGGATGATCCGCTCGCGGTGCGCGCGGGCCTCCGGGTCCGGCACCGGCACCGCGGAGAGCAGCGCCTGGGTGTACGGGTGCGTCGGGTGCTCGTAGATCTCCGAGTCCGTGCCGATCTCGGCCATCTTGCCGAGGTACATGACGCCGACGCGGTCCGAGATGTGCCGGACGATCGACAGGTCGTGCGCGATGAAGAGGTAGGAGAGGTTGAACTCGTCCTGGAGCTTCTCCATCAGGTTGATGACCTGGGCCTGGACGGAGACGTCCAGGGCCGAGACCGGCTCGTCGCAGATGATGATCTCGGGGTTGAGCGCGAGGCCGCGGGCGATGCCGATGCGCTGGCGCTGACCGCCGGAGAACTGGTGCGGGTACCGGTTGATGTACTCCGGGTTCAGGCCGACGACGTCCAGGAGCTCCTGCACCTTGCGGCGCCGGTCGCCCTTCGGGGCCACCTCGGGGTGGATGTCGAAGGGCTCGCCGATGATGTCGCCGACGGTCATGCGCGGGTTGAGCGAGGTGTACGGGTCCTGGAACACCATCTGGATGTTCCGGCGGACCGCCTTCAGCGCGCGCCCGGACAGCTTGGTGATGTCCTGGCCCTTGTAGAAGACCTCGCCCGCGGTGGCCCGCTCCAGGTTCATCAGGAGCTTGGCGACCGTGGACTTGCCGCAGCCGGACTCGCCCACGATGCCGAGGGTCTCGCCCTGGTAGAGGTCGAAGGAGACCCCGTCCACGGCCTTGACCGCGCCGACCTGCTTCTTGAAGAGGATGCCCTGCGTCAGCGGGAAGTGCTTCTTCAGGCCGCGCACCTGGAGGATCGGCTCGCCCCGCTCGACGGGGGCGTCGATGGCGGCGACCAGGGCCTCTTCGTTGGCGGCGGCCACGGCCTCGTCGTTCTTGCTGAGGTCAGCCATGGATCGTCTCCTTCCAGAAGTGGCAGGCGCTCTTGCGGCCCGGAAGGTCCGTGCCGTCCTGCTCGGTGACCGGCGCCAGGGCCGGGATCTCCGTGCGGCAGATGTCCTCGGCCTTCGGGCAGCGCGGGTTGAAGGCGCAGCCGGTGGGCACGCGGAGCAGGTTCGGCGGCAGGCCCTTGATCGCGTAGAGCTCCTGGCCCTTCTGGTCCAGGCGCGGGATCGAGTCCAGCAGACCGCGGGTGTACGGGTGCGCCGGGCGCTTGTACAGCTCGTGCACGGGCGCCTGCTCGACGATCCGGCCCGCGTACATCACGGCGATCTTGTCCGCGACGTCGGCGACGACGCCGAGGTCGTGGGTGATCAGGATCAGACCCATGTTGTATTCCTGCTGGAGCTCCGCGAGGAGGTCCATGACCTGGGCCTGGACGGTCACGTCGAGAGCCGTGGTGGGCTCGTCGGCGATGATCAGGTCCGGCTCCAGGGCCAGCGCCATGGCGATCATGATGCGCTGGCGCATGCCGCCGGAGAACTGGTGGGGGTAGTCGGAGACCCGGGCCTTGGCGGCCGGGATCTTGACCTTGTCCATCAGCTCGACGGCCTTGAGCTTCGCGTCCTTCTTGGACAGGCCCTGGTGGACCCGGAACATCTCGCCGAGCTGGTAGCCGACGCTGAGGACCGGGTTCAGGGAGGACAGCGCGTCCTGGAAGATCATCGCGATCTTGCGGCCGCGGACCTTCCGGCGCTCCTCGTCGGACATCTTCAGCATGTCCTGGCCGCGGAACAGGATCTCGCCCTTGGGGATCCTGCCGGGGGGCATGTCGAGGATGCCCATGATGGCCTGGGCCGTGACGGACTTGCCGGAGCCGGACTCGCCGAGGACGGCGAGGGTCTCGCCGGCGTTCACCGAGTAGTTGACGCCGTTGACCGCCTTGGCCACCCCGTCACGGGTGTGGAACTCCACGTGCAGGTCGCGGACTTCGAGCAGCGGGCCGGTGTGGGACCCGTCGCGCGGCGCGGGGACGGCCGCGGTCTTGTCGATGATGCTCATCTTTTACGCCCTCCTCAGCGCAGCTTGGGGTCGAGGGCGTTGCGGACGGCTTCGCCGAGCATGATGAACGCCAGGACGGTGAGGCTCAGCATGATCGACGGGTACAGCAGGATGTGCTGCGACGTACGGATCGCCTGAACACCCGCGGAGATGTCGACACCCCACGAGACGGTCGGGGAGGCGAGGCCGAGTCCCAGGTAGGACAGGGTCGCCTCGGCGGAGATGTAGCCGCCGAGCGCGATGGTGGCGACGACGATCACCGGGGCCATGGCGTTCGGCAGGATGTGCCGGAAGAGGATCCGGCCGGTGCCGGCGCCCAGCGCCTTGGCGGCGTGGACGTAGTCGGCCTGCTTGACCGTGATCACGGCGCCGCGCATGACGCGGGCCATCTGCGTCCAGCCGAGGAAGGCGAGGGCGAAGACGACGACCCAGACGGTGCGCTCGACGAAGGCCTGGAGGACGACCATCGCGCCGAGCAGGAAGGGGATGCCGAAGAAGACGTCGGTCAGGCGGGAGAGGACCGCGTCCACCCAGCCGCCGAAGTAGCCGGCGATCATGCCCATGGTTCCGCCGACGACGGTGACGATCAGGGTGACGCAGACGCCGACGATGATCGAGGCGCGGGTGCCGTAGATCAGGCGTGCGTAGACGGAGCGGCCCTGGATGTCGTAGCCGAGCCAGCCCGCGGAGCCGACGTCGCCGAGCTCGGGCTTGCCGACGTAGTGCTTGACGAGGTCGCCGGCGGTGGGCGACGCACTGGTGAACATCCCCGGGAACGCGGCGATGAGCAGCAGGAAGAAGATCAGCACCGACGACACGAGGAAGTACGGGTTGCGGCGCAGGTCCGCCCAGGCGTCGCCCCAGAGCGAGCGGGGCTTCTCCGCCTTGTCCTGCGGGGCGGGCGCGTCCACCGGGGGTGCGGCGACGGCGTCCGGCGCCGTGGCGGCAGCGGTCTTGGTCACGTCAGGCATACCGGATCCTCGGGTCCAGGACCGCGTACAGCAGGTCGATGAGCAGACTGGTGATTAGGTAGACGACCACCAGAACGGTGACGAGGCCGACGAGGGTGCTGCCCTCGCGGCGGGTGATCGACTCATAGATCAGACCACCGACACCCTTGACGTTGAAGATGCCTTCGGTGACGACCGCGCCGCCCATCAGGGCGCCGATGTCGGTGCCGAGGAAGGTGACGACGGGGATCATCGAGTTGCGCATGAGGTGGACGCCGATGATCCGGCGCTTCGGCAGACCCTTGGCGACGGCCGTGCGCATGTAGTCGGCGCGCAGGTTCTCCGCCATGGAGGTGCGGGTGAGCCGCGCCACGTAGGCGAGGGAGAGGCCACCGAGGACGATGGCGGGGGCGATCATCTCGGACAGCAGCTGGTCGTTGCTGACGTTCGGCTCGATCCAGCCGAGCTGGAAGGCGAACACCATCTTGATCAGGAAGCCGAGCACGAAGACCGGGATCGAGATGATCAGCAGGGTGAAGATCAGGATCGCGTTGTCGGCCATGCGTCCGGCGCGGAGGCCGGCGACGATGCCGAGGGTGAGGCCGAAGACGAGCTCGAAGGCGAAGGCGAGGGCCGCCAGCTGGATCGTCACGGGGAATGCGTCCCCCAGGACTTCGGTCACAGGCCGGTCGTTGCGGATCTGCGTGCCGAAATCGAAGTGGAAGACGATTCCACTGATGTAGTCCCAGTACTGCTTCAGGATCGGCTGGTCGAGGCCGAGCTTGTGTCTGATCTCCGCGATGGTCGCGGGCGACGCCCCCTTGTCGCCGAAGAGACCGGCCACGGGGTCACCGGGCAGGCTGTAGACCATGAGGAAGATCAGCAGGGTTGTCCCGAAGAAAACCGGGATCATCTGGAGCAGTCGTCGTGCGACATAGCGCCCCATCATGCCTCCGTTGAGATGTGACGGCCGCAGCCGAGGGCCCTCCCCCGACGCGCCTGCCCGGATTCGGACAGCGCGGTGCCGTGGAAGGGCCCCCCAGCCGCTGCGTAAGGCGCCGAGACGGGACTGGCGATCCGCCAGTCCCGTGACGGCATGCGGACTACGCTTTCGGGTTTACTTGTGGACCTCGACGCCGGTCAGGATCGGGTCGCCGTCCTGACCGTAAGCCACGCCCGAAACCTTCTCGGAGTAGCCCGCGTTGACCTTGTAGTACCAGAGCGGGATGGACGGCATGTAGTTGACCAGGTCCTTCTCGATGGCCTGGAACTCCTTGACCGACTCCTCCAGCGTGGGAGCGGAGTCCGCCTTCGCGATCTTCGCGTCCAGCTCCTTGTTGGAGAAGCCACCCTGGTTGCCCGCCGCACCCGTACGGAACAGGTCGGAGATGAAGTTGGCGTTCACCGGGTAGTCGAGCACCCAACCGGAGCGGTAGAACGACTTGACCTGCTTGTTCTTGCGGGCCTGCAGGTCGGCCTGGAAGTCCGGCTTGCCGTCACCCGTGCAGGCGACGCCCGTGGACTGGGTGATGGAGTTGCAGACCGCGTCCACCCACTCCTTGTGGCCGCCGTCGGCGTTGAACTGGATGGAGATCTTGTTGCCGGGAACGCCGCCGCCGGCCTTGATGAGCTCCTTGGCCTTGGCCGGGTCGAACTTGGTGACGTCGACCGCGTTCGGCTGGTAGCCGAGCACACCCTTGGCGACCCAGCCGGTGGCGGGCTCGCGGGTGCCCTGGAGCACCGTCTTGGTGATGGTGGCGCGGTCGATGGCCATCGAGAGGCCCTGGATGACCTTCGGGTCGACCTGCTTCGGCTTGCTCCACTGGTCGGCGTAGAAGGCCACGGCGACGGTCTGGATCGCGGAGTACGCCTGGTCGACGGCGCGGTCGCCGAGGTCCTGGCGGTAGACCGGGAGGTCCTTCGGGGCGAGCTGACGCAGGACGTCGACGTTGCCCGACTTCAGGTCCTCGTAGGCGGCCTCGAGGGTGGTGTAGTTCTTGAAGACCACACCGCCGTTCTTCGCCTTGTTCGGGCCCTTGTAGTCGTCGTAGCGGACGATCTCGATCTGCTTCTTGTGGTCCCAGCTCTTGAACTTGTAGGGACCGTTGCCGATCGGCTTCTGACCGGCGGCCTTGGTGTCCTTGTAGAACGCCTCGGGCAGCGGGGCGAAGACGATGTAGGCGAGCTTGTGGCCGAAGTACGGGACGGCCTTCGCCAGCTCGATGGTGAAGGTGTTCTCGTCGACGACCTTCAGACCGTCCAGCTTGTCGGCGGTGGGCTTCGCGCCCTCGCCCTCCGGGCTGAGCTTCTCGAAGCCCTTGATGTCGGCGAACCACGAGCTGAGGCCCATGGCGTTCTTGACGTTGGCGTTCCAGTTCCACGCGTCCACGTAGGACTTGGCGGTGACCGGGGTGCCGTCGTGGAAGGTCCAGCCCGGCTTGAGCTTGACGGTCCACGTCTTCGAGTCCGTCGTGGTGACCGACTCGGCGTTGATCATCTCCAGCGAACCGTCGGCCTTGTAGTCGACCAGGGTCGAGAACAGGCCGGCCATGACGGCGGAGCCGTTGGACTCCATCGTGTCGCCGGTGTACAGGGGCTTCTCGGGCTCACCGAGCTCGATGGAGAAGATCCCGTTCGGGTCAACAGCGCCCTTGGCGTCACCGGCCCCGTCGCTCTTACCCCCGCCACAGGCGGTCGCAGCCAGGGCGACGATGATCGCGCCCGTTACCCACTTGGCGCTCTTGGCACCGCGCATGGGTTCCTCCTCATGAGTCCACTTTGTCACTACAAGAGGGGCACTCCGAGTTTCGCCGACACCCCTGACGGCTATGCACTCAAGTGCCCCGAGTGTGCTCGTGAGTCGGCACTCCCCACAGTGCGTGACCCATTGACCCGAGCTCAACGGAGCCAACTATTAAGTACGTCCGGGCCGTAAACCACACTTAAGTGGTCTCGTTTTGACAACATCACCACCCCCCGAGGTACCGAAATCCGGACAAAGGGAGTCCAGACAGACACCCCCGAAACGGACTGTTAATACACGTTCCGGAGAGCGATGACCGGTATCCGGACACTCCGTCTCTGAATTCGACTTGACGACGGAGCCCCGCACGGCCTCCCCTCCCGGCCCGGCGGGGGCGCCCGCGAAGGCCCTCGCGGCGCTCTCCGCCGTGAACTTCGCAGGTGATCCGGGTGGCACCCCCGGAGCTTCCCCACCGCGCCCCCGGGGCAATCCCCGACGACCCTCCGGACAGAGGGTACGACTGAGCCCCGCCGGGGCCGGCGGGGCTCGGTCGTACGTCCGGAACCGGTCCAACCGGTTCGGTGTCAGCCGTTCTTGGCGCGCGAGGCCGAGCGGCCGCGCTCCTTCTGGTCCAGGACGACCTTGCGGATGCGCACGGCCTCCGGGGTCACCTCGACGCACTCGTCGTCGCGGCAGAACTCCAGCGACTGCTCCAGGGAGAGCTTGCGCGGCGGGACGATCGCCTCGAAGGAGTCGGCGGAGGAGGAGCGCATGTTGGTGAGCTTCTTCTCCTTGGTGATGTTGACGTCCATGTCGTCGGAGCGCGAGTTCTCGCCGACGATCATGCCCTCGTACACCTCGGTGCCCGGATCGACGAAGAGGACGCCGCGCTCCTGGAGGTTGGTCATGGCGAAGCCGGTGACCGAGCCGGCCCGGTCGGCGACCAGGGAGCCGTTGTTGCGGGTCTGGAGCGGGCCGAACCAGGGCTCGTGGCCCTCGTGGATGGAGTGGGCGATGCCCGTGCCGCGGGTCTGCGTCAGGAACTCCGTGCGGAAGCCGATGAGGCCGCGGGACGGGACGACGAACTCCATGCGGACCCAGCCGGAACCGTGGTTCGACATGTTGTCCATGCGGCCCTTGCGGACGCCCATGAGCTGCGTGACCGCGCCCATGTGCTCCTCGGGGACGTCGACCGTCAGGCGCTCGACGGGCTCGTGGACCTTGCCGTCGACGTCCTTGGTGACGACCTGCGGCTTGCCGATGGTGAGCTCGAAGCCCTCGCGGCGCATCTGCTCGACCAGGATGGCGAGCGCGAGCTCGCCGCGGCCCTGGACCTCCCAGGCGTCGGGGCGCTCGGTGTCGAGGACGCGGAGCGAGACGTTGCCGACGAGCTCGCGGTCCAGGCGGTCCTTCACCTGGCGGGCGGTGACCTTGCGGTCCTTCACGGCGGACTTGGCGTCCGCGCCCTTGCCGGTGCCGCCGCGGCCGACGAGCGGCGAGGTGTTGGTGCCGATGACCATGGAGATGGCCGGCTGGTCGACCGTGATCAGCGGCAGCGCGATCGGGTTCTCCGGATCGGCCAGGGTCTCGCCGATCATGATGTCGGGGATGCCGGCGACGGCGCAGATGTCACCGGGGCCCGCCACCTCGGCCGGCTTGCGGGTGAGCGCCTCGGTCATCATCAGCTCGGTGATGCGGACGTTGGAGATCGTGCCGTCCCGCTTGATCCACGCGACCGTCTGGCCCTTGCGCAGCTCGCCCTGCTCGACGCGGAGCAGCGCGATGCGGCCGAGGAAGTTGTCGGCGTCGAGGTTGGTGACGTGGGCCTGGAGCGGCGCGTCCTCCTCGTACGACGGGGCCGGGACGTGCTCCAGGATGGTGGAGAAGAACGGCTCCAGGTTGTCGCTGTCGGCGGGGACGGTGCCGTCCTCCGGCTTGGTCAGCGAGGCGACGCCGTCGCGGCCGCAGGCGTAGACGATCGGGAACTCGATCTGGTCCTCGTCCGCGTCCAGGTCGAGGAAGAGGTCGTAGGTCTCGTTGACGACCTCGTCGATCCGGGAGTCCGGGCGGTCCGTCTTGTTGATGCAGAGGATGACGGGCTTGCGCTGCTGGAGGGCCTTGCGCAGCACGAACCGGGTCTGCGGGAGCGGGCCCTCGGAGGCGTCGACCAGGAGGACGACCGCGTCGACCATCGACAGACCGCGCTCGACCTCGCCGCCGAAGTCGGCGTGGCCGGGGGTGTCGATGATGTTGATCGTGATCGGGGCCCCGCCGTCCTTGGGGTGGTACTTCACCGCCGTGTTCTTGGCGAGGATCGTGATGCCCTTCTCACGCTCCAGGTCGTTCGAGTCCATCATGCGGTCGTCGAGCTGCTGGTGGGCGGCGAAGGCACCGGCCTGCTTGAGCATGGCGTCGACGATGGTCGTCTTGCCGTGGTCGACGTGGGCGACGATGGCGACGTTGCGGATGTCGTGGCGCGTGGGCATGGGTGGCTTGCGCTTCTCTCGGATCGTGGGAATCGGCGTCAGTTCCTCTTACGCCCGCCGGGCGGACGCGCCACGGCTGTCTCCCATGGTACGGGGCCGTCGTGCAAGAGGCTTCCCCGCCCGGGTTCCGAGAGGGTCTACTGGAAGGTTGCGAGGGTGTGGGGGAGGCGGTGCGGCCGGGTCAAGGGGCCGACGCGATCCTGCCCGCCGGGATCACCGGCGGGCAAGGAAGTTGAGCTGGTTCTGAGGTTGTGACCTGCACTTTCAGCCGCTTCGGCGCTTTCGGCGGTTTCGTGCCGGGCGCTAGCCCTGCTTCCGGCCGGTCGCCCCGGTCCCCTCGGGGCCCTTGGCGGTCTCCTTCTTCTCGAAGCCGATGTCCTGGTAGCGGGGGGCGGCGAAGCCCCAGGCCCCGGCGTTCACCAGATCGGCCCTGGCGGCGACCAGCTGGGGGCGCTGGTAGAGGGGGATGGAGCCGGCCGCGGCCCAGATCCGGGCGTCGGCCTGGCGGACCAGCTCCAGGGCCTCCTCCTCGTCGAGGGTGCCCGCCGCCTGGTCGAAGAGCTGGTCGATGCGGTCGGTGCCGACCCGGGAGTAGTTCTGCTCGACCATGAGCGAGCCGTCCGAGGCGGGCTCGGGCTTGGCGAAGATCGGCCGGGCGTCGGTCGCGGGGAAGGCGGAGGCGGGCCAGGAGTAGAGGGCCAGGTCGTAGTCGCCCGAGGCGATGTGGTCCTTGAAGAAGCTCTCGTCGGGGACCTTGGTGACCTCGGTGCGGATGCCGACCGCGTCGAGCATCCGGACGATCCGGTCCCCCACGGTCCGCAGCGACTCGGAGCCGGGCCCGGACGGCAGGACGAAGCGGAGGCTGAGCGCCTTGCCGTCCTTGCCGAGGGCCTGCTTCGCCCCGGGGACGGCGGCGGGCGCGGCGGTGCCGCGCGGGGCGTAGGCCCCGGCCACGCCCCGGTCGGGCCGGGCGGCCTGCGGGACGCCGGCCCGGGCGGCGGAGCCCGCACCGACGTCGAGGGCGCCGGGGCGGGCGTCCAGGGCCCCGGGGCGGGCGTCGAGGGGTTCCACCCGGGTGTCGAGGGCTTCCGCGCGGGCCTGGAGGGCGGCGCCCTGGAGCGCGGCGGAGGGGGCAGGGGCGAGGACGCGGGCGGCGCTCTGGGGGTCGCCGGGGGCGGGGGCGGCCCGGTCGGGGACGGCCCGGCGGTCGCCGGGCTTGTCGTCGCCGACGATGTAGAGGCCCTCGTCCGAGGGGGCGTCCCCGGAGGCGTCGTCGCTCTTCTTCTCGGCGTCGGCGGGGGCGGTGGGACTGCTCTTCGCGGGCTTCTCCGACGCCTCCTTCCCGGTCCCCTCCTTCTCCGCCTCGCTGCCCGCCTTCGTGCCGGCGGGCAGCTCGGCCCCGCCGGGGACCCAGCCGGCGTCGGCGAGGAGCGCCCGTGCCTCCTGGGTGTCCTGGCCGCCGAGGGCGTCGCTGCCGTCCTTGTACGCGGCCTGGCCCGCGAGGGCCAGGTGGCTGCCGGGGGGCTTCGCCGGGAGGCCGAGCGGCTTGAGCACGGTTTCGGCCAGCTCTTGGCGGTCGATGGCGCGGGCCACCGCGCGCCGCACCCGCTCGTCGGAGAGCGGCCCGGACTCGCCGTTCAGCGAGAGCTGGGTGTAGGCGGGCTCCAGGGACTTGCGGACCACGTACTTCGCGAGGGTGTCCTGCGCGCTCGCGTACCGGGCGATCGCCTCCTGGTTCTTCTTGCGGGCGGCCCGGACCTCCTCGGCCTTCTCCTCGTCGGAGCCGTGGGCGAGGGCCCAGGACCTCAGGGCCTTGGAGGGGGTGATCGAGGAGCCGGGGCCGTGGGCGAGGGCGGCCTGCGCGCCGTTCCGTCCGGCGCGGGCGTCCTTGAGCGCCAGGGAGATCCGCTCGGCCGTGGAGCGGTCGATCTCGGCCAGGTCGAGGGTGCCCCCGGCGAGGGCGTCCGCCCGGTCGGACCGGGGGACGGGCTTGAGGACGACGGTGTCGAGCTTGGCGGCCTGCCCCCACCAGCGGGGGTTGCGGGCGAGGGTGACGTCGCCGCCCCCGGTGTCGACCGACTTCAGCAGGAACGGTCCCGCGGTGGCCTTGAGGGTGGTGCGGGCGCCGTCGTTGAAGGCCTCCGGGGACCCCATGACCTGCTTCGGGTAGAGCGGGGTGAAGAGGGACTGCCAGTCGGCGTAGGGCTTGGCGAAGGTGACCCGCACCTCCAGGTCGTTCCTGCCCCGCTCGATCTTCTCGATCCGCTCGT
This sequence comes from Streptomyces bikiniensis, assembly GCF_000716625.1. NCBI lineage: Bacteria > Bacillati > Actinomycetota > Actinomycetes > Kitasatosporales > Streptomycetaceae > Streptomyces > Streptomyces bikiniensis. Next base: position 44,517 of record NZ_JNXJ01000014.1, on the reverse strand, counting down.
AGCCGGAGTTCCGGGCGGTCCAGTACGCGGTGTCGCGGCCGCTCAGGGCCCGCCACTGGGCGACGAAGTCGGGCGCCCCGATCTCGCGTCCGTCGCTCCACACGGCCTGCTGGTTGAGCTTGTAGAGGACGACCTGCTTGGGCTCGGTCTCGACGACCTGCGCGGACTCCAGGTAGTCGGGGTTCCGCTGCGGCCGGCCCCGCTGGTCGAGGGTGTAGAGGGCGGGGAGCACGGCTCCGGCGATGCGGGAGGTGGTGGCGTCGGCGTCGGCCTGGAAGGCGTTGAGGGTGGTGGGGGCGGCGTCGACGGCCCAGCGCAGGGTGCCGCCGTCGGCGACCCGGTCGCGCGGGGCGGGCGCGTTGTCCTGGGCGGCGACCGGGGCGGCGTCGGCGTCCTCGTCCGCGCTGCATCCGGCGAGGACGGTGACGGCGAGGACGGCGCTGGTGAGGGTGGCGACGGTACGGAGCGTCCGGGAGCGGGGGCTCTTGGGGCATGTCCCCCCGTGAGGGGCGCCGATCTGGGACATGTCTGTACCCCTTCGTCCAGATTCATTCCATTTGGGGATGATCACACCTACTGTTCATCCACTGAAAAGGAGGAAGGGAATCCGGCCAGGGCGACACGACGGAACGGCCGAAAAACGCCACTCGGGCGGCCCAACGGGGGCCGGTGGTCAGGCCGCGGCCCGACTTTCGCCGCCCTTCGCTTCCGCCCCCGCCCCCGCGCCCGCGCTCCAGCGGCCGAGGACGGGCTCGGCCAGGGTGCGGGCGGCGAGGCACAGGGTCTGGCCGTGCCGGGCGAAGAGCTCGTCGCGCGAGGTGAAGCGGCCCAGGTCGGTCCTGAGGTGGGCGGACAGGTCGCAGGGGGCGGAGCCGGCGCACGCCGGCGGCGCGTCCCAGTCGACGGCGGTCCGGGCCACCGCCTCGAAGAGCGTCTCGGGGCCGGAGTTCGTGAAGCCCCCGCCCCCGGCCGGAGCGCCGCCGTCCGCCCCGGGCCCGTCCACCCTTGACCAGTCCGTCCCGGACCCGTCCGCCCCTGACCCGTCCGCCCCGGACCCGCGCGTCCCGTGGCCCGCGAAGAGGTCGGCCACCGGGACCCAGGCCCCGTCGAGCAGGAACTCCGGCCACGCGAGGAGCACGTCCTCGGGCACGAGGGGGCGCAGCCCCGGGAAGCGCGGGTACCAGAAGGCGCCGTCGACCAGCAGGCCCCGGACCCGCGTGGGCACGCCGAGGGAACGGGCCACCGCCTCCAGGACCGCCATGCGCTGGCTGCACGAGCCCCGGCCGAGCCGCAGCGTCCGTGACACCCGGCGCAGGTCGTCCACGGAGTACACCGGGCGCACGGCGGAGGCGATGATCCCGTGCGCGGTCCGGAGCCGCTCGCGGTCCGTCACCGCGCCCCGCGCCCGCGCCGCGCGCCGCACCCGGTCCGCGAAGGCGGCGGTCAGGGGGTGTTCCAGGTCGAGGATCGCCGTGGGCCGGGTCGACCCCGGGGCGTCCTCCGCCGGGACGGGCTCCGGCGCGGCGGACCGGAAGGGCATCAGAAGACGGCTGGTCATGGTGGGCTCCCCCTCTGCCGGTGATGGCGGGCCCATCCTCCCCCGGGCCGCGCGGCCCGGAGACCGCGGGGTCGCGAAAACCGGGGGTACGGGCGGCCTCCCGGCGGCCTCCGGACGGCTCGGCCCGGTCGCGGGTGGACATACCCGGACATAGCCTCGCGTGTGTGACGCGAAGGTATGCAGCGCGGACGGGTGCGGCGCGGACTGGTGCGGCGCGGGCGTTTCCAGCACGGTCCCGTGGAGCGCGGACGGCCGCCCGGGCCCTTCTCGCGGTCCTGGCGGCGGTGTGGTGGCTCGCCGCCCCCGCCACGGGCGGTGTCCCCGCCGCGCACGGTGTTCCCGCCGTGTCCGGTGTTGCCGCCGCGCACGGTGTTCCCGCCGTGTCCGGCGCCCGCGCCGACGACCCCGTCGTCCTGTCCCGGGACGGGCAGATCACCGACCGGGTGGGTGCCCTCCGCGACCGCCGCGCCTCCGTGGAGCAGGCCCTCGACCGCCTCTACGAGCAGGAGCGCGTCCAGCTCTTCGTCGTCTACGTACGGGACTTCTCCGGGCGCTCCGGCCAGGACTGGGCCGACGCCACCGCCGCGCGCAACGGGTTCGGCGCCGGCGACCTGCTGCTCGCCGTCGCCACCCACGACCGGCAGTACGGCTACTCGGCCGACCCCGGCTCCGGCCTCACGCAGGCGCGGCTCGACGAGGTCGCGCGGACCGCGATCGAGCCGGCCCTGCGGCAGAACGACTGGGCCGGGGCCGCCGTCGGCGCGGCGGACGGCTACGGCGCCGTCCTCGCGGGCCGGCCGGTCACCGCTCCCCCGATCACCCCCGGGCCCGCCGACCCGGGCCACGCGTCCGACGACGGCCCCTCCGCCTCCGACCTGGTCCTGCCCGTGGTGCTGGTCGGCGGCGCCGGGGCGGTGGCGGCCTACGCGTACGCCAGGCGGCGCAAGCGGACCGGGACCCGCACCACGCCCGCGAACGGGCAGGGCTGGGGGCCGCCGAAGGAGCCCGCGCCGCCGACCCTGGACGAGCTGGACGGGGAGGCGCGCCGGACCCTGGTCGCCACCGACGACGCCGTCCGCACCAGCCGGGAGGAGCTGGGCTTCGCGTCGGCGCAGTTCGGCGAGGAGGCGGTGCGGCCCTTCACCGAGTCCGTCGCCTTCGCCCAGGAGCAGCTGACGGCGTCGTTCCGGCTGCGGCAGAAGCTGGACGACGCCTTCCCCGAGGACGACGCGACCCGCCGGTCCATGCTGGAGGAGATCCTGCGCCGCTGCGGGGAGGCGGACGCGCGGCTCGACGCCGAGACCGAGTCCTTCGACCGGCTCCGCGCCCTGGAGCGGACCGCCCCCGAGGCGCTGGCGGCGGTCGAGGCCGCGCTCCGGGAGCAGACGGCCCGGATGGGCACGGCCGAGGCGGCGCTGACCGCCATGCGCGAGCGGTACGCGGAGACGGCGGCCTCGCCCGTCGCCGGCGACGTCGAACAGGCACGGGATCGGCTGGTCTTCGCGGAGGACCGGGTCGGGCGGGCCCGGGAGCGGATCGGCGCCGGTGACAACGGCGGGGCGGCCGTGCACGTACGGGCCGCCGAGGGCGCCGTGGACCAGGCGGCCCGGCTGATCGGGGCGGTGGACCGGCGGGCGCAGGAGCTGGCCGAGGCCGTGGGCCGGCTGCCGGGCGTCCTCGCGGAGACGGACGTGGACCTCGCGGACGCCCGCGGCCTCCTGAAGGGGACCGCCGCCGGGGTGTCCACGGCCGACCTCCAGGGCCGGATCGCCCGCGCCGAGGCGGTGGTGGCCGAGGTGCGGCGGAGCGCGGAGGCCGGACGGTACGACCCGATCGGCGCCCTGCGCCGGGTCGAGGAGGCGGACGCGGCCCTGGACGAGGCCCTGGAGGGGGCGCGGGAGCGCGAGTCGGGCACGCGGCGGGCCCGCGCGCTCCTGGACCAGGCGTTGCTGACGGCCCGTTCGGCGATCGGGGCGGCCTCCGACTACGTCGCCACCCACCGGGGCGCGGTGGGCAGCGAGGCCCGGACGCGCCTGACCGAGGCCGGGCGCCGCTGGGAGGAGGCGCAGGCCCTCGCGGCCGACGACCCGCAGTCCGCCCTCGCGGAGGCCCGGCAGGCGGACGCGCTCGCCCGGCGGGCGCAGGACCTCGCCGAGCGGGACGTCCGCGCCTACGGGAACCCGATCGGCACGGGCGGGATGCCGGGGACGGGAGGGGGTTCCGGCGGGCTCGGCGGCGCGGTGCTCGGCGGCATCATCCTCGGCGGCCTCTTCGGCGGCGGAAGGGGCGGCGGGCCCGGAGGCCTCGGCGGGGGGTTCGGGGGCGGCGGCTTCGGCGGCGGGCCCGGCAGCTTCGGCGGCAGCGGCACGCGCGGCCGGCTGGGCGGCGGCGGACGCTTCTGACCCGGGACCGCCGTCCCACGAGCACCTTCTCTCCCCCTCATCCCCCTCAAGGAGAAGTCCCATGAGCAAGCAGACCGTCCTCGGCCGGGTCACCCAGCTGGCGAAGGCCAACATCAACGCCCTGCTGGACCAGGCGGAGGACCCGCAGAAGATGCTGGACCAGCTCATCCGCGACTACGCGAACAACATCGCGGACGCGGAGGAGGCGGTGGCCGCGACCATCGGCAACCTCCGGCTGATGGAGCAGGACCACCGGGAGGACGTGGAGGCGGCGAAGGAGTGGGGCGGCAAGGCGCTCGCCGCCAGCCGGAAGGCGGACGAGCTGCGGGACGGCGGGCGGGCGGCGGAGGCGGACCGCTTCGACAACCTGGCGAAGGTGGCCCTCGGCCGCCAGCTCCAGTCGGAGAAGGAGGCGCGGACGGCGGAGCCGGCGATCGCCGCGCAGACCGAGGTGGTGGCGAAGCTCAGGGACGGCCTCGACCGGATGAAGGCGAAGCTCACCGAGCTCCAGGCCAAGCGGGACGAACTGGTGGCCCGCGCCAAGTCGGCGCAGGCGCAGAACACGATGATGGACGCCGTGAAGAACGTCGACGTCCTCGACCCGACCAGCGAGCTGAGCCGCTTCGAGGACAAGGTGCGCCGGGAGGAGGCCCGGGCCCTCGGCAAGCAGGAGCTGGCGGCCTCCTCCCTGGACGCGCAGTTCGAGCAGCTGGACGCGCTCGGGGACGACGCCGAGATCGAGGCCCGGCTGGCGGCGCTCAAGAAGTGACCCGGCGCCACCCCCGTACGCGTACAGCCCGTCCCCGTACACGTACGCGTACAGCCCGCCCCCGTACGCGTACGCGTACGGCTCAGAACATGCTGAGCAGCTGCTCCACGGTCGGCTCCGCCGCCTCCCCGTCCTCCGGCAGGTCCAGTTCGAACCAGACGGTCTTGCCGCGCGGAGTGCGGCGCGAGCCCCAGGAGGAGCTGAGGAGCCCGACGAGCTGGAGGCCGCGGCCGCCCTCGTCGGTGTCCTTGGCGCGGCGGCGGCGCGGCTGGACCAGGCCGGCGTCCCAGACCTCGCAGACGAGGGTGCGGTCGCGCAGCAGGCGCAGCCGGATCTCGCCCTCGCCGTAGCGCAGGGCGTTGGTGACGAGTTCGCTGACGAGGAGTTCGACGGTGTCGACCAGCGGTTCGAGGTCCCAGGCGGCGAGCTGGGCGCGGGCGAGTTCGCGGGCGCGGCCGACCGAGCGGGGCTCCCTGGGCAGCCGCCAGTCCCCGACGGCCTCGGCGGGCAGCCCCTGGACCCGGGCCATCAGGAGGGCGATGTCGTCCTCGCCGTGCCCGGTGTTCAGGCTGCCCAGGACCCGGTCGCAGACGTCCTCCAGGGGGCGGGACGGGTCGGTGAGGGCGCGCCGGAAGGCGCTGAGGCCCTCGTCCAGGGGGTGGTCGCGGGACTCGACCAGGCCGTCGGTGTAGAGGGCGAGGAGGGCGCCCTCGGGGATCTCGACCTCGACCTCCTCGAAGGGCTCGCCGCCGACCCCGAGCGGCATACCGGGGGGCACGTCGAGCAGCCGGGCCGCCTCGCCGGGTTCGACGAGGACCGGCGGGAGGTGGCCGGCGTTGGCGAAGGTGCAGCGGCGGGTGACCGGGTCGTAGACGGCGTAGACGCAGGTGGCGAGGTAGACCTCGGAGAGCTCGGGGCCGCGGTTCTTGTGCGCGCGGGACTGCTGGGTGCCGATGGGGGCGCCGAGGCCGCGGGCGATCTCGTCCAGGTGGGAGAGGACCTCGGCCGGTTCCAGGTCGAGCTGGGCGAGGGTCCGCACGGCGGTGCGCAGTTCGCCCATGGCGACGGCGGCGCGCAGGCCGCGGCCCATGACGTCCCCGATGACGAGGGCGGTGCGGTGGCCGGGGAGTTCGATGACGTCGAACCAGTCGCCGCCGACCTCGGTGGCGTCGGTGCCGGGGAGGTAGCGGCAGGCGATGTCGAGTCCGGCGGCCTCGGGGTCGCCGGGCGGGAGCAGGCTGCGCTGGAGGATGAGGGCCCGCTCGTGTTCGCGGCGGTAGAGGCGGGCGTTGTCGATGCAGACGGCGGCCCGGGCGGCGAGTTCGACGGCGAGGGCCCGGTCGCGCTCCCCGAAGGGCTCGCTGCCCTTGGCGCGGGAGAACTGGACGAGGCCGACGACGGTGTCGTGGGCGGTCATGGGGACGACCAGGGTGGACCGGGCGAGGTCGCCGTCGTCGCCGTGGACCGTGCGGACGCGGCCGGTGCGGAGGGCTCCGGCGTACGGGGAGTTGAAGGGGTAGCGGTGGACGGCGCCGACCTCGATGGGCACGGTGCCCGGGCAGCCGGGGTCGGAGGCGTGGCCCTCGTCGGTCCTGCGGGGGGTGTCGGAGACGGCGCTGGCGAAGGCGACCCGGCGCAGTTCGGCGCTGCCGGCCCCGTAGCCGACGTCGTGGGAGCTGCCCCAGCGGCCCGGCGGCGCCTCGTCGCCGGTGAGGAGGCCCTGGTAGAGGTCGACGGAGGCGAGGTCGCAGAAGCCGGGGACGGCGACGTCGAGGAGTTCGCGGGCGGTGGCCTCCAGGTCCAGGGTGTTGCCGATGCGGGCGCCGGCCTGGTTGAGGAGGGCGAGGTTGCGGCGGGCGCTGGCGGCCTCCCGGGCCGCGTTGTGGCGGCGGGTGACGTCGATGCCGAGGCCCGCGACGCCGATCGGGCGGCCGGAGCCGCTGTGCACGCGGTAGAGGTTGATGGACCAGTGGCGGCGGTCCCTGGCGCCGGGGGCGGCGCCGACGATCCTCAGGTCGGTGACGGACTCGCCGGTCTCCAGGACCTTCCGCAGGGCGCCGGTCATCCGGTCGGCCTCGGCGCGGCTCAGGTAGTCGTGGACGGTGCGGCCGCGGTGGTCGTCGGCTTCGCCGCCGAAGACGGTGGCGAAGCGCCGGTTGGCCCGCCGGACGGTGAGGTCGGTGTCGAAGAGGAGGAACCCGAAGGGCGATTGGCCGAATATCGCCTGGGAGGCGGCGAGGTCGGTCTCGATGCGGCGGAGGGCGCGCACGTCGACGACGATGCACAGCGCGGCCCGCTCCCCCGTCTCGGTCTCGGTCGGCATGACGTACATCTCGGCCACGCCGTGGGGGCGTTCCTCGCCGGGGACGCGGAAGGGGACGAGGCCCGTCCACTCCTTGCCGTCGAGGATCTCCTTGACCCTCCGGTGACCGCGCTCGCGCAGGTCGGCGGGCATGAAGACCTCCACGGGGTCCTTGCCCCTGGCCTCCTCCGCGGTGACGCCGAAGAGGTCCACGGCCCTCCGGCTCCACTGCTCGACCAGGCCGTCGGGCCCGATCGAGAAGGAGGCCACCCGGATGTAGTCGTAGAGGGAGCCGGGCGGGCTGCTCTGCCACACGACGCCGCCGCTCGCCGTCCCAGGTATCTCGCTCACGCGACCGTCCCCTCCAGCTCACCGCACCGGACCGGCCATGCCCGCAGTATTCAATACGGCGGGCTCCGGCGGTACGACGTTCACGATCACAGGGTGGTCTCGTTCGCTCCTCGCCGAGTACCGGTGATCGTTGTCCCACCCTCTTTACTCACCAGGCAGAGCCAGCTCGAACCATACGGTTTTGCCGACGGTCCCCTTGCGGGTCCCCCAGCGGCGGGCGGTGCCGGCCACGAGGCCGAGGCCGCGGCCCCCCTCGTCGTCGGGCCCGGGGGCCTTGGCGGTCGGCGGATCCGGAAGCGGATCGGAGACCTCCACGAGCAGCGCCGTGCAGTGGGCCGGGTCGGCGCCGTCGGGGTGGACGCGGACCAGGCGGACCCCGATGGGGCCGGAGGCGTACCGCAGGGAGTTGGTCACCAGCTCGCTGACCAGCAGGACGGTCACGTCGCCGAGGAGTCCGTCGAGCTCCCAGGCGCGGAGGGTCTCGCGCACCGCGTGGCGGGCGGTGCGCACGGCGTTCGCCTCGGCCGGGAAGGTCCACTCGGCGCGGTCGCCGTCGGTGTAGATCACACCCGATCACTTCCCCAGCCGTGGGTCAGCAGGAAGGCCCGCGCCTTCGCGCGAGGTACCAATGGGGACATACCCACCATATGCGGCAAGTTATCCCACCGGGGGCGGTCACCGGCGCACGGTGGCACGAACGGCGTAGGGAGCGGCCGGGCGCCCGCCGGAGGGGCGCCCGGGGGATGCCCGGGGGACGCCGGGGGCCTCAGTGCTCCGGGAGCCGCAGCCCGGCCTCGGCGACGGCGGGGCGGTCCTGGTCGAGCCAGTCGACCGAGTCCAGCTCCGAGCGGGTGAGCCAGCGCAGTTCGTCGTGGTCCTCCAGGGGGCGCGGTTCGCCGGAGAGCAGGCGGGCGGTCCACACCCGCAGGACGTAGCCGGGTTTCAGCGGCCACTCGCCGGGGATGCGCTCCCCCGGCTCGACCTCCACGCCGAGCTCCTCCCGGAGCTCCCGGACCAGGGCCTCCTCCGGGCCCTCGCCCGGTTCGAGCTTGCCGCCGGGCAGTTCCCAGCGGCCGGCGAGGTCGGCGGGGGCGCTGCGCCGGGCGGCGAGCAGGCGCCCCCGGTCGTAGAGGGCGCCGGCGACGACGACCACGGGGACGGGGTCGCGGCGGTGGGTCTCGGTGGTGCGTTCCGTCATGGCGCGAGCGTAGCCGGGACCCGGGGACGGGGGTCCGCGGGCGGCTCAGAGGGCGGGGCTGCCGATGCGCTCGACCCAGTAGAGCTGCTTGTGGCCGCGGTCGTCGAGGCTGTCCGCGACCTTCCGCGCCTCGCCCTCGGTCGCGTACCGCCCCACCCGGTAGCGGTTGCCGTTGTCGTCCTGCCGAATGACGAGCCAGGGGAGGACGGGGTCGCTGTCGGTCATCGGGCTCCTCCCTCCGCCGGTCCGCGTGCCGTCAAGGATCTCCGGGAAACCGCAATCCGCATATGCCGGAGCTTACGCCTGACCTTCACACAGCGGATACGGGTTTACACAAAGAGGCACGGTTCGGCCGGTTACCGACGGAGCGCGGCCGAAGTCGGGCCCCACCCCGGACGGCCACGCACCCTGACCCCCCGTCACCCGCCACCCCCACACAGGAGTACGCCCCCGGCCCCGGAGGCACGGGCACACGGGCCGACGGGCCCACCCCCCACCGCCCCGAACACCCCCGAAAACCCCCGCGCGGGCACGAACGGGCGACGGGCCGCGCGGACGCGGCGGGTCCGCGGCACCGGGAGTGCGGCGCGGGCCCCGCCCCGCGTCACCTCACCGGCAGGTGGTACGCGATCCGGTAGCGGTCGGCCGGGACCACCACGTCGGCGGTCTCGACGGCCCGGCCCGAGGCGTAGTAGGTCCGCTCCACGACCATGACCACGTGGCCCGGGACCCCGCCCAGCGCCAGGAGCTCGTCGGCGAGGCCGGGGCGGGCGCCGACCTCCTCCACCACGTTGTCCACGACGACGTCGATGGCGGCCATCCGCTCGACGACCCCGCAGCCGCCCAGGGGGCCCTCCTCGGGCAGCATGACCGGCGTCCGGCCGGTGACGGCGAGGGGCTCCCAGGAGGTGGAGACCATCATGGGCTCGCCGCCGTCCCGGTACACGTACCGCGTGCGCATCACCCGCTCGCCCGGCTCGATGCCGAGCCGCCCGGCCACCTCCGGGCTCGCGGGCTCCTGTCCGCTGTTCGACTCCCAGGTGCCGTGCGCCCCCTCGGCCGCCTGCTCCTGCCGGAAGGGGCTGGCCCCGGAGGCCGGGCGGTAGCCGGAGCGGGCGATCCGGCGCGGCACCGGGCGCTCCCGCACGTACGTCCCGGAGCCCGAGCGGCCCTCCACGAGCCCCTCGGCCATCAGTACCTTGCGGGCCTCCAGTGCGACGGTGTCCGACACCCCGTACTCCTCGCGGATGCGTGCCTGCGAGGGAAGGCGGGTATGGGGCGGAAGCGAGCCGTTGGCGATCTTCTCCCGCAGATCGCCCGCCACGCGCAGATAGGCGGGCTGCTCACCGAACGTCACTGGACACTCCCCTCAGGTTGACTGTCAGCTACAGCGTGACAACCGTGGGTCGCGAACCGCAAGCATGGGCCAGAGTTTCACTCGAAGTGATGAAGCCCTCGCCGTACACCTCGACTACCGAGGTTTTCTCCGGGGCGGATGCGGTCGGATCCCTTGACCCCATTGGTACAGACCAATACTTTCCTCCCTGCACGCACGCGCACTCCGCACGCTCCATCCCGCCTCGCACAGGAACGAGCCCATGCGTCCCAGAGCCATGTCCAAGCCGACCTTCGGCGCGGTCGCCGCCGTCACCCTCGGCCTCCTCGCCGCCCTGGCCCCCGCCGCCGACGCGCACCAGGCCCCGCACGGAGCCGCCCACGAGTCCTCTCTCAAGCCCTCCCACGGGCAGGACCTCAAGCGGATCGGCTACTTCACCCAATGGGGCATCTACGGAAGGAACTTCCAGGTCAAGGACCTGGAGACGAGCGGCACGGCCGCCAAGCTCAGCCACATCAACTACGCCTTCGGCGTGATCGGCCCGGACGGCAAGTGCCTCATGGGCAACGCCCCCGGCTCCGACCCCTGGGCCGACTACGTGCGCCCCGTCGACGCGGCGAACTCCGTGGACGGCGCCGGCGACACCGACGGGCAGCGCCTGGCGGGCAACTTCAACGAGCTGCGCGAGCTGAAGGCGAAGCACCCCGGGCTCAAGGTCATGATCTCGCTGGGCGGTTGGAGCGGCTCCGCGCACTTCTCCGACGCGGTGCGCACGGACGCCGGCCGCAAGGCCCTCGTGGCCTCCTGCATCGACACGTACGTCAAGGGGAACCTCCCCGTGGACGGCGCCCGCGGCGGCGCCGGGGCGGCCGCCGGGATCTTCGACGGCATCGACCTCGACTGGGAGTGGCCGGGCTCGGACGGCGCCCCGGGGAACGTGATCCGCCCCGAGGACAAGCCCAACTTCACCAAGCTCGTACGCGAGTTCCGCGTCCAGCTCGACGCCTACGGGCGCTCCCTGAAGAAGCGCAAGCACTACGAGCTGAGCGCGTACGTGCCCACCGCCCCCGCCAAGATCGACGCGGGCTTCGAAGTCGCGAAGATCATGCGGGACTTCGACTTCGTGAACCTCCAGGGCTACGACTTCCACGTCTCCGGCGAGCCGAGGACCGGGCAGCAGTCCGCGCTGTACGCGAAGGACGACTTCAGCGTCGACCAGACCGTCAGGGCCTGGCTGCGGCGCGGCGCGCCCGCCCGCAAGCTCGTGGTCGGCATGCCCTTCTACGGCCAGGGCTGGACCGGGGTCACCGGCGGCGGCAACGGCCTCGGCAAGCCCGCGGCCGGCCCCGCCCCCGCCACCTGGACGGCGGGCTCCGAGGACTACAAGTTCCTGAAGCGGCTCGCGGAGTCGGGGACGTACAAGCTCTACCGGGGTGAGCGGAACGGGCACGCCTGGCTCTTCGACGGCACCACCCTGTGGACGTACGACGACCCCGCGGTGCTGCGCACCAAGGCGGACTACGTCCGGCGGAACGGGCTCGGCGGCGCGATGGTCTGGTCCCTCGACGGGGACACCCCGGACGGGGAGCTGATCACCGCCATCGACCGGGGGCTGAAGCGGCGCTGATCCCCGCGCCGGGTCCGTGCCCGGTCCGTGCCCGGCCGCCGAGCGGCGGTCGGGCACGGGGGTGCGAGAGGGCGGGCCGCGCCTCAGGCCGAGGTGCCCGCGCCCTCCGGCGGGGTGTCCGTCAGACCGAGCGCGCCCCGCGCGTCCGCGCCGTCGGGCAGGACGTCGAAGGCCGGGTCGTACGCCTCCCAGTACGCGTCGGCGTCGGCCGCCGTCGCCAGCCCCCGCCACTGCTTCGAGGCCGCCGCGAGGTCCTTCCGGAGCGTCGCCACCGACCCCGCGGAGGCACCGGGCCAGGAGTGCCGTCCGAGGGCCGCGTGCGCCCCGTCGAGCGCCGCCAGGACCTCGACGGCCCAGGCCTTGTTGGCCGCGAAGTCCTCCTCGGGGTCCGCGTCCGGCTCCCGGTAGAGGGCCGTCTCGATCGGGTTCAGGGACTTCAGGAAGTGCGCCTGGTCGGTGTCCAGGGTCGTGGCGTCGGCGCGCAGCGAGCCCTTGAACGGCTTCTTCTCGCTGGCGAACGCGCAGGTCACGGCCCGGTCGCCGAACTTCCAGCTCTCGCTGCTCGGTAGGTAGTAGAAGAGCCAGACGTCCTCCGGGATCGCCCAGGTGTCCATCGCGTACGCCAGGTTGACCGTCTCGCAGCGCTTCTCCGCGAGCGCGTCGATCGCGTCCTCGCCGGGCCACGAGGCGAAGCCGGTGACCTCGAAGCCGCCGGTGACCTCGCCGTCGTGCGGACGGGCGCAGTCGACGACGGTGACCTCCGTCGTGTAGTCCTTCGCCTTGCCGTGGTCGTCGAAGCACTGGCCGGTGCGCAGCGAGAACGGGGACGACGAGCGGGAGGCGTCCTCGACGCCCTTCTTGAAGCCGCTCCACGCCGAGGAGAAGCCGCCGGTCACGAGGCCGGCGACGAGGAGCACGCAGCTGAGCGCGGAGAGCACGATACCCGCGATCGCGAGCCCCTTGCCCGCCTGGCCCTTCTTCCGGATCTTCGGGAGGGCCACGAGGCCCAGGACCAGGCCGAGGGGCGGGAGGCAGCAGACGACGCCGGAGACGAGGGAGGCGACGGCGAGTCCGCTGGTGCTCCGCGGGGGCTGCCCGTGGGGGCCGGTGCCGGGGCCGCCGGGCGGGCCGTAGGGGCCGGCCGCGTAGGGCATTCCCGGGGAGGTGTACGGCCCCGGGGCGGGCCACTCCCGCGGCTGCGGGCCCCCGGGGGGCGGCGGGGGCGGCGGGGCCGGCTGGATCGGGTCCACGGGTGGGTGCTCCTGCGGGGCGATGGTGCGAACAGGCGATCGAGCGCGCATCGTACGCGGTCGGGCCGACACCCGTCGCGCGCGTATCGCGGGGCGGGAGGGACGCCGGGCACGCGGAAGGGGCGGGCGCCCGTGGGCGCCCGCCCCTCGTCGTTCGGCGTGCGGTGTTCGGTTCTCCGTGCTCAGGAGACCCGGGGGCGGGTCAGAACTGCAGGCCCCAGGAGTCGATCTTCCCGGTGTCGGCGTTCGCGTTGTCCGTGACCCGCAGCTTCCAGGTGCCGTTGGCGACCTCCGAGGAGGCGTTCACGGTGTACGTGGTGTTGATGTTGTCCGTGCTGCCGCCGGTGCCGAAGGCCTTCAGCGTGTACGCCGAGCCGTCGGGGGCGATCAGCTGGACCTGGAGGTCACCGATGTAGGTGTGGACGATGTTCACCGGCACCTGGAGGGCGGAGGGGGCGTTGCCGGTGACGCCGGTGACGGTGACCGGGGACTCGACGGTCGCGTTGTCGGCGATGGCGTAGTCCGCGGTGTTCTCGAACTTCTTGCCGGGCGGCGGGGTGGTGCCGCCGTCACCGACGTACAGGAGCCGGTTCGGGGAGCCGGTGCCCGGGTTGGTGACCACGTTGGGCGTGGCGGCGTTCACCAGGGCGGTGCCCACCTGGGCCGGGGTGGCCGTCGGGTTGGCCCCGAGGTACAGCGCGGCCGCGCCGGCGACATGCGGGGCGGCCATCGACGTACCGGAGATCGTGTTGGTGGCGGTGTCGCCGGTGTGCCACGCCGAGGTGATGGACGAGCCCGGGGCGAAGATGTCCAGGACGGTGCCGTAGTTCGAGAAGCTGGAGCGGGCGTCGGTGTTGGTCGTGGAGCCGACCGTGATCGCCTCGGTCACCCGGGCCGGGGAGTAGTTCGACGCGTTGGCGTTGCTGTTGCCGGCGGCGATCGCGTACGTGACGCCGGACGCGATCGAGTTGCGGACGGCCGCGTCGAGGGTGGCGTCGGCGCCTCCGCCGAGGCTCATGTTGGCGACGGCCGGCTTGACGGCGTTCCGGGTCACCCAGTCGATGCCCGCGACGACACCGGCGGTGGTGCCGGAGCCGTTGTTGTCGAGCACGCGGACGCCGACGATCTTCGCCTTCTTGGCGACACCGTGGGCGGTGCCCGCGACGGTGCCGGCGACGTGGGTGCCGTGGCCGTTGCCGTCCTGGGAGACGTTGTCGTTGTCGACGGCGTCGAAGCCGTTGAAGGCGCGCCCGCCGAAGTCGCTGTGGGAGATCCGCACACCGGTGTCGATGATGTACGCCGTGACGCCCTGGCCCGCGTTGTCCGGGTAGGTGTAGCTCTGGTTCAGCGGGAGGGCCCGCTGGTCGATCCGGTCCAGGCCCCAGGACGGCGGGGAGGGCTGGGTGGCGTTGATCCTGAAGACGCGGTTCTGCGCCACGGACTTCACCGCGGGGTCGGCCGCCAGCTTCTTGGCCTGCGCCTCGGAGAGCTCGACGTTGTAGCCGTTGAGCGCCGAGGTGTACGTCTTCTTGATCTTCGCGCCGTACTCGGCGGCGACCGCGCGGCCCTCGGCGGTCTCGGCCGGCGCCGACTCCTCCAGGGTGACGATGTAGCTGCCCGCGATGGCGCCTTCGGCTCCGGCGTTCTCGATGACGCCCTCCGGGGCGGCCGGGGCGGCGGTGGCCGGGAGGGCGGAGAGCGAGCCGAGGGTGAGGGCGGCGACGGCGACCGCCGCGGCGGCGGCGACTCTGCGACGCGAATCACGCATCACTGACATGTGAGGGTTCCTCCTCATTGGTGGTGCGCTGCTGTGGGGGTGCGGCAGGGACATGACAAGACGGCACGAGGTGTCCGCGCCGTTTCGAACGTCCGGCTGCCGAGCGAAAGGTTGGCGGATCCATAGGAATCGCACAAGGGTGTCCGCCGCCCCGTAACGTCCGCGCCACACGGCTGCCATCCTGGGCCGCATGACCGCCTACACGTGCCCCCGGTGCCGCGTTTCCTCCCCCGTCTCCGCGCTCACCTGGTGTTGTCCGCAGTGCCGCGGCCCGTGGGACCTCGACTTCGCGAGTGAACCGGTCTCCCTCCCGTCACTCGCGTCACGTGTGAATTCATTGTGGCGTTACGCGGAGGCGCTGCCTCCGTTGCCGTGCGCGCCCGAGGTGACCCTCGGGGAGGGCCGCACGCCCCTCGTGCCCCTCACCGCATCCGTTTCGGCCAAACTCGACTTCCTCATGCCGACGTTGTCGTTCAAGGACCGGGGCGCGGTGGTGCTCGCCGCGCACGCCCTGCGCCTCGCGCGGGCCGGCGGCCTCGACCGGGTCGTGGCCGACAGCAGCGGGAACGCGGGCACGGCCGCCGCCGCGTACTGCGCGCGGGCCGGGCTCGACTGCCGCGTGTACGTCCCCGGGGGCACGTCCCCGAAGAAGGTGGAGCAGATCCGGGCGCACGGCGCCGAGGTGGTCGAGGTGCCCGGCGACCGCGAGGCGACGGCCCGCGCGGCCCGGGAGGCCGCCGACGAGCCCGGCACCTTCTACGCCTCCCACGTCCACAACCCGTACTTCACCCAGGGCACCAAGACCTACGTGTACGAGCTGTGGGAGGACCTGGGCGGACGGCTGCCCGACACGATCGTCGTCCCCGTCGGCAACGGGACCCTGCTCCTGGGCGCCGCCCTCGCCGTCGACGAGCTGCACCGCCACGGCCTGGTGGAGACCCGGCCCGCGCTCGTCGCCGTGCAGGCGGAGGCGGTGTCCCCGCTGGCCGAGGCGTTCCACGCGGGCGCGGACGACATCGCCGGGCCGGCCGCCGCCCGCCCCACCCTCGCCGAGGGCATCGCGATCCCGGCGCCGCCCCGGGCCCGGCAGATCCTGCGGGCGGTCCGGGCGACGGGCGGCACGTTCCTGACGGTGTCGGAGGAACGGATCCGCGCCGCCCAGCGGGACCTGGCGCGGCGCGGTCTCTTCGTGGAGGCCACCGGCACGGCCTGCTGGGCGGCGGTGGACGCGGCCCCGCCGCGCCCCGGCCTCACGGTGGTGCCGCTGTGCGGGGCGGGGGCGAAGACGGGCCTGGCGCCCTGAGCCGGCTCCCCCGCCCCGCACCCGGCGAGAAGCCGTACGGGTCGGAACCCGCACCCGTCAGAACTCGTCGGCGCCGTTGCGCAGCTCGTACGTCCAGTAGCCCGTCTTCGCGGCGGCCTCGTCGACCGCGAGGCCGCCGGCCGGGGCCTTGACGACGACGCTGCCCTCGGCCGGGCCGTCGGAGGCGAAGAGGTTCACGGTGAACTCGTTCACCACCTTGTTGTCCTCGTGGACGCCGCCGAGGGAGATCCGCACGTTGGCGTACGCGGACTCGCCGTTCTTCACCACGACCGGGACGGCCGGCCGGCTCTTCGCGACGGCCGGGACGTCCTTGGCGGTCTGGATCGGACCGAAGGCGAGCAGCGGGTACTTGAGCAGGGTGCAGGCGCGGCCGGAGACGTTGGTGGCGGTGAGGACGACGTGCTCGGTCGGGACCTCGTCGGCCTTCGCCGCCGTGATCCTGACGTCGCCGTGGGCACAGGCCGGGGCCTTGGCGGCGGCCTTGGCGCCGGTGGCGGAGCCGGTGGACGCGGTGGAGGCGTTCGTGCCCTTGCCGCCGACCGTGGAGCCGCCGGTGGAACCGCCCGCGGTGGCGGCCGAGCCGCCGGTGGCGCCCGTGGCGCCCGTGGCGGCGGTGGCCGCGTCGGCGGCGGCCTGCGGGGCGGAGCTCGCGCTGCCGGCGTCCTTGGCGCCGGTCTCGGAGCCGCCGCAGGCGGTCAGGCCCAGCGAGAGGGCGGCGACGGCGGCGACGGCCAGGACGGTGTTCTTGCGGTGGTGACGCATGGTGGTTCTCCCCCGGGAAGCGGTCGGTCGGCGCGTGTACGGGCCATGCGCCGGTGCACCCTTTCGGTGCGTACGCACCGGTTCGTCGATCGGTGCGGTATCCAGCTTTCCGCCCCGTACTGCCGTCCCGCCTGCGCGCCGCTAACGATCGGCTGACAGGCGCGAAAGGCGGTCGGCGGCCCGCGCCGACCCCTCCGGGAAACCCGCCTTCTCGGAGGCCACGACGGCGCGTTCCAGCTGGTCGGTGGCCTCTTCGAGGCGTCCGATGCCGACCAGCGCCTCGCCCCGGACGATCTGGAGCTGGGCCCGTACGACCACCGCGTCGGGGGCCGCCAGTTCCTCCGCGCGCAGGGTGTGGGCGAGCGCCGCCTCGTACTCCTCCGTCTTCAGGCAGTGGCCCGCCAGGTGCTGGAGGGTGAGGACCTGGGTGGAGGGATGGCCGGTGCGGTCGGCGAGCGAGACCGCGTGCCGCATGAGCAGGCCGGCCCGCTCGTGCTCCCCGGTGGCGTCCAGGACGGCGGCGTGGTTGACGTGGGCGATGGCCTCGCTGATCGGGTCGCCCGCGCGGGCGGCCAGGCCGGGCGCCTTCTCCAGGTGGACGAGCGCCTCGGCGTTCCGGCCCTCCGCGTGCAGGATCCAGCCGAGCAGCGCCCTGGCCCGGGACTGCGCGTCGATGTCGTCGATCCGCTCGGCGGAGGCGAGCCCGGCCTCCAGGAGCGGGGTCCAGCCGTCCCCGATCCGCATGAGCATCAGCGGCCACTGGACCAGGGCGAGCCGCCAGGCCCGGTCGTGCAGGCCGAGGGCGGCCGCGGCGGCGACCGCGCCCTCCAGGGCGGCGCGCTCGGCCACGTACCAGTCCAGGGCCGCCGTGCGGTCCTCGAACTCCCTGACGGCGGCGGGCCGCCGGGTGTCGGCGGGCAGCGCGTAGCAGGGCTGGGAGCCGGGCTCGGCGGCGGCGTCGGCCGCGAGCCCGGTGTAGAGGTAGTGGTCGAGGAGGCGGGGCAGCCCCTCGGGGTCGGCCCGGGGGGCGAGGTGGCGGGCGTAGAGGCGGACGAGGTCGTGCGGGGTCCAGCGGCCGGGCACGGCCTCGGTGAGCAGATGGGCGGCGGCGAGCCGGTCCAGGTCGGCGGAGGCCTGCGCGGGCGAGGTCCCGGCGAGCGCGCCCGCCGCGAACCGGTCGAGATCGGCGCCGGTGTGCAGGCCGAGCGCGCGGAACATGCGGGCGGCGGAGTCGGGGAGTTGCTGCACGGTGAGGCGAAGGGCGGCGGAGACGCCCCGGTCCTCGACGTCGAGGAGGGTCAACCGGCTCTGTTCGTCGGCGAGTTCGCCGACCATGGCGTCGAGGGTCCAGGCGGGCCGCTCGGCGAGCCGGGCCGCCGTCACCCGCAGCGCGAGCGGCAGCCCGTCGCAGAGTCCGGCGAGCCGCGCGGCGGCGGCGGGCTCGGCCGCGATCCGCTCCTCGCCGAGGACGGTGGCGAGCAGGGCGGCGGCGTCGGCCTCCGGCAGGTGGCCGAGCGGCACCGGCCGGGCGGCGTCGGAGGCGATCAGGCCGCCGAGCCGGTCGCGGCTGGTGACCAGGGTCGCGCAGTGGTCGCCGCCGGGCAGCAGCGGTCTGACCTGCCCGGAGGAGCGGGCGTTGTCGAGGACGACGAGCAGCCGGCGCCCGGCGGCGAGGGAGCGGAAGAGGGCGCCGCGCGCCTCGACGCCCTCCGGCATCCTCGGGTCCGGGACGCCGAGCGCGAGCAGGAACTCGCGGAGGACGGCGGCGGTCTCGGGCGCGGGGGTCTCGCTGAAGCCCTTCAGATCGGCGAAAAGACGCCCGTCGGGGAAGTCGGCGCGCCGCTCGTACGCCCAGTGGACCGCAAAGGCGGTCTTGCCGACGCCGGCGGGCCCGGTGACGAGGCAGACCGGCCCGTCCCCGGCCCGTACCGCCCGGTCGAGCGCGGCCAGCTCGGCGCCGCGCCCGGTGAAGCCGCGCGGCGCCCGGGGCAGGCCCTCCGGCGCGGGGAGTTCGGCGGGCGGGGCGACGGGGCGGGCGACGGGGGCGGGCTCGGCGGCGCGCAGCAGCGTCGCGTACGCCTCGCTGAGCGTCTCGCCGGGGTCGACGCCCAGCTCCTCGGCGAGCAGCCGCCGGGTCCGGTGGTACCAGTCGATCGCGTCCGACTGGCGTCCGGAGCGGCCGAGGGCCAGCATCAGGGCGGCCGCGAGGGATTCGCGCAGGGGGTGGGCGACGGCCTCGCTGCGCAGGACGGCGGCGGCCCTGGCGTGCTCGCCGAGCTGCCCGTACGCCTGCGCCAGCGCCTCCACGGTGGCGAGCCGCAGCTCTTCGAGCCCGGTGGCGGCGGCCTCCAGGGGCCGGCTGTGGACGGTCCCGGTGAGCGCGGGCCCCTGCCAGTACGACAGCGCCTCCCGCAGCATCCGGACCGCGTCGGCGGGCTGCCGCTGCACCCCGGCGAGCCCCACCAGCTCCTCGAACCGGTGCACGTCCACCAGCGACTCGGGCATCCGCAGCACGTACGCCGAACCCTGGGTGGCGAGCTCGACCCCGTACGCCTCGGCCCCGTGCTCGGCGAGCAGGGCCCGCAGCCGCGAGACGTGCCCCTGGAGGACGGTCTTGGCGTGGGTGGGCGGCTCCTCCTCCCACAGGGCGTCGATCAACTGCCCCACGTTCACCGCGCCGTTGGGGCGCAGCAGGAGCATGGCGAGAAGGCTGGACCGCTTGGCGGGCCCCAGGGCCACGTCACCCTCCTCCGTCACCATCGCAACGGAGCCGAGCAGCCGGAACTCCACCTTCACACCTCCGCGATCACACTCCCCCGTCTTCCCCGGCAGACGAGGATACGTGGGGAGAGAGGGCCCTCCGCGACGCCGCGTTCCCCGGGCGGCGCGCATCGGCCGAATCCGGACGTGGCGTTCCGCACAGTGGCGTTCCGCACGGCGGCCCGCGCGCGGGCGGAGGCGCGGGCGGGCGGGTCTGGACGCGGGCGTTCCGACCGCGGTCGGTCGCGGTCGCCCCGTTCCCGGTCGCCCCCGTTCCCGGTCGCGGTCGTTTCCGGGCGCGCCTCGGACGTACCCGTTCCCGACCGCCCGCCGGCCGAGCTGGAAGCGGCTGCGGGCGTCCCGCTTCTCCGTCAGCTCCGAGACGAGGCGCCGTTCGCTGCGCAGGGAGACGCCCAGGCGGCGGGCCGCGGCCCCGTCCGTGTGGCCCCGGGCCAGGAGGCGCAGCAGTTCGCGGGGCTGCGATCCGGGGTCCTCCAGGCTGCGCCGGGGGGCCTCGCCGAAGGGGACCGCCGACGCCCACACCGCCTCGAACAGCGCGAGGAACGCCGTCACCGCGCCGGGCCGGCGCAGCGGCGCCGCGCCCGCCGCGCTGTCGGCCGGGTCGATCGGCACCATCGCCGGCTCCCGGTCCTTGATCCACAGGCGCATGGGAAGGGCCGGCGCGGTGCGGACCTCCGCGCCGCGCTCGGTGAGCCGGACCGCTTCCCCGGCGCCGCCGTCGGGCCGCCGGCGGTCCGTCCGTTCCGTGGGGGTGGGCGATGCGCGCATGCGCTCTCTCCTGCGAGACCGTGTACGTGGCGGAGGCGGGCGGCCGAACCGCCGGAGCCCCGGCTTCACACGCTCCGGCCCGCCTGTCACCGCTCGCCGGGTGCCACGAGGATGCACGGCACGGACGTGCCGGGGAGCCTGCGGGGCGGCCGCGGTACGCCTGTGCGGTGCCGTCCTGCTTGTGCGGTGCTCTTGGGCGTGCGGTGCCGGTTCTCCTTACGCCGTCCGCCTCTTGAGGGTCTTCGACGTGACCGCGACGCCGGCGAGGACGGCCGCCGCCAGGGTGCCGACGACCGCGAGGACGATGGCGCCGGGGTTCAGGTGCAGGCCCACGTCCGAGGAGGTGGCCTCGGAGAGGCCGGCCGCCATTCCGGCCAGCGGGGGCAGCGTGACCAGGACGCCGAGGACCGCGCCGATGACGACGACCAGGGCGGTCTCGCCGGCCGAGGTGAACAGGAGCTGGCGGACGGTGCCGCCGGCCGACTTCATCACGCCGAAGTCGCGGCGCCGGCCGTGGGCCGCCATGGCCATGCTGTTGGCGACGGCGATCACGCTGTAGCCGACGGCGACGACGATCAGCATCACGGCCAGGGACTCGGTGAGCTCGGCGTCGGTGTCGTAGTCGGCCAGGGCGTACGCGGCGGCGTCGTGCAGCGCGACTCCGGGGACCTCGTCGGAGGCCCCGACGCCGCCCGGGACGAAGATGTCGTCGGTGAGCGCGGCCGGGTCATGGGCGCGGACCAGGTCGCGGGCGACCACGAAGTCACCGCGGGCCGGGTCGTCGGGGAGCACCTGGGAGACGCGGAGGGTGACGGTGGCGCCGTCCGCGAACCGGACCGGGACCTCCTGTCCCTGCTTCAGGCCCAGTTCGCCGGCCTTCTTCGCGCCGAGGACGGCCTCGCCCGGCCTGTTCCAGCGCAGGTCCCGGCTGCCCAGGACGTCCAGGACGGTGGCCGCGCCGGCGTTCTCGGCGTCCCCCGCCCTGCCGGTCTCCACGAAGGCCCGGGTCGGCAGGGCCGCCTTGCCGACCGGGTTGGCGGCGACGACCTCGTCGGTGTGGCCCGGGGTGCCGTCCGGGGTGACGATCGTCTGTCCCGCGACCTTCAGGGCCTCACCGGCCGGGTAGGCGACCCGCATGGTCTCCACCATGCCGCTGAGCAGCACCGCGAAGCCGACCGCGGCGATCACCGGGGCCACCAGGGAGGCGGCGCGGTGCGGGTGGGCGACCAGTTCGGCCCGGATCAGGACCGGGGCGGCCCTGCCACCGCCCTGGAACGGGGCGGTGAGGAACCGGCCGACGGGGCCGACGAACACGGGGGCCAGCAGGGCCGCCGCGACGATCAGCGCCATGGTGGCGAAGATCGCCGTGTTGACGCGGTCGTCGGCGCTGGAGACGGCGGTGCCGATCGCCGTCAGGACGCCCAGGGCGAGGACGGCCAGGCCGGCGGTCCAGCGGCCGCGTCCCGTGCCCCTGTCGGCCGAGCGGCTGTCGAGGAGCGCCTCGACGGGGGCGACCCCGGCGGCCTTGCGGCCCGCCGTCCAGGCACCGATCACGCTGACGCCGACGCCGATCGCAGAGGCCGTGAGCAGCGGCCAGGCCGCGACGGAGACCTCCGTGCCGGGCGGGGACACGTCCAGGTCCTCGAGGAGGGAGAGCAGCAGCGGCGTCGTGAGCACACCGGTCGCGCAGCCGGCGGTCGAGCCGGCCAGGCCGACCACGGCGGCCTCGCCGAGGATCATGCGGCGGACCTGCTTCGGCGAGGCGCCGAGGGTGCGCAGCAGGCCGATCTCTCGGCGGCGCATGCCGGTGGACAGGACCAGCATGGAGGCGACCACGAAGACGGTGGTGAAGAGGCCGAGGAGGGCCGTCGCGCTGATCAGCTGGACGCCGAGGAAGCGCTTGTGCTCGATGTACGCGGGCTGCAGCTCGGCCCGGCCGTCGCCGGAGACCACGTCGCCGCCGGCGCCGAGGACCTTCTTCGCGGCGGCGGTGACCGCGCCGGTGTCGGCGCCCTTCTCGGGGATCAGGGCGACGGCGGCGACGCCGGGCCGCTGCCGGGCGGCGAACTCCTCGCTGAAGTAGTAGCCGGGGCCGTCGACGGTGCCGACGACCCGGAACCGCTCGCGCCCCCGGGTGATGTTGACCGTCAGCTCGCTGCCCACGGGCGCGCCCAGGGCGCGGTCCACCACGACCTCGTCCGCCGCGGCGGGGGCCCGGCCGGAGACCAGCTCGTACGGGGCCGTCCGCGTGCTGGAGAAGCCGTGCCCGGACTCCAGGGCGCCCTCGTCGGCGACGGGCCTGCCGTCCTTGACGGCCTGGGCGTAGAAGGAGCGGTCCACCACGGCGGCGGCGACGCCGGGGATCTCCGCGAGCCCGGAGACGATCGGCTCGGCCTCGGCCCTGCTCCAGGGCATCCGGTCGCCGGGGCTGCCGTCGGCGTCGACGGCCCGCTTCGGCAGGGCGAGGGCCGCGGTGCCCTCGTAGCGGGGCTGGACCTTCGCCTCGGCGGAGTCGTGGACGACCAGCGTGGTGGTGATCAGGGCGACGCCGACCAGGACGGCGACGAAGGCGCCGAGGAAAGCGGACCAGTGTTCACGGACGTTCGCGAGGGTCAGCATGCCGGTCGGGCCTCCAGCCGGGCCATGCGGGTGGCGATCGAGGCGGCATTGTCCACGCCGGCCCGTCGGTCGAGCGGGACACGGTCGGCGATCCTGCCGTCCTTCAGGAAGACGACGACGTCGGCGTGGGCCGCGGCCACCGGGTCGTGGGTGACCATCAGGGTGGTCTGGCCCTCCTGGTCGACCAGCATCCGCATCATCCGGAGCACCTCGCGGGAGGTGACGGTGTCCAGGGCACCGGTCGGCTCGTCCGCGAAGAGGACGTCGGGGCGGGTGACGAGGGCGCGGGCGAGGGCGACGCGCTGCTGCTGGCCGCCGGAGAGCTCGCCGGGCCGGTGGCCCGCGCGCTCGGCGAGTCCCACGGAGGCGAGGGCCCTCGCGACCTGCTCGCGGCCGACCCTGCGGCCGGCGAACCGGGACGGGAGCTCCACGTTCTGCGCGGCCGTCAGGGACTCGACCAGGTTGAAGGCCTGGAACACGAAGCCGACGTGCTTGCGGCGCAGCTCGGTGCGCTCCTTCTCGTTCTGCCGGCCGATGTCCACGCCGGCGAGGACGATCCTTCCCCCGGAGGGCCGTTCGAGGCCGGCCGCGCACTGCAGCAGGGTCGACTTGCCGGAGCCGGAGGGGCCCATGATCGCGGTGAAGGTGCCGCGCGGGAAGCCGAGGGAGACACCGTCCAGAGCGGTGACCCGTCGTCCGCCGGTGCCGTGCACCTTGCGGAGATCGTGGAGTTCGACCGCGTCCTGTGCGGGGGTGGTGGGGCTCGTCGTCGTCATGCGCCGATTCCACCGCGCGGGGGCGGCCCGGAGCACTGGTCCGCTCTCTACTCCTGAGGTAGAGCAGGCTCTACCCGGCGCTCCGGAGCCGTCCCGGTCCCGCGGAGGCGCGCAGAAGTGCAGCCGTGCGGCCGTGCGGCCGTGCGGCCGTGCAGACCGGCAAAAGGCCTCCTGGGTAACGTGGTTCGCATGCAACCCACGACGGCCTGGCAGGCCATGGCTCGGCACCCCCTGAGCTTCCTGACCTCCAGCTGGCCCTGGCGGTCCCTCGCGTATCTGAGCGGCGGTGTCGTGGTCGGTGCCGCGGCGGTGCTGGTTTTCGCCCTCGGCCTGGCGGCGGGGCTCGTCCTGCTCGTCGTGCTGATCGGTGTCGCGCCGCTGGTCGGCCTGGTCCTCGCCTCCACCCTGGTGGCCGCGGTGGAGCGCCGGCGGCTGCGGCTGGTCGACCGAGACCGGCTGCCCGACCCGCACCGGCCGCCGGACGCCCCGGGTGCGCGCGGCTGGGTCGCGACCCGGCTCAAGGAGCGGGCCACCTGGCGGGAGCTGATGTTCACGCTCCTGTCGGCCGCGGCCCTGTGGTGGCTCGACCTGCTGGTGCTCGGCTTCTCCTTCGGGGTGCCGGCCGTGACCATCGCCGCGACCGACGGCGACACCTGGCCGTGGACGGTGTTCGGCGCGATCGTGCTGCTGTCCTCGCCGTACACGGTGACCTCGTGGGCGGGGGCGCGCGCCGCCATGGCCCGCACCTTCCTCGCGCCGCGGGACCGGGAGCTCGGCGAGGAGCTGCGCGAGGTGCGCGCCTCGCAGTCGCGGCTGCTCGACTCCTTCGACGCCGAGCGGACACGGATCGAGCGCGACCTGCACGACGGGGCCCAGCAGCACCTCGTGTCGCTGGGCATGACGCTGGGCATGATGCGCCTGGACGTCGAGGAGGGCTCCGGCCTCGACGAGTTGCTGACCCGGGCGGAGAAGCAGCTCTCCACCGCCCACCAGGAGCTGCGGGCCCTGATCCGGGGCCTCAACCCGCCGGTCCTCGCCGACCACGGACTCGTCGCGGCGGTCGAGGACTACGCGGGCCGCTTCCCGATCCCGGTGGCCGTGGACCTGAGGCTCCCCGAGCGGCTGCCCAGGAAACTCGAAACCACGATGTACTACCTGATCAACGAGGCCCTGACGAACGTCGCCAGGCACAGCGGCGCCACGACCGCCGAGGTGCACGCCCGCTACCATGCCGACCTGCTGGTCCTCGACATCAAGGACGACGGCCGGGGCGGGGTGGACTCCTCGGGCAGCGGCGTGACCGGTCTCGCGGACCGAGTCACCGCCCTCGGCGGCCGGATGCGGGTGTCGAGCCCGGCCGGTGGTCCCACCCTGTTGCACGTGGAGGTTCCGTGTCGCTTCGCCTGATCGTGGCCGAGGACGCCGTCCTGTTGCGCGAAGGCCTGATCGGACTGCTCGAACGGGTCGGCCACGAGGTGGTGGCGGCGGTCGGCGACGCCGACGCCCTGGTCGGGGCGGTACGCGCCGACCGCCCCGACCTGATCGTCACGGACGTGCGGATGCCGCCCTCGCTCGGCGACGACGGGCTGCGGGCGTCGGTCGGGCTGCGCGCCGAGTTCCCCGGACTGCCGGTCCTGGTCCTCTCCCAGTACGTGGAGCGCTCGTACGCCCTGCGCCTGCTGGACTCGGGCGGCGGCGCCGGGGTGGGCTACCTGCTCAAGGAGCGCGTGGGCGCAGTGGCGGACTTCACGACCGCGATCGAACGGGTCGCCGCGGGCGGAACGGTGGTGGACCCCGAGGTCATCCACCAGCTCGTCCGCCTCCACCAGGACCCCCTGGAACGGCTCAGCGCCCGCGAGCGCGAGGTGCTCTCGCTGGTCGCGGAGGGCCGCACCAACGCGAGCCTGGCGAAGCACCTGTTCATCAGCGAGGCGGCCGTGAACAAGCACATCGGCAACATCTTCACCAAGCTGGACCTCCCGGTGGACACGGACGGACACCGCCGGGTCCTCGCGGTGCTCGCGTACCTGCGGGCGTGAGGGGCACGGCCCGCGCGCCCCTCCGCGTCGCGTAGGTGCGCGACGTACTCACCGAACGGGTGCTGCCGAACCACCCCAGCCACCGGCCACACACGAACACTTTTCCCAATCATGGTCAACCCCCGTCACTCCGAGGGACGGGAAGGGTGCAACGGAGAACGAAAGAGGCAACGGGCAACACCGCCGAACCCCGATTCCCCGGACGGGGGTCGTGCCAGACTCCCTTTCGGACGCGAAGAGAAACGGGGCCGTCACGGCAGGTGTTCACCGTAGGTTCTCGCGGTCACCGTTCAAGGGGAGGTTGACGATGAGCACGGCTTCACTTTTCGGCCCGGAACTTCGCCGTTTACGCGTGGAAGTGGGGCTGACTCTTACCGAGTTCTCCACGGCCCTCAACTACGACAAGGGGCACCTCAGCAAGGTCGAGCGCGGAGAGCGTTCCGCGTCCCCCGAACTGGCCCGGCGGTGCGACGCCTTCCTCGGTGCGAACGGCGAGCTGCAACGTCTGGTCGTCCGCCCCGAGGCGGATCCGGGCACCGCCGAGGCTCCTGCCGGCCAGAGGCGCCGGCGCGTCGGGCGCCGGGCAGTCCTCTCGGTGGGGACGGGCATCCTGATCGACCTCGGCCTGAAACTCGGCGGTCAGGCGTTGTCCTCCGCCGACGACTCCCTCCTGGGCTCCTACCGCATGCAGTTCGACCAGTTACGGAAGCTCGGTCAGTCCACCGCCCCCAAGATCCTGCTGCCCCTGCTGGAGACGCAGTCCCGCATGATCGCCGGGCTCGCCTCCGACGCCCGGTCCTCTTCTCGGGCTCCCGCGCTCCTGCTCGCCTCGCGGTTCGCGGAGTTCACCGGCTGGATGGCTCAGGAGGCCGGAGACAGCGACGCGGCACTCGGCTGGACGAGCGAGGCCGTCGAATTGGCGCGTGCCGGGGGTGACCCGCACCTCGGCTCCTACGCGCTGGTGCGGCGCGCCCTGGTCACCATGTACGCCGGGAATGCCGCCGGCACCGTCGCCCTGGCCCGCCGCGCCCAGAGCAGCGATCTCCCGCCTCGGATCAGGGGACTCGCGGCCCAACGGGAGGCGCAGGGGCACGCGCTCGCCGGCAACGAAGTCGACTGCCTCCGCAGCCTCGACAGAGCGCGGGAACTGCTCGCCGACGACGACACCCTCAACGGCGTCAAGCCCGTCATGGGCACTTCGCACGTGAGCAATCCGGCGGCGATGTCGACCGGCTGGTGCCTGTACGATCTCGGCCGGCCCAAGGTCGCCGCCGAGGTCCTCGACCGGGAGTGCCGCACCCTCCCTCCGCACGCACTGCGCACCCGCGCGCGGTACGGCTTCCGCAGGGCCCTGGCCCACGCCGCCTCCGGAGAGGTCGAGCAGGCGTGCACAATCGCCGGGGGGTTCTTGGAGATCCTGCCGGCCGTGCCTTCGGCGACGGTGAACACCGACGTCCGGCGTCTTGCGCGGGAGCTCTCCCGGTTCCGGAGCAGCCGGGCCGTACGTGATCTGCAACCGGCGTTGGCGCGGGCCCTCTCCCCCACACACGGCTGAGCCTGCCTCCACGGCAGACGACGACCCCTCGGACCGCCCGGCTCCGCCGGGCCACCCGGCCGCCCCTCCGGATTCCGCGGGCCCGGCAGGCGCCGCTGATCCCCGTCCAACGCGTCACGCCGCGCCCCGGCCTCTTCAGGCTGCCCGCGATCGATGACGCGCCGGGCGGTCTTCTTCCACCCGTACGCCTTCCTGTTGACGCGCCGCGGCGGCGCACCGTGGGGCCCACGGCCTGGCCCCGGTTCGCCACCCCGCGCCCGTACCCGCTCACCACCGTTCTCCGTCTTCCTCTCATGGAGGGAACCTTCATGCCCCAGGTCTTCGTCAACTACCGCACCGGCGACG
The DNA here is from genome assembly GCF_000716625.1 of Streptomyces bikiniensis. Taxonomy (NCBI): domain Bacteria; kingdom Bacillati; phylum Actinomycetota; class Actinomycetes; order Kitasatosporales; family Streptomycetaceae; genus Streptomyces; species Streptomyces bikiniensis. The sequence continues at coordinate 16,978 of NZ_JNXJ01000014.1, read as the reverse complement.
AGGAATCCGCCGCGACCATGATCGCCAGGGAGCTCGCCCGGCGATTCGGCGACCAGCGGATCTTCTTCGCCAGCAACTCGATCGAGCCCGGACGTCGCTTCCCGGTGGAACTGATCAGGGCGGTGGAGGAGTGCGAGGCCCTCCTCGCCGTGATCGGGCCGCGCTGGGCGGGGGTGCGGGGGCCCGACGGTCGCCCCGCCCTTGAAGCCGAGCAGGACTGGACCCGTCACGAGATCCGGGCCGCGCTCGGCCGGGGGGTCCTGGTGATCCCCGTGCTCGTCGGAAAGGCCACGCGGATCGACCGCGCCACTCTCCCGGAGGATCTGCGGGAACTGGCGGACTGCCAGTACAGGCGGTTCGACCACCGCAACGCCGAATCGGACCTGACGACACTCGGCGATACCCTCGCCCGACTGCTGCCCGACCTGGGTACGGTGGACCGCGACGCCCGTACGGCGCGGGAGCGGGCGGAGTCGAAGTCCCGCGAGAGGCAGACCAGGGACACCGACCGCACCAGGATGCGGACGCGTGACGTCAAGCAGCGCATACGCGGTGGTATCGGAAACCTCAACGGGGACCTGGGCACCTTTGTCAACGAGCCGCAGGGGCCCGTGAACACAGGTTGGGGCCACCAGTACAACGCGCCCCACTTCGAGGGCGACAACACCGGGATCCAGTTCACGGCAGGCGACAACAGCGGCACGGTCCACCAGCGCTTCGAGCGCGAGCGGCGGCACTCGGACGACGGGCGATGACCGAGCGGGACCACGTCACCGTCAATGATCCGCGCGGCCCGGTGAACAGCGGCGAAGGGCCCCAGTATGTCTTCTACGGCGCCGGCCCGGATTGGATGATCCGCAAAGGGATCGCGTCCCTCCGGATCACCCGCGAGGACCGGGTTCGCCTGGCCGACCGGTTCGTTCCGCCGCCGGGCTACCGCGTCGCCGCCGACCTCCTAGAGCAGCCCGGGTCGGTGGTACTGCTGGACGGTCCGCCGGGCAGCGGCCGTCGCGCCGCGGCGATCATGCTGTTGCACGGATTCGGCACGGACGGGGACGCCGACGAGGAGGAGGGGGTCCGGTTCGAGGAGCTTCCCGCCACGGGCAAGGACGAGGGCCGGGACGAGAGCCCGTTCGCTCCCGGCGAGAGGGACCGCTTCCTCCTCAATCTCTCCGGGATCACCGACGAGGAGACGTACGGCAAGGCCCGGCACCGCCTGGCCCTGCTCCGGTCGGACGTCCAGAGGGCGGGGGCACGCATGGTCGTCGTCCTGCCGTCGGGCATGGAGCACGCCCACACACCGGATCTCGAACCGGACAGGGTGGAGCTGGAGCGTCCCCGGGGCGTCGCCGTCGTCACCCGGCACCTCCGCATGGACCGGATGCCCTTCCGGCCCGCGGACTTGGAGAGTACCGACCTCCAGCGCCTGTACGACCGCTCCCCCATGCGGGAGCTGGCACGACTCACAGGGCTGGTGAGGGCCGCCCGCGACAGCCGCCGGTTCGGTACCGACTTCACAGGGTGGCTCGACCAGGCGATGCACGCCGTGACCGACCGTGCCGACGAAGTGGGTCGACAGGTCACCGCGGCCCGCACCACACCCGAGCGAGCCCTGCTGCTCGCGACAGCGGTGTTCGAGGGGGCCCGCGCCGACATCGTCTACGAGGCGTGGCAGGGCCTGATGGGTACGGTGGGGCACGCGGAGGAGGCGACGCCCGAGCTAGCACGGACGGATTTCGGGGAGCGGTTGCAGAGACTCGGGATCGAGCGGGACCCGGAGGGGCGGCTCCGCTTCGAGCGGCTGGCTTACGCCGACGCAGTACGGGCGTACTTCTGGGCGAACTTCCCCGGAGTGCGCGACGACCTCAGAGACTGGATCGCCCGTGCCTGCGGGCTGCGCGGTCTGACCACCGACGACCGATTGAACGTAGTCCTCCGCTTCGGCGAGCGTTCGCTGGCCGTCGGACGGCCCGACCACCTCTTCGACCTCGTCGTACGCTGGGCGAACCACTCGACCGGGACGGCCTGCGACCCGCGAGCCGTGGCGGCCCTCGAACTGGGCCTCGGGCACGAGGAGTTCGGGGGGTGGTTTCGCAGACAGGTGTACGAGTGCGCCGTGAGGTCGGGCCCCTTGCCGGATGACCTCGCCCGCGTCCTGGTCACCGCCTGCCGCCAGAGCCTCGGCGTGACGCACCCGGACCAGGCGATGGTACGACTCCACCATCTCGCCGTACGGGAGGGGAGAGCGGCGCACGAGGCCCGGAAAGCACTTTTCGAACTCGCTGGCCGCGACCTCCGGCTCTACCGGCTGCTGATCGGCCGCCTGCGGGACCGGGCGCACCGAGGGCCACGCGGGGCGGAGCCCCATCTCCGTCTGCTCATAGAGCTGCTGAGAAGCGGCCGGGCGCCCGAACCGACGCCGTGGCCGGCCCTGTTCCAGGGCTGGGAGGCGGTGTTCTCCCAGCCGCCGACAGAACTCTGGAACCCGCTGGTGAGCAGCTGGCTGAGCACCGTGGCGAGCGACCACGCCCAGGACAGGGCTCTGCAGCTGATGGTCGGGGCAACCCGTGGACGCACAGCCGCTCTGCAGCGTCTCTACGTCATCGCCTGCGACTGGGCACGGCTCGCGCGCCATCCGGACCAGGCTGCCGTCGCCACCCGTTTCTGGCAGCACATCGACCACGCGCAGTATGCCCGCACAGAGAGTACGGGGCGTGCGGGCGCCAGCCCCCGGACCACGGAAGAGACACGATGAGACACCGTTTTCCCAGCCTGTTGTTCGTTGCCCTCTGCGGCCTCGCACCGGCTGCGCTCGGAAACCTCCTGCACTGGTCGGCGTGGCTGTGGGGCTTCATGTCCATGGTCACGACCTCCGGTTCCCTGCTCCTCGTGATGGCGGTCCTCAGCGGGAGCCGCGCGTCGACCGGCCCGCACGAGCCCGGGGAGGCCGAGCCGCCCACTGCTCCGGCGGAGCCGCCGTACCAGGAGACGCAGGTGATCGACGCGGTGCTGCCGAGCGCGACGGACGGCTACGACTTCCTCTTCTCCGCCACTGTGTGGTGGAGACCGGTCCCCGACCGCACCGACCGGTCCGACAGCGCCTTCTCCTCTCTCGCCAGATCATCGATCGTCAGCCGGGCCCGTGAGATCGTCCGCCACGAGGAACCCGGCCGGGCGAGCTTCGCGCAATACCTCCTGGACGGGGAGTTGGGCGTCCCGCTCCCGGACCGGAGCGGGCGGGTGAAGGCCCTGGCGGACGGAGTGACGCTGGTTCTCGCCCCCGCCGACCGCGAGCGCCTCCGGAAGCTGAACGACCTGCGCAAGGACGAGGAGCTCTGGGAGTACGAGCGTCAGCACGAACGCAACAAGCGTCGTTACCTTGGTGAGGACGTGCTCAAGAGCGCGGGCAGTGCGGTGGTGTGGTGGCTCGCCCGCCACGAGGACGAGATCGACAAAGCGGTCCGCATGATCGGCCCGCTCGCCCAGATCTCGGCGGCGGCCAACGATGAGGAGGTGCCCGAACTCTTCCGCCACCTGCTCGTACCGCCCGTGGGCGGCCGAGGGGAGATGTCCGACCGCGAGCAGGAAGTAGGGATCGCGGTGCGGCTGCACCTGTTGTTGGCGGAGGCGGGCCTGAAACCGGACATGGACGGATACGCGGTGCTCGCGCATCGTGTGGTGCGGAGTCTGAGGGAGCAAGGGCTGGACGAGGCCGCCGAGGAGATCGAGCGGACCTTCTTTTCGGCGCCCGACGAGGAGCCTTCGGACGGAGAGAACGCAGGAGGGCCCTGGCCGCCACCCTTCTCGGGCCCCGAGGACTCGCTGTTCACCGACACTGCCGCGGCCCCGGACGCCGACGCGACCGAACGGGATCGGGGCCCGTGGGAGACCGGCGAGGACAGTATGGCGCCCCCGCCCTTCTGGGACCCCTCGTACAGCTCACACCGCCCCTCGACGCCTCGCGTTCGGGAGGACGACGGATCCAGAACCTGATCCGGTGAACAGCCGCGCCTGGAAATCCCCTTCACCGAAAACCACGGCGGAGGACCTTTTCCGGGCGCAGAAACCGACCAGGGGCCCGGCCTTCCGAGGCCGGGCCCTCATGACCCACATGTTCGGCGAGCCGTGGACGCGAGGGTGCGACACCCGCTACGCGTCGAAGCGGGACTCCGCCACGACGCCGAGAAAGCTGTCCAGCCCTGCGGGCGCCGGTGCGTGTTCCCGGCTCAGTCGGCGGTGCCCGGCTCCACGACCCACTCGGCTCGCAGACCGCTCACCGAAGCGGTCATGTCGAAGTCGCCGTCGTAGTGCAGGACCGTGGCTCGATGCCGCTTCGCGGTCGCCGCGATGAGGAAATCGGCCGGCGACAGTGCCCGGTGGAAGCCAGCGTTCAGGGCCAGGACCTGGATTTCGAGCGCCCGCTCGAACTCTTCGTCATTGCAAGGAAGGTGGTCGAATCCGCGGAGCAGGGTGCGCAGCCGCAGCGCCTCGGACTTGCCGTGCGCCGAGTACAGGACCCCGTACTCGGTCGGGGCGCACACCGTCAGGAGGCCGTCATGGTCCAGCTCGTCCAGCCGCGCCCGCACCGCCGGTCTGCCCCGGCGGGCCGGCACGGACTTGTCGATGAGGTAGCGCCTCTTCATGCCGCCGAAGTCCCGCCTTCGCGCTTCAGGGAGCCGTCCGGATTCCGCGGCCCCATCTGCGAACGGATCTCCGCGAACACGCCCTCGAACTCGCCGTCGTCCATGGCGTCGAACAGCTCTCGGCGCAGCCGCAGTTTCACTCCCTCCTCCATGGCCGCCCGCTCCGCCGGGGGCGGAGCGGTCCGGCGTGGTGGGGACGCGGTCACTTGAGGTAGGCGAGGACCGCGAGGACCCGGCGGTTGTCGGCCTCCGAGGGGGGCAGGTCGAGCTTGGTGAAGATGTTGGACGTGTGCTTGATGACGGCCCGCTCGGTGATCACCAGCTCCTGGGCGATCGCGGCGTTCGAGCGGCCCTCCGCCATCAGGCCGAGGACCTCGCGCTCGCGCGGGGTGAGCCGGGAGAGCGGGCCGTCGCGGTGGTGGTCCTTCGCGAAGAGCTTGGCGACGACGTCCGGGTCCATCGCGGTGCCTCCGGCCGCGACGCGGCGGACCGCCTCCACGAAGCCGTCGGGGTCGAAGACCCGGTCCTTGAGGAGGTAGCCGATGCCGCCGCTGCCGTCGGCGAGGAGCTCGCGGGCGTAGAGCTGCTCGACGTACTGGGAGAGGACCAGGACCGGCAGGCCGGGGATCCGGCCGCGGGCCTCCAGGGCGGCCCGCAGCCCCTCGTCGGTGAACGTCGGCGGAAGCCGGACGTCGACGACCGCGACGTCCGGCTTGTGGTCGAGCAGGGCCTGGAGCAGTCCGGGTCCGGTGTCCACGGCGGCCACCACCTCGAAGTCGTACGACTCCAGCAGGCGGACGAGGCCGTCCCGCAGCAGGAAGAGGTCTTCGGCTAGGACAACGCGCACGGCAGCTCCATGGTGAGGGTGGTCGGTCCGCCCGGCTTGCTGTTGATCGCGAGCAGGCCGTCGAAGGCGGCGAGCCGGCGCTCGATGCCGCGCAGCCCGGTGCCGCGCGAGGGGTCGGCGCCGCCCCGGCCGTCGTCGATGACCTGGCCGCGCAGCGCGCCGGCCTCGTACCAGAGGTCGATGCTGACATGTTCCGGGTCGGCGTGCTTGGCGGCGTTGGCGAGGGCCTCGGCGACCGCGAAGTACATGGCGGACTCCACGGGCGCCTCGGGGCGGCCGGGCAGGTCGGCGTTGACGGTGACGTCGAGCGGGCTGTCCAGGGCGAGGGCGCGCACCGCGTCGGCGAGGCCCCGGTCGGCGAGCACCGGCGGGTGGATGCCCCGGACCAGGTCGCGCAGTTCGGTGAGGGCCGCGGCGGACGCCTTGCGGGTGTCGGCCAGGATGGCGCGGACGGCCTCCGGGTCCTTGCTGAGGAGCTGCTCGGCGACGCCGAGGTTCATGCCCAGGGCGACCAGGCGGGCCTGCGCCCCGTCGTGCAGGTCCCGCTCGATGCGGCGCAGTTCGGCGGCGGAGCTGCTGACGGCGTCGCTGCGGCTGTCGGTGAGGCGGCGGACGCGCTGGGCGTTGCGGCTGGGGGCGAGCAGGGTGCGGGCCAGCGAGGCGTGGGCCCGGAGCAGGGCGGGGCCGGTGGCGAGGCCGCCGGCGAGGACGAGGACGCCGAGGGCGGCGCAGTACCAGGCGGAGGTGAGGTCGCTGATCCGGACCCACAGGTAGTAGTTGGTGCCGGCGTCGGCGATGGGGCCGTAGATCGCGGGCATCAGCATGCCGCCGATGCCGCCGACGACGAGGGCGAGGGGCATCAGGGCGGCGATCACCCCGACCACCGGGTTGACCAGCGTCCAGGCCAGGTCGCGCCAGGTCGCCGGGTCGGTGAGGACCCAGTGGGTCCGCTGCCACTGCCCCTTGAGGCCGGGCGCGGGGGCGGGGGCGGGGAGGTAGGGCCGCTCGATCGGCCGGCCGGACCAGTGCCCGGCGATTCGGCGGGACGCGTCGACCGTGGTGCGCAGGGCGACGGCGAGGGCCGGGACGAGGAGCACGCCCAGGCCGATGCCGAGGAGCGAGACCGCCGTCAGGAACAGGCAGAAGAGGACGAGTTCGGCGATCGCGAGGCCGAGGACGGGCAGTCCCTTTCCTGCGGCGCGGAAACCCTCGCGGATGTTCAGCTTGGTCACGGTCGTCCCATTCCCCTCGGTGTGCGGCTCCCTGCCGCGTCGATGTCCTGAGTCTTGTCGATCGGGGTCCGGTGCGCAGGGGACGTGCGTCCCGTCCGCGAGGGTGTACCCAGGTACCCCCCGGGACGCCACCGAGGTGGCTGGGGCGCCCGCCCCGCGGCGACTTGACTGGACCCATGACAATGCGACTGCGACCGCGACTGAGGCACCTGCTCCTCCCGCTCTGCGCGCCGCTGCTCCTGGCGGCCGGCACCGGTACCGCCTCCGCGGCGCCGGAGACCCGCGCCGTGGCCGGGGCGTCCGCGCAGGCGGCGCCGTCCGGCCTGGCCGGGGCCGTCGACTCCCTGGTGCGCCGGCAGCTGGCCGAGCACCGCATCCCCGGCGCCTCCGTGGTGGTCGTGGAGAACGGCCGGCAGGTCCTCACGCGGGGGTACGGCGTCGCCGACGCCGCCGCGGGGACGCCGGTGGACCCGGCCCGCACCGGCTTCTTCCTCGCCTCGGACGCCAAGCTGTTCACCGCCGTCGCCGTCCTCCAGCAGGTCGAACGGGGCCGCCTGGACCTGGCGGCCGACGTCAACCGGTACCTCACGGCGTTCAAGGTGAAGGACACGTATCCGGGGCACCCCGTGACGGTACGCGATCTCCTCACGCACACGGCGGGGTTCGACAACACCATCATCGGGCGCGCCGCCACCCGGCCCGAGGACGTCCGTCCGCTGGGCGAGAGCCTGGCCGCCCACCAGCCGCGCCGGGTGCGCCCGCCGGGCGAGCTCTCCAGCTACGACAACTACGGTGTGGCGCTCGCCGGTTACCTGGTCGAGACGGTGACGGGCACGCCGTTCGCCGGCTACCTGGACCGCGAGGTGCTGCGCCCGCTGGGCATGACGCGGACGAGCTTCGCGCAGCCGCACGCCCCCGCGGTCGCCGCCGGCCTGGCCCGCGGCCACCGGCCGGAGGGCGGGGGCCAGCGGGTCCAGGACGGGCAGTACGGCGACTGGTCGCCGACCGGCGCCGGCGCGGTCACCACCGCCGCCGACATGGGGCGGCTGCTGCGCGCCCTGCTGGCGGGCGGCGGACCGGTGCTGTCGGAGCGCTCCGTCGAGGCCCTGACGAAGCGGCAGTTCGGCAACGACGACCGGCTGCCGGGCCTCGGCTACATCCTGGAGGAGCGGGTGCGCGCCGGGCAGCGGATGCTGGTCAAGGACGGCGACCTGCCCGGTTTCCACGGCAACCTGGCGCTGCTGCCCGGCCGCGACGCCGCGGTGTACGTGGTCTACAACGGCGACGGCGAGAACGGCACCGCCGCCTACGCGGGGCAGGAGGTCGTGGACCGCTTCGCCGACCACTTCGGGGCAGCGGCCGGCGCGCGCCGCTCCGTTTCGCTCGCCGACGTCGCCCCGTACGAGGGCGAGTACCGCTCCACCCGCACCAGTTCCTCGGAGCTGACCCGGGTGAGCGCCCTGATCGGCTCGGTGCGGGTGAGCGCGGGCGACGGCGCGACGCTGACCACGACGGGCCTCTCGCGCGACCCGGAGGCCGCCGCGCGGCACTGGGTGCAGCTGAGCCCGGGGCTCTTCCAGGAGCGCGGGGGGCAGGACCGGATCGCGTTCCGCGACGGGCGCCTCACGGTCGCCTCCGACGCCTCCGTCTCGTACGAGCGGCTGCCCTGGTACCTCTCCCCCACGCTGCACCAGCGGGCGCTGCTCGGCTCGCTGGCCTTCCTCGCCCTGACGGTGCTCGCGCTGCCGGTGCCGGCCCTGGTGCGGCGCCGCCGGCCGGGCACGTCGGCCGGGGCGCGCGCCGCCAAGCTGCTGCTGTGGATCTCGGGTGCGCTGATCACCGCGGCGACGGTCTGCTTCGTGCTGCTGTCCGCCGACCCGAACGCCCTCAACCGGACGGTCATCGTGGGCGATTCGCCGCTCCTGAAGGCGGTGCCGGCGCTGACCGGCGTCGCGCTCGCGACCACCGGCGCCATGGTGGTGTGCGCCTTCCTCTCGTGGCGGCGGCGCTGGTGGCGGGTGACCGGCCGGGTGCACTACACGTGCAGCACGCTGGCGGCGCTGGTCTTCCTCGGGGTGGCCGCCTCGTACCGGCTGGTGGGCTGAGGCGCGGCGGGGCCGCCGCGGCGGGGTGGTCACGGTCGCTCCTTCGTCGGACGCGGGAGGGCCCGGGCAGGAGGTCCTGCCCGGGCCCCGTCGTGCGTGGCGGGTGGGGTCGGGGCTACCAGCGGCTGGTCTCGCCGAAGAAGTCCGCGATCTCGACGGCGTCGCCGGAGGCGCGGGCGGCGCGGAAGACGTGCAGGCCGACCGCGAGGTCGAGGACGCCGAGGCCGAACGGGGAGAAGACGACGGGCTTGTCGTCGCCGACGGCGACCTCGCCGCGGACGAACTGGGCGAGGGTGCCGGTGACGAAGTGCCGGTCGCCGTACTTCTGCTCGGCGAGGTGCGGGGAGGTGTTGGCCTTCAGGCAGTGCTCGACGTCGTCGAGGATGTTGTACGCGCCCTCGATGAGCTCCGGGCCGAGGTCGCGCAGCGAGATGTTGAGGACGACCTGGCCGGGGGCGAGGGCGTCCGGGTCGGTGATGTACGGCTCGGCGGCGGTGGTGGCGAGGACGACCAGGTCGGCGCCGGTGAGGGCGGCGGTGAGGTCGGACTCGGTGCCGGCCGGGTAGCCGAGGGCGTCCGTCGCGTGGGCGGCGAGCGCGGAGCCGTACTCCTCGTTCTTGTCGTGGACGGTGACCCGGCCGACCTCCCAGTCGCGGGCGCGGAAGAACTCCAGGATGTTGCGGGCGATGATGCCAGCGCCGACGACGGTCAGCCGGGCGGCGGTGCGGCCGCCGGTGAGCTGTTCGGCGGCGAGGACGGCGGAGGCCGCGGTGCGGGCCGCGCTGATCTGCGAGGCCTCCAGGCAGGCGAAGGGGTAGCCGGTCTCGTGGTCGTTGAGCAACAGGGCGGCCGAGGCGCGCGGGATGCCGCGCCGGATGTTGGCCGGGAAGCTGCTGATCCACTTGATGCCGGAGACGTCGGCTTCGCCGCCGAGGTGCGCGGGGAGCGCGATGATGCGGGCGTCCGGCTTCTCGGGGAAGCGCAGGAAGTAGCTGTCGGGGTTCACCGAGTCGCCCGCGTGGTGGGCGAGGTAGGTGTCGCGGACGACGTCGACGATGTCCTGCCGGGAGGCCGAGATGATCTCCCGCGCGGTCTTGCCGCCGACGACGCTGAACTCGTACATGGAGAGGGTTCCTTGGGATCGTGAGCGGATGGGAAGGCGCGGGCCGCCGCCGGTCGGCGACGGCCCGCGGTGGGGGAGGGTCAGCGGTCGGCGAGGGTATGCCCGGCCGGGGCGGTGCGCGGGACCGCGGAGTGCTCGGAGTGCTCGGCGTGCGCGGCGTGCTTCGGGGCGGGCGTCGCCGCCTCCTCGCCGTGGGACAGCTCGGGCAGCCACTTCAGCCAGGACGGCAGCCACCAGTTGGAGCGGCCGAGGAGGGCCATCACGGCGGGCAGCAGGACGGCGCGGACCAGGGTGGCGTCGAGGAGGACGGCGACGGCCAGGCCGACGCCGAGCTGCTTGAAGTCCTGCATGGACAGGGTGCCGAAGACCGCGAAGACGGCGACCATGATCATGCCGGCGCTGGTGACGACCCCGGCGGTGGAGCGGATGCCGTGGGCGACGGCGGTGCGGTTGTCGACGCCCTGGTCGTACGCCTCGCGGATCCGGGACACCACGAAGACGTGGTAGTCCATCGAGAGGCCGAAGAGGACGACGAAGACGAAGAGCGGCATCCAGGACTCGATGGCGCCGACGGCCGTGGTGCCGACCAGCTCGTCGCCCCAGCCCTTCTGGAAGACCGCGGTCATGACGCCGTAGGCGGCGACCACGGAGAGCAGGTTGAGGACGATCGAGGTGACCGCGATGACCGGTGAGCGGAAGCAGAGCAGCATCAGCAGGAAGCTGACGCCCATGACGAAGGCGAAGACGGGCACGATCGACGACTTGAGCTGGTCGTTGTAGTCGGTCGAGAAGGCGAGGTCGCCGCCGACCAGCGCCTGGTCGGCCGCGTCCTTCCCCAGGGTGGCGGGGATGAGGTCGCCGCGCAGCTCCTCCAGGGCGCGGACCGAGGTGGCGTTGCGGCCGTCGCCGGCGAGCGGCGCGCTGATGACCGCGATGTCCTCGGCCTCGTGGACGGTCACCTCGACGGGGTTCTTGACGTGGCCGGAGGCGAGGGCGCGCTCCTTGAAGGCGTCGACGGCGCCGGTGGCCCGCGCGGAGGTGATGTCGTCGGTCTTGAAGACGATCTGGGCCGGGGCCGGGGCGCCGGGGAAGACGTCCTCGATCCGCTGGGCGGTCTTCGCGGTGACGTTGTCGGCGGGCAGCAGCTGGTCGAAGCCGAGCTTCTCGGTCTTCATGGACAGTGCCGGGGAGGCCAGGGCGAGGAGGAGGGCGATGCCGAGGACGGCGAAGACGGCGGGCGCCCTGAGGACCGCGCCGAGCAGCCGGCCGGGCTTGTCGCCGACGGTGCGGACGACGGCCTTGCGGCGCAGGCCGGGGATGCGGCCGGCGTCGATGCGGTCGCCGAGCATGGCCATCACGGCGGGCAGCACCGTCATGGAGCCGAGCACCGCGATGAGGACGACCTCGATGGTGGCGATGGCGAAGCCCTCGAAGACCGTGAGGCCGGAGAGGAACATGCCGGACATGGCGACGGCCACGGTGAGGCCGGAGATGAGCACGGAACGGCCGGAGGTCGCGGCGGCGATGCGCAGCGCGCTGTCCTTGTCGCGGCCGGCGGCGCGCTCCTCGCGCTCGCGGCGGATGTAGAAGAGGCAGTAGTCGACGCCGACGGCGAGGCCCATGAGGAGCAGCACCGAGTTGGTCATGGCGTCGACCGGGACGAGCTGGCTGGAGAGCGCGAGCAGGCCCATGGCGGCGACGCACGCGGTGATGGCGAGGATCAGCGGGAGGACGGCGGCGAGGAGCGCGCCGAAGACGACGAGCAGGATGCCGAGGGCGACGGGGACGGCGGTGAACTCGGCGCGGGTGAAGTCCTCGCCGAGGGAGTCGTTGATGCCCTTGAGGCCGCTGGCGGCGCCGTACTGGCCGAAGGTGACCTCGGCGTGCGCCCCGTCCGCCTTCGCGAGGGCGTCCACGACGGGCTGGATGCGGTCGGCGGCGGTGTCCGGGTCGCCCTTGACGGCGAACTGGACGAGGGCGTCGTGCTTGTCCTCGGAGATCGCGCCGGTCTTGTAGGGGTCGCCGATGCTCTGGGCGAGGCCGGTGCCGTCCACGGCGGCGATCGCGTCGGCGACGGCCTTCTTGAACGCGGGGTCCTCCGCGGTGAGTTCGCCGCTGTGGACGAGGACCATCTCGGGCGCCGGGGTCTTGATGCCGGCGTCGACGAGGACGCGGGCCGCACGGCCCGACTCGCCCGTCCCGTAGTCGGCCTCGGTCAGGCTCTTCTGGCCCGCCATGCCGCCGAGGACCGTGAGCGCGATGACGGCGAAGAGCCATCCGAAAAGTGCGGTCTTGCGGTGCCGGGCGCTCCAGGCGCCCAGTGAGGCCGCCAGATTTCGTTGCCTTGCCATTACCTCTCCCAGTGGGACGTCAGCGGGGGACCCTTGATGAGCGACGTCTCTCACTGTAGATATCGGGGGCCCTCCGGCCTCCCCTCCTCATATGTCAGGCAACTGCCGCTGCAGGATACTGCCAGCGGCCCGCCGCAAGGCCCTGCAGCATGTTGCAGCGGCAGCCTGCGGCCAGCTGGAGCGACGCGATCCGGCCAGTTCGGCCGTTAGGTTCCTACTCGTCGGGAGTTGCGCGGCGGAAGTGGCCGACACGGTGCCCGCCGAACGGAAAAGACGGCCGGCGATCCGCCCTCCATTTACCCACTCCGCTCCGTGCCCACCCAGCCCATAATCAGCCAACCAATTTCACCCGATGTGTGAAAGGGGGAATTCCGTGAACACCGCGATCGAGGCGGCCGGCCTGACGAAGCAGTACGGCCGCCACCGCGCCCTGGACGGCGTGGACCTGTCGGTCGAGGCGGGCACCGTGCTCGGCCTGCTCGGGCCCAACGGAGCGGGCAAGACCACCACCGTCCGCACGCTCGCCACCCTGCTCGAACCCGATGCCGGCACGGCTCGCGTCGCGGGCTTCGACATCGTCCGGCAGCGCCGCGAGGTGCGCCGCCGGATCGGTCTCGCCGGGCAGTACGCCGCCGTCGACGAGCTGCTGACGGGACGCGAGAACCTCGTCCTGCTCGGCCGGCTGCTGCGGCTCGGCCGCCGGGGAGCGGCGGCCCGCGCGGCTCAACTGCTCGCGCAGTTCGAGCTGGAGGCCGCCGCCGACAAGCCCGCCAAGGAGTACTCCGGCGGCATGCGGCGGCGCCTCGACCTGGCCGTCAGCCTGATCGCCTCGCCCGAGGTGCTCTTCCTCGACGAGCCGACCACCGGACTCGACCCGGCCAGCCGGGCGACCCTGTGGCGGATGGTGCAGGACCAGGTCGACCAGGGCGTCACGGTCCTGCTGACCACCCAGTACCTGGAGGAGGCGGACTTCCTCGCCGACCGGATCCTGGTCGTCGACCGGGGCCGGGTGATCGCCGAGGGCACCTCCGACGAGCTGAAGCGGAAGGTGGGCGGCGAACGCCTGGAGGTGGCCGTCGCCGACGGCGCCGCGCTCGCGCAGGCCGCCGCGGTGCTCGCGCCGCTCGCGGTCGCCGCGCCGCAGCTCGACGAGCGGCAGCGGACCGTCCACGTGCAGCTGCCGGACGGGATGGGCGCGCTGGCGTCCGCCGCGACGGCGCTCGACTACGCGGGCGTCACCGTCGAGGAGTTCGCGCTGCGGCGCCCCTCGCTCGACGACGTGTTCTTCCATCTGACCGGCGAGCCGACGGGCACGCCGGCCCCCCACGACGCGGCGAAGGCGGAGGCGTCCCTATGAGTTCGGTGCTTGCCCACGGCGGTGACGTCGCGGCCCTCACCGGCCGGCACCTGCGCCATCTGCGGCGCACCCCGGAGAAGATCATCGGCGTGGCCCTGACACCGGTCGCGATGGTGGTGATCCTCGGCTACCTCTTCGCGACCGTCGTCGAGGTGAAGAACACCGGCGGCAGCTACCGCGAGTACATCATGGCCGGGGTCTTCGCCCAGGTCGGCCTCTCCTGCATCGGCATCACCGCGATCGGGGTCGCCGGCGACCTGGGCAAGGGGCTGATCGACCGGTTCCGTTCGCTGCCGATGGGCCGGGCGACCGTCCTGGTCAGCCACACGCTGGCGGACCTCGCCGCGGCGGCGCTGAGCATCGGGCTGGTGGCCGTGACCGGCCTGGCGGTCGGCTGGCGGGTGCACGGCTCGTTCCTGGAGAACCTCACCGGCTTCCTCCTGCTGCTCGGCTTCGCCTACGCGATGCTCTGGGTCGGCGCGCTCCTCGGCATGGTGATGCGCAACCTGGAGGCGATCAGCGGCGTGGCCGCCCTGCTCCTGGTGCTCTTCTCCTTCCTCTCCAGCTCGTTCATGCCGCTGACCGGTCTTCCCGGCTGGCTGCGGGCCGTCGCCGAGTGGAATCCGGTCAGCGCGGTCTCCGAGGCCTGCCGGCAATTGTGGGGAAACACCGGCGCGACTGCCCCCGGCAGTTTCCCGGTGGAAAACGCGGTGCTCGTCTCGGCGATCAGCATCGGTCTGCTCATCGCCGTTCTCATACCTCTCAGCCTGCGCGTGTACCGCATTTCGGCAACGCGATAGCCTTGTCTTCCTGGGGGAATCATGCCGGTCATATCGGCTCCGCACGAATTCAACACCGAAGATCTCTACGTGGATCTCCGGGCGTTGTACGGGTATCCCTTGCACCTCAAATGCGAGGGCTTCAACTTCGCCGGTTCCATCAAGCTCAAGGCCGCCGCGAGCATGATCGAGGCGGCCGAGCGCAGCGGTGCGCTCACCAAGGGCTCGACGCTGGTGGAGTCGTCGTCCGGCAACCTCGGGGTCGCGCTCAGCGTGATCGCCGCGGCCAAGGGCTACCACTTCATCTGCGTGGTCGACTCGCGGACGAACGTCGCCACGCGCAAGCTCATCGAGTCGCTCGGCAGTGAGGTGCACACGGTCACGGAGCCGGCCGGGGAGGGCGGATTCCTGGCGGCGCGGCTCGCGTACGTCCGGACCCTGCTCGCCGCCGACCCGCGGGTGGTGTGGCTGAACCAGCACGCCAACCCGGACAACTGGCGGGCGCACTACCGCACCACGGCCCCGCAGATCGAGAAGCAGTTCCCCGGTCTGGAGGTGCTGTTCGTCGGCGCCGGCACCACCGGCACGCTGATGGGCTGCGCCCGCTACTTCAAGGAGCTGCCGCGGCCGGTGACGGTCGTCGCGGTCGACAGCGTCGGCTCCGTCACCTTCGGCGGCCCGGCCGGCCAGCGCATGATCCCCGGCCTCGGCACGGGGGTGCGCCCCGCGCTGCTCGACACCTCGTTCGTCGACCACGTCGTGCACGTCCCCGAGGCCGACACCGTCAGCGCCTGCCACGCGCTGGCCCGCGGCGGGTTCCTCTTCGGCGGCTCCACCGGGACCGTCGTGAGCGGTGCGCTGCGCTGGCTCGCCGAGCACCGCCCGGGCGAGAACGGCACGGCGGTCGCCATCGCCCCGGACCTCGGCGAACGCTATCTGGACACCGTCTACCAGCCGGACTGGGCGCGCGAGGTGTACGGCATCGAACCGACCGGACTTCCCACGGGAGCAACGCAGTCATGACCTCCACACCTCCCGCCCGGCAGCTGCCGCTCTCCGCCGCTCAGCGCGAGATGTGGTACGGGCAGCAGGCCGACCCGGGCAACCCCGTCTTCACCATGGGCGACTTCCTGGAGCTGCGCGGCCCCCTGGACACCGACCGGTTCACGGCCGCGTGGCAGGGGGTCGTGCGGGAGGCCGGCACCCTGCGCGCCCTGTTCACCGAGCGCGACGGCGAACCGTTCCAGGAACTCGCCGACGCCGACGCCTTCCCCGTCGAGTCGCTCGACCTGTCCGGGGAGCCGCGGCCGCGCGCCGCCGCCGAGGCGTTCATGCGCGAGGACCTGCTGGTGCCGCCGGACCTGACCTCGGGCACCCTGCGGTCGGTGCTGCTGCGGCTCGGCCCGGACCACCTGCTGTTCTACATCCGGGTCAACCACATCCTGGTCGACGGATTCAGCCGCGTCCTCGTCTACAACCGGCTCGCCGCGCTGTACGCGGACCCGGAGGCGGAGGGCGCGTTCCCCGACCCGGGCACGCTCGCCGCCGACGAGGCCGCGTACGCGGAGACGCCCAGGTACGCGAAGGAGCAGGCGTTCTGGCGGGCCCGCTTCGAGGAGCAGCCGGAGCCGGTGAGCCTCTCGCCGCGCCCCGGCGGCCCCGCCCGGAGCTCGCTGCGGTGCGAGGCCGTGCTGCCCGCCGCCGTGGTCGAGCGGCTGCGGGCGCTGGCCTGGGACACCCGCGTCACCTGGCAGACGCTGCTGATCGCGGCGACCGGCGCGTACGTGCAGCGGGCGGCCGGCGTCGACCGGGCCCTGCTGACCCTCGCGGTGCCGGCCCGCGCCACGGCGGCCGCCCGCGCGGTCCCGGGCATGCGCGCCAACTTCGTGCCGCACCCGGTGCGGGTGGCGCGCGGCCGGACGGTGGCGGACTTCCTGCGCGACGGCGCGGCCGAGCTGCGCGCCACGCTGCGGCACCAGAACTACCGGGGCGACCGGATCCGCCGCGACCTCGGCTTCACCGGGGACGCGGGCCGCTCGCTCGGGCCGACCGTCAACGTCCTGGAGTCGGGCTTCGACTACGCGTTCGGCGCCTGCACGGGCCTGCTGAACAACCTGTCGACCGGCCCGGTCGAGGACATGCAGATCATCTACCTCGACGCCGCCGAGGAGGGGTACGCGGTCCGGCTGGACGCCAACCCCTCGCGCTACACGCAGGAGGAGCTGGAACTGCACCAGCGCCGTCTGTTCGGCTGGCTGGAGCGGATCGCCGCGGCGGGCCCGGACGCGGTCCTCGACCGGCTCGACGTGCTGCTGCCGGAGGAGTCGGCCGCGGTGCGGGCCGGCTGGGACGCCACCGCGGTGGACGAGGCGTACGCGGGAGTGGTGGAGCGGGTCCGTGCCCTGGCTCTCGACGAGCCCGGGAAGACCGCGGTCCAGGACGCGGGGGGCTCCGTCTCGTACGCCGAACTGGTCTCCCTGGCCTCGGCGGTGAGCCGCCGTCTGACCGCCGCCGGGGTCCGTCCCGGCGCTCGGGTGGCGA
>NZ_JNXJ01000013.1:0-152523 GCF_000716625.1 Streptomyces bikiniensis | reverse complement strand
GCCGGGCCCGACCCGCCCGCCCCGCCACCGCCCCCCACCGCCGTCCACGGGCCCGGCCCGCCCCCGGTTGACCTCGCGAACCGGAGCCGCCTAGCGTCGGCGGTCCGACGGGGTGCGGGGCGGACGTGCGGGAGGTGGCCGGTGGGCGGCGGGATCGGGAGGCTGACGGCCGACGGGGCGCCCTTCGCCGTCGAGGGCGGGACGTACGCGCACGGGCCGCGGACCCTGCGGGAGTTCGTGGAGGCCGCCTGGGGATACGGGGACCGGGTGTTCCTCGTGCACGAGGGCGTCCGGACGACCTACCGGGAGTTCCTCGACGAGGCCTGCGGACTCGCCCGGCGGCTGCTCGGCGCGTACGGGCTCGTGCCCGGGGACCGGGTCGCCGTCGCCATGCGGAACCTGCCCGAGTGGCAGGTCGCCTTCTGGGCCGCCCAGCTCGCCGGCCTCGTCGCCGTACCCCTCAACGCCTGGTGGACCGAGGGCGAGTTCGCGTACGCGCTCGACGACTGCGCGCCCCGCGCGCTGCTCGTGGACGGGGAGCGGGCCGGGCGGACGCGGGCGTGGGCCCGGGAGCGGAAGGTGCCCGGGATCGTCTTCCGCGGCCCGGCCGGGGAGGGGTTCGACGCGTACGTGCCCGACCGCGACCCGTACCTCGGGCCGCCGCCCGTCGACGTCCTCCCCGAGCACGACTCCACGATCGTCTACACCTCCGGCACCACCGGCCGCCCCAAGGGCGCCGTCGCCACCCACCTCGCGCAGGCCGGGGCCGCCGTGAACCCCCGGTACTTCGCCGCCGCCGCGGCCCTCGCGCGCGGGGACGTCCCCGGGACCGGGCCCGCGCCCGTCTCCCTGACCACCTTCCCCTTCTTCCACGTCGCCGCCTTCACCTCCTTCTACGGCGTGATCGCGGCCGGCGGGACCCTCGTGACGATGCGGAAGTGGGACGCCGGGGAGGCACTCCGGCTGATCCGGGAACACCGCGTCACCCACTACGCGGGCGTGCCCACCACCGCCCTCCAGCTCCTCGAACGCGCCCGGAGCGAGGCCGACCCGCTGGAGAGCCTGACCCTGCTCAGCACCGGCGGCGCCCCCGCCCCGCCCGGCATCGTCGCCGGACTGGCGGAGGCGTACGGGGAGCGCGTCGAGCCCCGCAACGGCTACGGGCTCACCGAGACCTGCGGCGGGGTCCTGGCGAACTTCGGCGCCGAGTACCGCGCCCACCCCGGCAGCGCCGGCCGGCCCTCGCCGGCCACCGAGGTGCGGATCGACCGGCCCGACGCGCAGGGCGTGGGGGAGCTGTGGCTGCGCGGGCAGTCCCTGGTCCGGGGGTACTGGGGGGACGAGGAGGCCACCCGCGCCGCCTTCACCGACGACGGCTGGTTCCGGACCGGGGACCTCGCGCGCGTGGACGCGGACGGGCGGGTCTCGATCGTCGACCGGCTCACCGACATGGTGGTCCGGGGCGGCGAGAACGTGTACTGCGTCGAGGTCGAGGCCGCCCTGCACGCGCACCCGGACGTCCTCGACGCCGCCGTCCTCGGCGTGCCCCACCCGGTCCTCGGGGAGGAGGTCGCGGCCGTCGTGCGGCACCGGCCCGGGGCGGTGCCGGACCCGGAGGCCCTGCGGGCGCACGTCGCCGGTCGCCTCGCCGCCTTCAAGGTGCCCGCCCGCGTCCTCGTACGGGAGGAGGAGCTGCCCCGGAACCCGACGGGGAAGGTCCTCAAGCGGGAGCTGCGGGGGCTGTTCGAAGACGGGGGACCGGCGGGCCGGGAAGCGCTCGGGTCCGGGTGACGCCCAGCGGTGGATGGCGCTCGGGTGCGGATGGCGCCCGGGCCCGGGCGGCGCCCGTTTCCGGGGGTGCTCAGGCCCGGGTGGCGCTCAGGTCCGAGTGGCGCTCAGTTCCGGGTGGCGCTCAGGTCCGAGTGACGCGCAGTTCCGGATGACGCTCAGTTCCGGGTGGCGCTCAGGTCCGGATGACGCTCAGGTCCGGGTGACGCGGACCCGGTAGGCGCCGTCCGCGCCCTCGTGCAGCACCGTGATCCGGATGCCGTTCGCGCGGTCCGTGAAGCTCTCGCCCGGCCCGTACGGCGCGTCCGACAGCTCCGCGTGGACGTTGGCGCGGCGCGTGCAGCCGCCGCTCGCCCGCTCGCTGTCGGCGACGGTCACCGGGCCGTGCCCGGTGTCGACGTCGGACTCGACGCGGTAGACGAGGACGCCCTGCTCGCACACGGCCTCGTCATTGCCGCCCGGGCCGCGGACCTCGATCGCGTATCCGGAGGTGCCGGAGAGGGGCACGAACGCGAGCTTGGGGCCGCCGGGCTCCGCGAGCGGGGTGAGGTCGTACTCGGTGGTGCCGGCGGCCGAGGCGCAGTGCACCTGCTCGTTGTCGAGCCAGCCCAGCTTCCACTTGTGCCAGCCGAGCAGGTCGTTGTTGGCCCCCCAGTCCTCCGACATGATGTCCCAGTGCCCCACCGAGCCGCCGCCGTCGGCGGTGTAGAGGTCGGGCAGGCCGAAGACGTGCCCGTTCTCGTGCGGCAGGACCCGGTAGCCGGTCTCCGCGAAGCTGCCGGAGCCGTCGTCCTGGCGGCTGTAGACGAAGGACGTGTTGGCCAGCGGCACGCCGTCGGCGTACGGGGCGTCGTCGTTGCCGGAGAAGGTCACGGACAGGACGGTGTCGAGGGCCGAGGGCCCGGCGTTCGGCGTCACCAGGACGTTGACCAGGTCGTACGCGCTGAAGTCCACGCGCTCGTCCGCCGCCTTCACGATGTCCTCGACCAGGGAGCGGTAGCCCGGCTCGTACGGGGAGCCGCGCTCGATCCCGTACGCGGAGAACGCCCGGGGCATCCGCAGCCAGTCGGGTATCGGGGCCTCGGCCCGGTAGTGCAGCCGGCCGTACGAGCTGACGCGGAACCAGTCGGCGGTCTGCGGGAAGAACTCGCGGAAGCGGCCCGTCGCCGTGCCGTCGCCGACCGCGTCCGGGAAGTCGATCATCAGGTTGAGGGCCCTGACGAGGCCCGTGGAGTGCACGTACCCGGGGGCGGTGGGCAGCCCCTCCGACATCTGCACGCCCATCGTCGTGGCGATGCGGCACGGTGCCAGCTGGGCGTTGGTCGGCGCGGCGGCGACGGGTCCCGCCGAGGCCCGGACGGGCTCCGGGAGGGTGGTGCTCGCGGAGGCGAGCAGGGTGAGGGAGAGCGTCGTGGTCGCCGCCAGGGCGACGGGTCTGCGTATCCGTCGGCGGGGGTGCTGCATGCGTCGCCTCTCCGGTGGGGGCAGGTCGGCGGACGGGTCCGTTTCCGCGTGCGGGCGGGATCCGCGCTGTCCGATCAGCCTGTGACGGGCGGTTCGGGCGCGCGCGCCGGGTGGCCCGATCGTGGGTATTCCGTGAAACGAGGATTGTGTGACTGGGGTCACAGGAGTGGCCGGAAATAACCGGGGAGCGCTTCCCCGTTTACGCCTGTGTCGAGCGAAGTGGGGAACCTTTCCCCGGATACGGATCGCCGGTCCGGACCGGATCCACCGGGTACGGCTCCCCGGGTACGGACTCCCGGGTACGGACTCCCGGGTACGGACCCCCGGCCACGGCCTCCCGTGGACGCGCTCGACCCGCCGGAGCGGCTGCGACCCGGCGGCCCGGCGACCCCGTACGACGACGACCGTGATTCCGAGGAGGACCGACGTGACCGGCAACGCCGACACCGCCGCGCCCGCCCGCCGCGCGCCCCGGCCGCGGGCCGACGCCCTGCGCAACCGCGAGCGCATCGTGACGGCGGCCCGTGAGATGTTCGTGGAGTTCGGCGCCCAGGTGCCGTACGACGAGATCGCGCGCCGCGCCGGCGTCGGCAACGCCACGCTCTACCGGAACTTCCCCGAGCGCGCCGACCTCGTCCGCGAGGTCGTCCTCTCCCTCATGGCCCGCGTCACCGAGCTCGCCGAGCGGGCCGCCGCCGAGGAGGACGACACCTTCGAGGCCCTGCGGCGCTTCACCCTCGGCGCCGCCGACGAGCGCGTCGGCGCCCTCTGCCCGATGCTCGACGGCGCCTTCGACCAGGACCACCCCGACCTGGTGGCCGAACGCGACCGCCTCGAAGGGGTCGTCCAGGGGATCGTCGACCGGGCGCAGCGGGCCGGCCGGCTCCGCGCCGACGTCGGCGTCGGCGACCTGATGGTGGCGGTCTCCCAGCTCACCCGCCCGCTGCCGGGCACCGCCTGTGCCGCCTTCACCCCGTTCGTGCGCCGCCATCTGCAACTGTTCCTCGACGGCCTGGAGGCGCCCGCGCGCTCCGAGCTGCCCGGGGCGGCCGCCACCCTGGAGGACCTGAGACGCGACTCCTGCCCGTCGTGACCCTTCCGTAGACCCCCCTTTTCCCGTGGGGCGGCCCTGAACGCCCGCACGGCCTTACGTCCCTTTTTCTCCCTTACGCGCCAAGAGGTGGCCCGACCCATGCCGAAAATCGCCGACAGCCCCGCGCACACCGCGCCCGTGCCCGACCCCGGGCGCTGGAAGGCGCTCGTCTTCATCGCCCTCGCCCAGCTGATGGTCGTCCTCGACGCGACGATCGTGAACATCGCCCTGCCCTCCGCCCAGCAGGACCTCGGGATCTCGGACGGCAACCGGCAGTGGGTCATCACCGCCTACGCCCTCGCCTTCGGCGGACTGCTCCTCTTCGGCGGCCGGATCGCCGACCTGTGGGGCCGCAAGCGCACCTTCATCGTCGGTCTGGCCGGCTTCGCCGCCGCCTCCGCCCTCGGCGGGGCCGCGAACGGCGAGGCCATGATGCTCGGCGCCCGCGCGCTCCAGGGCGCCTTCGGCGCGCTCCTCGCGCCCGCCGCGCTCTCGCTGCTCGCCGTGACCTTCACCGACGCCAAGGAGCGCGCCAAGGCCTTCGGCATCTACGGCGCGATCGCCGGTGGCGGCGGCGCCGTGGGCCTGATCCTCGGCGGCTTCCTCACCGAGTACCTGAACTGGCGCTGGACCTTCTTCGTCAACATCCCGTTCGCCGTGGTCGCCGCCGTCGGCGCGTACCTCGTCGTCCGCGAGCCGGCGGGCGGCCGCAACCGCTCCCCGCTCGACGTCCCCGGCGTCATCCTGTCCACGCTCGGCCTGGTCGCCCTCGTGTACGGCTTCACCCGCGCCGAGTCCGAGGGCTGGAGCGACGCCGGCACGGTCGGCCTCTTCGTCGGCTCCGCCGTGCTGCTCGC
Organism: Streptomyces bikiniensis; assembly: GCF_000716625.1. Classification (NCBI taxonomy): domain Bacteria; kingdom Bacillati; phylum Actinomycetota; class Actinomycetes; order Kitasatosporales; family Streptomycetaceae; genus Streptomyces; species Streptomyces bikiniensis. The sequence continues at coordinate 147,321 of NZ_JNXJ01000013.1, read as the reverse complement.
GGCCTTCGTGCTCACCGAGGCACGCGTGAAGTCCCCGCTGCTCCCGCTGCGCGTCCTGACCGACCGCAACCGCGGCGGCGTCTACCTGTCGCTCGGCCTCGCCGTCATCGCGATGTTCGGCCTGTTCCTCTTCCTGACGTACTACCTCCAGATCGTGAAGGGGTACTCGCCCGTCATGACGGGCTTCGCGTTCCTGCCGATGATCGCGGGCATGATCGTGGGCTCCACCCAGATCGGCACGCGCCTGATGACCCGCGTCCCGCCGCGCCTGCTGATGGCCCCGGGCTTCCTGACCGCCGCCGTCGGCATGCTGCTCCTGACCCAGCTGGAGATCGGCACCTCGTACGCCGGTCTGATCCTGCCCGCGCAGCTGCTGCTCGGCCTGGGCATGGGCACGGCGTTCATGCCGGCGATGTCGCTCGCGACGCACGGCGTGGACCCGCGCGACGCCGGTGTGGCCTCCGCGATGGTCAACACCTCGCAGCAGGTCGGCGGCGCCATCGGCACCGCCCTCCTGAACACGATCGCCGCCTCGGCCACCACCGCCTACCTGGCCGACCGCGCGGCCGGCGCCACCACCCCGGCCGCCCGGAAGCTGCTCCAGCTCCAGGGCATGGTCGAGGGGTACGCGGCGGCCATCTGGTGGGCGGTCGGCATCCTGGCCGTCTCGGCCGCGATCGCCTTCGTGCTCATCGACACCGGGAAGCCGGAGGGCGGCGTGGTCGCCGGATCCGGCACGGGCGCGGACGACGAGGTGAAGATCCCGGTCGTCGCGCACTGACCGGCCGTCGCGCACTGACCGGCCGTCCACTGACCGGTCGTCCACTGACCGCCGGAGCCCCCCGCCCCTGCCCTGGCCCCGCGTACGCGCGCACGCGCGTACTCAGCGGAGCCAGGGCAGGTCCGCGTCCGGGCCCGCCGGTTCCAGGCCCTCCGCCATCACCCGCATGATCTCGCCGAGCTGCTTCACCTGCTCCGCGGAGAGCCGGTCGAACAGGGCCTGGCGCACGGCGGCCACGTGGCCGGGCGCGTTCCTCCGCAGGACCTCCATGCCCTCGTCCGTGAGCCGGGCGAACTGGCCGCGCTTGTCGGAGGGGCAGTTCTCGCGCCGCACCCAGCCGTTCTTCTCCAGGCGGGCCACGGCGTGGGAGAGCCGGGAGCGGGTGATCTTGGCGTCCTTGGCCAGCTCGGTCATCCGCATGCGGCGGCGGGGCGCCTGGGAGAGCTGGACGAGCAGGCCGTAGTAGACGTGCGGCATTCCGGCGTCGCGCTGCAACTGGCGGTCGAGGTGGTCCTCCAGGAGCGTGGTGGCGTGGAGGTAGGCGCGCCAGACGTGGTGCTCCTCGTCGGTGAGCCAGCGGGGTTCGGTCATGTCTCCCATGGGGCCCATCGTACGACTCATTCTTGAAAGTTGAACTAAATGGGGCTAGGGTGCCGTCCATAAGCTTGAAGTTTCAAGAATCATGGAAGGTCGAGGTGGTCGCCATGCAGGTCACACCGGAACGGATGCCCGCCCTCTACCTGTCCCACGGCGCCCCGCCGCTCGCCGACGACCCCGTCTGGCCCGGTGAGCTGGCCGCCTGGTCCGCGGGCCTGCCGCGCCCGAAGGCGATCCTCGTCGTCTCCGCCCACTGGGAGGAGGCCCCGCTCGCCCTCGGCGCCACCGAGACCGTGCCCCTGGTGTACGACTTCTGGGGCTTCCCCGAGCACTACTACCGGGTCGCGTACGCGGCCCCCGGCGCGCCCGCGCTCGCCGAGAGCGTCCGCAAGCTGCTCCGCGCGCCCGGCACGCCCGTGCAGGACGTCCCCGACCGGGGGCTCGACCACGGCGCGTACGTGCCGCTCGTCGAGATGTTCCCGGACGCCGACGTCCCCGTGCTCCAGATCTCCCTGCCCACCCTCGATCCGCGCCGCCTCCTGGACGTCGGGCGCCGGCTCGCCCCGCTGCGCGACGAGGGCGCCCTGATCGTGGGCAGCGGCTTCTTCACCCACAACCTGGCCGCGCTCCGGCACCCCGGCGGCGGCGTGCCCGGCTGGTCCGCCGAGTTCGACGCCTGGGGGCGCGAGGCCCTCGCCGCGCGGGACGTCGACGCGCTCCTCGACTTCGCGCACAAGGCGCCCGCCGGACGCCTCGCCCACCCCCGTACCGAGCACTTCGCCCCCCTCTTCGTCACCCTGGGCGCGGCGGACGCGGCCGGGGACCTCGACACGGGGCGGTCGGTGATCGACGGCTTCTGGATGGGCCTGGCCAAGCGGTCCGTGCAGTTCGGCCGGCCGTCCCCGGAAGGCAACCGCCCGTCCCCGCCCCGCGTCTGAAGGGGTGGCGCCGGATGTGAGCGCGGTCTCACCGACAGTGTGGTCGAGGGTCCCGCGCGAGGCGCCGCAGCACCCTCCGTGCCCGGTCTGACCTGCGCCTCCGCCGGTCCCGGCGGCATGCCCGCAGGGGTGGAAGCCACGCAGGATACTGCATGATCGGGAAAATCCATGTGCCGGGTGGGAATTCTGTCCTGATTCCAGTCGTTGTTTCCGTCGGATGCAGGGCACCCGAAAGGGTGTCGCGACCTACTCAGCAAGGGAGCACGCATGGCAACCCGTGCCGTCGCCCGCCGTCAGACCTCCGCGAAGAGCGGGGCGGAGCGGGCGAGCAGCGTTCGCGCCGTGGGCGGGGAGATCGCCGACCGCGACCTGGTCGGCATGTACCTCGACGAGATCGCGCGCACGCCCCTGCTCGACGCCGCCAAGGAGGTCGAGCTCTCCCAGACGATCGAGGCCGGGGTGTACGCCCGGCAGATCCTGGACGGAGAGGTGGACAGCGAGGCGGGCGGCGCGTCCCGCGAGGAGCTGGAGGCGCTGGTCGCCGAGGGCGAGCGCGCCAAGGACCTCTTCATCAAGTCCAACCTGCGGCTCGTGGTGGCCGTCGCCCGGCGCTACCCGCGCAGCGGGCTCCCCCTGCTCGACCTGATCCAGGAGGGGAACGCCGGCCTGGTGCGCGCGGTCGAGAAGTTCGACTACGCCAAGGGCTTCAAGTTCTCCACGTACGCCACGTGGTGGATCCGGCAGGCCATCACCCGCTCCATCGCCGACCAGTCCCGCACCATCCGGCTCCCCGTCCACCTCGTGGAGGAGCTCGGCCGGATCCGGCGCGTGCAGCGCGAGTTCAACCGGGAGCACGGGCGCGAGCCCGAGCCCGCCGAGATCGCGGCCGAGCTGGGCTCCACGCCGGAGCGGATCGTCGACGTCATGGACTGGGCGCGCGACCCCGTCTCGCTGAACATGTCGGTGGACGACGAGGGCGAGACCCAGTTCGGCGACCTGCTCGAGGACACCTCGGCGGTCTCGCCGGAGCAGTCGGTGCTCACGCTGCTGCGCAGCGAGGAACTGGACGACCTCATCGACAAGCTGGACCACCGGACGGCCTCGATCATCCGCATGCGGTACGGCATCGAGGACGGGCGCGAGCGGACGCTGACCGAGGTCGGCAAGGAGCACGGCCTGACCCGCGAGCGGATCCGCCAGATCGAGAAGCACGCGCTCCTGGAACTCAAGAAGATGGCCCGCGACACGGGCTTCGACGCGGTGGCCTGAGGCCTTTCCGCGACCGGCCGGGGCCCGGGGACGAGCGTCGTCCCCGGGCCCCGGCCGCCGTGTCTACCCCCGCGCCGACACCGCCGCCGCGAGCCGCCCCGCCAGGTCCTCCACGTGCGCCCGCAGCGCCTCCGGGCCGTGGACGGTGAAGGGGGCGTCGACCAGGGCCAGGCGGAGCGCCAGCCACTCGACCGAGTCGACGGCGCGGGCGCGCAGCCGGCAGGCGGCGGGGCCCGTCGGCGCCGGGGCCAGGTGGGCCGGGAGCCGGGCCGTCACGAAGTCCGCCGGGGCCTCGAAGGAGACGTCCAGGTCCAGCTCCGGCTGCGACCGGGCCATCGAGCGGGTGAGCATCTGCGCCGCGTCGCCCGCCGGCAGCTCGCGCGGGGCGAAGCGGGCCCCGGTGGCCAGCGGGTCGCTGACCCGGTCGACCCGGAAGGTGCGCCAGTCCGCGCGCCCCAGGTCGTACGCCACGAGGTACCAGCGGTGCCCGGTGGAGACCAGCCGGTAGGGCTCGACCAGGCGTTTCGTCTCGGCGCCGTCGCCCGCCCGGTAGCCGAAGCGCAGCTTCTCCCGCCCGGTGACCGCGCCCGCGAGCGCGGTCAGGGTGGCGGGCGCGACCGTGGCGCCGTCGCCCCGGGTCAGCGGGATCGTCGCGTTCTGGAGGGTGGAGACCCGGTGCCGGAGCCGGGCGGGCAGCACCTGCTCCAGCTTCGCCAGGGCCCGTACGGACGCCTCCTCGACGCCCTCGATGGCGTGCCCGGCCCCGGCGCGCAGGCCGACCGCGATGGCGACGGCCTCCTCGTCGTCGAGGAGCAGCGGCGGCATGGCCGTACCGGCGACGAGCCGGTAGCCGCCGACCGCGCCCAGGGTCGCCTCGACCGGATAGCCGAGGTCGCGGAGCCGGTCGATGTCCCGGCGGATGGTGCGCGGAGAGACCGAGAGGCGCTCGGCGAGCTCGCTTCCGGGCCACTCGCGCGGGGTCTGGAGGAGCGAGAGCAGATGCAGGAGTCGTGCCGGAGTGTCCGTCATGCCGTCCAGGATGCGACTCATCTAGGACATGACTTGACCTATATGACTCCTATCTTTCTTCGTATGAGTTCACACGACGCCGTCACGGACGCGGCGAACCCGGCCGGGTCCGGCACCGGTTCCGACACGGTCTCCGCCACGGGCACCGCCACCGACTCCGGCGACAAACGGCGCTGGATCGCCCTCGCCATCGTCATGACCGCCGCCTTCATGGACCTGGTCGACGCCACGATCGTCAACATCGCGATCCCCAGCATCGAGCGGGACCTGAACGCCTCCTTCGGGTCCATCCAGTGGATCACCGCCGGGTACGCGCTCGCCTTCGCCGCCGGACTGATCACCGGCGGGCGGCTCGGCGACATCTACGGCCGCAAGCGCCTCTTCCTCCTCGGCACCGCCGGCTTCACGCTCGCCTCGGCGCTCTGCGGCTTCGCGGCCGGCCCGGAGATGCTGGTCGCCTCCCGCCTCCTCCAGGGCGCGGCGGCCGCGATGATGGTGCCCCAGGTCCTGTCGATCGTCCACGTCACCTTCCCGGCCCACGAGCGCGGCAAGGTCTTCGGGCTCTTCGGCGCGATCGTCGGCCTGGGCGCGGTCTCCGGACCGCTGCTCGGCGCGCTGCTCACCCAGTGGAACATCGCGGGCCTGGAGTGGCGCCCGATCTTCCTCATCAACCTGCCGGTCGGCATCGCGGGCCTGCTCCTGGGCCGGAAGTTCATCACCGAGTCCAGGGCGCCGAAGGCGCTCCGCCTCGACCTGGTCGGCGTGCTCCTGGTGACGGCCGCGCTGCTCATGCTGATCTACCCGCTGACGCGCGGCCGCGAGCTGGACTGGCCGCTGTGGGGCCATCTGATGATGGCCGGCAGCCTGCCCGTCTTCGGCATCCTCGTCGCGTACGAGAAGTACAAGACGCGCAAGGACGGTTCGCCGCTCGTGGAGCTGTCGCTGTTCAGGGTGAAGAGCTTCGCGGCCGGCATCGCGGTCCAGCTCACCTTCGGCATCGTGATGGGCGTCTTCTTCCTGGTCTGGACGCTCTACATGCAGATCGGGCTCGGCTGGACCCCGCTGCGGGCGGGCCTCACCGGGGTGCCGTTCTCGATCGCCGTCTCGGTGGCCGCCGGCCTGTCGGTGCAGAAGCTGGTGCCGCGCTTCGGCCGCAAGGTGCTCCAGGCGGGCGCCCTGACGATGACGGCGGGCGTCCTGCTCTACCTCTTCGAGGCGGGCCGGTACGGGACGGGGATCGCCTCCTGGCAGATGGTCCCGCCGCTGGTCGTCATGGGCCTCGGCATGGGCCTGATCGTGGCGCCGCTGACGGACGCGGTCCTCTCGGAGGTGCCGCGCGAGCACGCCGGATCGGCCTCGGGCCTGATCAACACGACCACGCAGATGGGCAACGCGCTCGGCCTCGGCCTGGTGTCGGTCGTCTTCTTCGGCGTGATCGACGACGAGCGCCCGGGGAGGGCCCCGGCGGAGACGGGCGCGGCGTTCACGGACGCCTTCCAGAACTCCCTGGGCTGGGTGGCGGGCGTCCTCGCCGTGATCTTCCTGGTGATGTTCGCGCTGCCCGCGAAGCCGAAGCAGCACCTGGAGGGCGGCGGCGACGAGCCCGCCCCGGAGCCGGGCGTCGAGAAGGAGCCGGCGCTCGCGCACTGAGCGCGGCCGCCCACGGAGCGCGGCCCGCCGAGAAGGGCCCTCGCCCCGGGAGACCGTCCCGGGGCGAGGGCCCTTCCGCACGCACGGGCGCACGGGCACACGGGCTTACGGGGCGCACGGGCTTACGGGCGCACGGGCGGGGCTCAGCGCACCCGGGCGCGGGACTCCATCGCCCCGCGGGCCGTGTCCTCGTCCTCGTACACCTCGCACATGTGGCGTCCGTCGGGGGTCGCCGTGTGCTCGACCTCCCAGAGGCTGACCTCGCTGCCGTCGAGCAGCAGGAACTGGTGCTCGTAGAGGGTGAAGCCGGCGTCCCGGCCGCCCGCCACGGGGCAGTGGCGCCCGAAGGCCTGCGTGATGTGGTGCGCGAAGGCGAGCCGGAGGCGGCGGGCGGTCTCCTCGCCCGGCCGGTCCGCGTTCTCCGCGCGGCGCAGGACGCGGCGCGCGTGGTCGGCGGAGTTGTCCGGCACGTACATCCGGGGCTGGGCGGGTATCGGGCGGGCGAGCAGGGCGCTCAGCAGCTCGAAGTCGTCGTCCTCGTCGAGGACGCGCCCGTCGGCGTACTCGGCCGACCAGCGGGTCGGCGGTCCGGAGGGCAGCCGGGAGGCGGCGAGCCGGGCGTCCGCCTCCTCCGCGTACAGCTCGTGCTGCTCGGTGCCGTCCCGGCCGGCGTTGTGCACCAGCTCCCACAGGCTGAGCGTGCTGCCGTCGGCGAGCAGATAGGTGTGGCGGTGGGTCGTGCGGTGCAGCGACGCGCTGTGGTGCGAGGAGTGCAGCGCGCTGGAGTGCGCGAGCGCCGTGGCGAGGCGCTCGACGGTCGGGTCGGGCAGGTCGAAGGAGTTGAGCGCCCGGCCGAGGAGCCGCTCGACGTGCGCCTCGGTCGTCTCGTACGGATCGGGGTGATCCTGCGGATCGTTCAAGGGGATCTCCAGGCCGTCGCCGCATGTCACTTGGTGCTTGCTTAACGTAGTCCCTGGGTCTGACATCGTGTCCGGTGTTCCGGCAAAACGAGCCGTCCGCGACGGAAGTTCCCGCTCTCTTCCCCCAACTCGCCTTCCCTTACCGGGAGTACGGGTCCGCCTGCGGCCCGTACAGCTCGCGGTACGAGGGGAAGTCCCCGCCCGGGCCGCGCAAGCCGCCGGGGGCCGCGAGCAGCGCCCGGACGATCGCCCGGGTCACCAGGTCCGCGCCCGCCGCCAGGATCTCGTTCAGGGCGAGCGGCCCCGGCCCCTCCGGCAGCTCCCGGGCCCCGGTGGCCAGGGCGAAGACCGTGTCCCCGTCGTTCATCAGGTGCACCGGCCGCACGGCGCGCGCGATGCCGTCGTGCGCCGTGCCCGCCACCTTCCGCGCCTGCGCGCGGGTCAGCGCCGCGTCCGTCGCGACCACGGCGAGCGTGGTGTTCAGCGGGGGCGGGACGGCCGCCTCCCGCGCCTCCGCGAGCCGCCGCAGCGCCGCCCCGTGCACCTCGGGATCGGGGAAGGCGGGCCTGCCGTCCTCGAAGTAACTCCCGTACGGCACGCCCGTCGTCGGGTCCACGGCCGAACCCACCGCGTTCACCACCACCAGCGCCCCGACCGTGATCCCCGACGCCAGGACCGCGCTCGCCGTCCCGACGCCGCCCCGCAGGCCGCCGACCACGGCCCCGGTGCCCGCGCCGACCGCGCCCGTCGCCACGCGCGCGCGGTCGCCGCCCGCGTGGGCCGCCTCCGCCGCCGCCCGGCCCGTCGCCGCGTCCGGCCGGGCGGTGAAGTCGCCGCCCCGGCCCAGGTCGAAGACGCAGGCGGCGGGCACCACCGGCACCACGTGGGACGGGTCGGGACCGACCCGGACGCCCCGGTGCCGCTCCGCCAGCCAGGCCACCACCCCGGAGGCGGAGTCGAGGCCGTACGCGCTGCCGCCGGTCAGGACGACCGCGTCGATCCGCCGCACCACGTTCCTCGGGTCCAGGGCGTCCGTCTCCCGCGTGCCCGGCCCCCCGCCCCGCACGTCCACGGCGGCGGTCGCGCCGCCCTCCGGGGCGAGCACCACCGTGGTGCCGCTCAGCGCCCCGGACCCGGCCACGCGCGCGTGCCCCACGCGCAGCCCGTCCACATCGGTGATCCCGTCCTGGCCGTCCGTCGTCTTCCCGGGCTCCGTCATGCGCCCTGCCTACCACGGGCCCCCGCCCGGTGCTCAGGCCCCGGCGCCCCGCGTCGCCGGGTTCCGGGCGGTCAGGGTCACCCCGGTCGCGACGGCCGCCGCCGCGACGAGACCGGCCGCGAGGACGGCCCAGCGGCCCGCGAAGGAGCACATCAGGATCGCGAGCGCCGCGACCGGCAGGACGAGCTGCTGGGCGGTGCCCACCTTGAAGTAGCGGGCGTGCAGCAGCCACACCAGGAGCAGGAAGAGGGCCGACGGGATCGTCACGGCGGCCGAGGCGGAGAGCGTGGAGACGTGCGCCTCGCCCACGGCCTGCTCGACGGCGATCTCCAGGCCCGCCCCGATGGCGGCGGCCGACATGAGGATCAGGTAGTGCCCGTACCCCCACAGGAAGGCCTGGCGGCTGGAGGTCAACCGGTCGTGGGCGGGCACCACGAAGTAGATCCACCAGGCGGCGAAGACGAGCAGCAGACCGCCCGCGGCGATCGGCAGCAGCTCGTCCAGGGCGTCGTTCTCCACGATGCCGGACTTCACGGCGACGGTCGCGGCGGCGACGGTCTCGCCGAGCACGATGATCGTGAACAGGCCGTACCGCTCGGCGATGTGGTGCGCGTGCCAGGCGCTGGGGGCGACCCGCTCCGCGTACAGGGGCACGGACAGCTCGGCCAGCGCCATGACGAGGAAGACCCACGGGCGGGCGGCCCCGGGCGCGAGGAGCAGCCCCAGCCAGCCGACCTGGCAGAGCAGCACCCCGCCCGCGTACCGGTGGCACATCGTCCGTTCGGCCGGATCGGTCGCGTGGTGCGCGGCGCGCGTCCACTGGAAGACGAGGGCGAGCCGCATCACGAGGTAGCCGAGGTAGACGACGAGGAAGTCGTGCTCCTCGAAGGCCCGTGAGACACCGGCGGCCAGGATCAGCACGCCCGCGATCTGCACGAGGGTGACGACCCGGTAGAGGACGTCGTCGTTGTCGTACGCGGAGGCGAACCAGGAGAAGTTCATCCAGGCCCACCAGATCGCGAAGAAGACCATCGCGTAGTTCGCGATGCCCGTGCCCCCGTGCCCCTCGGCGACCGCGTGCACCAGCTCGGCGCCCGCCTGGGCGACGGCGACGACGAAGCACAGGTCGAAGAAGAGCTCCAGCGGAGTGGCGGCCCGGTGGGCCTCCTCGCGGGAGCGGGCCGTGAGCGGAAGGAGAGGTCTGGTCATGTGCCCAGCACACCAGGGACCGGTCCTTTCCGGCCATGTGCCACGCGCGCCATCGCCGGAGGCGACATCGACCCGCCGCACCGCTCCCGGCCCCGGGTCGCGCCGTCCTCAGCCCCGGGCCGGGCTGTCCTCGACCCCGGGCCGGGCTGTCCTCGACCCCGGGCCGGGCCGTTCCCGAGCCCGGGTGGGGCCGTCCTCAACCCCGGGCCGCCGCACCGCCTCCCGACCCCGGGCCGCCGCACCGCCCCCCGACCCCGGGCCGCCGCGCCGCCCCCCGACCCCGGGTCGGGCCGCCCCCCGACCCCAGGTCGCACCGCCCCCCGACCCCGGGTCGGACCGCCCTCGGCCCAGGGTCGGGCCGTCCGGCCTCCGGTCGGGCCGTCCCGGCCTTCCCGGTCGGGCCGTTTCCGGCCTCCGGTCAGGTCGTCCGAGGCCGCCCGGGCCTCCGGGCCCGCGGCCTGAACGCCGTCCGAGCGACGTCCACACCACGCCACCCCCGCAAAAGGCGCGAAAGGGGCTATTCGGCCTTACCGTGGCCGCGTGACCGAGCCACCGCAGACCGCCGAGCCGACCCCTCCGCCGGGCGGGCCCGCCCCCGCCTCCGGCGCCACCGACCCGGCCGCGGCCGACCCGCCGCCGCAGAGCCCCGGCGCCGTGCGCCGCCGCGCCTCCCTGGTCGGCGCGGTCGTCTCCGCCCTGCTGGTCGTCGCGATCGTCCTCGGCAGCCGGCTGCTCCGTGACTTCGACTCGGCCCTCCTGCCCTACGCCGTCGCCACCGTCTTCCTCGCCTTCGGCGTCGCCTACCGCTACACCGTCTGGATCTCCGCCCCCGGCGCCCGCCGCCTCTTCCGCAAGGGCTGGGGCTCCTTCTTCTCCGTCGCGAACTTCCGCAGCGCGCCCACCGCCCTGCCGAGGATGATCGCCACCTACCTCGGCTTCCAGAAGTTCCTCGGCGCCCGCTCCCACGCCCGCTGGGCCGCCCACCAGCTCGTCTTCTGGGGCTGCCTGCTCGCCGCCGCGATCACCTTCCCGCTCACCTGGGGCTGGTTCACCTTCACCTCCTCCACCGGCTCGGGCCCCGGCTACGAGATGCGGATCTGGGGCTTCAAGGTCCTCGGCTTCGACTCCCTGAACATCGTCGGCTGGCTCATGTTCCACGGCCTCGACATCGCGGCCGTCCTCGTCATCCCCGGCGCCGGCTACTTCCTCTGGCGCCGCATGAAGGACCGGGGCGCCATCACCGGCCAGCGCTTCGCCTACGACCTGGTGCCCCTGCTCGCCCTGATCGTCATCTCCGTGACAGGGCTGCTGCTGACCTTCTCGTCGATCTTCCTGCACGGCGGCGGCTACGAGTTCCTCGCCGTCCTGCACATGGTGTCCGTCGTCTTCACCCTGATCTACATCCCCTTCGGGAAGTTCTTCCACATCGTGCAGCGGCCCGCCGCCGTCGGCATGCAGCTCTTCAAGTACACCTCCCGCCGCAAGGACGAGGGCGGCGAGGTCTTCGCCTGCCGCCGCTGCGGACAGCCCGTCGACACCGCCCCGTACGTGGAGAACCTCCAGGGCACCATGCGGGACCTCGACCTCGGCTTCGCGGACTGGGCCGAGTACTGCCCCCGCTGCAAGCGCGTCCTGCGCGGCACCGCCTACCTCGACCACGTGAAGAAGGGCTTCAAGTGAGCGCCACCGACCCCGCGGCCGTCCCCGGGACCGTCCCGGGACGGCCCCTGTCGCTCGACCCCTCCCTCGCCCCGCCCGGCTCCCGCGACTTCCGCGACGCCGGGGGCATCCCCGCCGACCGCTGGCACGCCGACCAGAACCAGGAGACCCTCGTCCCCACCCACTGCTGCTTCTGCGGCGTCCAGTGCGGCATGTACCTGCGCGTCGACCGCCACGGCAAGGTCTTCGGCGTCGAACCCCGCAACCACGACATCAACCGGATGCGGCTCTGCCCCAAGGGCATCAACGCCTACCAGCAGGTCAACCACCCCGACCGGCTCACCGCCCCCCTCATGCGCGACAACCGCGACCAGGAGTTCCGCGAGGTGAGCTGGGACGAGGCCCTGGACCGCACCGTCGCCGAGATCCACCGCATCCGGACCGAGTACGGCGACGACGCCTTCGGCCTCCTCGGCGGCGCCAGCCTCTTCTCCGAGAAGACCTACCTCGTCGGCAAGTTCGCCCGGGTCGCCCTGAAGACCAGGCACGTCGACTACAACGGGCGCCTGTGCATGGTCTCCGCCGCCGGCGCCAACAAGCTCGCCTTCGGCATCGACCGCGCCGGCAACCCCTTCTCCGACATCCTCCTCACCGACTGCCTCCTCATCGCCGGCTCCAACGTCGGCGAGTGCTTCCCCGTCATGACCCAGTACGTGTGGGGAGCCCGCGACCGGGGCGCCACCCTGATCGTGGTCGACCCCCGCGAGACCGCCATCGCCCGCACCGCCGACGTCCACGTCGCCCTCAAGCCCGGCACCGACTCCGCCTTCTTCAACGCCGTCCTCAACGTCGTCGTCGCCGAGGGCCTCACCGACGAGGCCCACCTCGCCGCCCGCACCACCGGCTGGGACGAGGTGAAGCGGACCGTCGCCGAGTACCCGCCGTCCCGCGCGGCACGGATCTGCGGCGTCCCCGAGGAGCAGATCGTCCAGGTGGCCCGCATGTTCGCCGGCGCCGACCGGGCCATGGCCTGGCACGCCCGGGGCATCGAGCACCACTCCCAGGGCGTCGAGAACTGCCTCACCGTCATCAACCTCTGCGTCGCCACCGGCAACATCGGCAAGCCCGGCGCCGGCTACGGCACCATCACCGGCCAGGGCAACGGCCAGGGCGGCCGCGAACACGGCCAGAAGTCCGACCTCCTCCCCGGCGGCCGCTCCATCACCAACCCCGAGCACCGCCGTCAGATCTGCGAGATCTGGGGCATCGACGAGACCGAACTCCCCGCCGCCGGAACCTCCATGATGGAGATGGTCTGGCAGATGCAGCGCCAGGAGATCCGCGGCCTCATCGGCATCTGCAACAACCCCTTCGTCTCCCTCCCGAACTACGCCACCGTCAAGAACGGCTACGACACCCTCCAGTTCCACGCCCAGTTCGACTTCTTCCTCTCCGAGACCGCCGCCAACGCCCACGTCGTCTTCCCCGTCACCGTCTGGGCCGAGGACGAGGGCGTCATGGCCAACGCCGAGGCCCGCGTCGTCAAGCACAACAAGGCCCAGGAGCCCCCCGCCGGCGTCCGCACCGACACCTGGGTCCTGTGCGAGCTCGCCCGCCGCCTCGGCGCCGGCGACAAGTTCGCCTTCCCCGACTCCCGCTCCGTCTTCGAGGAGCTGCGCGTCGCCTCCGCCGGGACCGTGAACGACTACTACGGCATCACCTACGAGCGCCTGGAGCAGACCGGCGGCATCGCCTGGCCCTGCCCCACCACCGACCACCCCGGCACCCCCCGCCTCTTCGAGGACGGGCGCTCCTACCACCCCGACGGCAAGATCCACCTCCAGACCGTCGAGTGGCACCCGCCCATGGACCCGTACAGCGAGGAGTTCCCCCTCTCGCTCACCACCGGCCGCACCGTCGCCCACTTCCTCTCCGGCAACCAGACCCGCCGCCTCGCCGGACTCGTGGAGCAGACCCCCCGGCCCTGGGTCGAGGTCCACCCCTCCCACGGCTTCCGCAACGGCGACCCCGTCCGCGTCGTCACCCGCCGCGGCAGCGAGGTCTTCCCCGCCCTCGTCACCGACGCCATCCGCCCCGACACCGTCTTCGTGCCCTACCACTGGCCCGTCCCCACCGCGGCCAACGCCCTCACGATCGACGCCCTCGACCCGCGCTCCAAGATCCCCGAGTACAAGGTGTGCGCCGCCCGCGTCGAGGCCGCCGAACGCATCGACGAGGTCCCCGCCCCGCCCACGTCCCCGGGACAGCCGGCCTACCCGGAGGCCCAGGTCTCCCGCACCGACCCGCTGCCCCCCACCTCCCCCCAGGGCCGCGGCACCGCCGAGAGGAGCTGACCCGCACATGATGGGCCGCACGATCTTCATCGACCCCGGCCGCTGCATCGGCTGCCAGGCCTGCGTCTCCGCCTGCCGCGAATGCGACTCCCACCGCGGCAAGTCGATGATCCACCTCGACTACCCCGACGAGGGCCGTTCCGTCGCCTCCCTCCCCACCGTCTGCATGCACTGCGAGGACCCCGTCGCCCCCTGCGCCGAGGTCTGCCCCGCCGACGCGATCCTCGTCACCCCCGACGGCGTCGTGCAGCAGGCCGACACCACCCGCTGCATCGGCTGCGCCAACTGCGTCAACGCCTGCCCCTTCGGCGTGCCCAAGATCGACCTCCAGGCCAAGCTCCAGATGAAGTGCAACCTCTGCTACGACCGCACCGCCTACGGCCTCGCCCCCATGTGCGCCACCGTCTGCCCCACCGGCGCCCTCTTCTACGGCACCGTCGAGGAGCTGCGGGCCGAACGCCCCGGCGTCCAGGTCGCCGACTCCTTCACCTTCGGCACCACCACCGTCTCCACCGGGGTCGCGATGGTCGTCCCCGCCGACAAGGTCCAGTGGCCGGTGCCGGGCGGGCTGCCCGTCGTGGAGATCAACGGGAAGGACGTCCGTTGAGCGTCACCGACCCCCAGCCGCCCGCCCCGGACCCGGGCACCGACGCCGCCCAGGACGCGCTCCACGACCGGATCGCCGCCGACTCCCTCACCACCCGCCGCGACTACCTGCGGATCGTCGCCACCGTGTCCGGCGGCCTCGCCGCCGGTGGCGTCGGCGTCGCCGCCGGCATCCTGCACCGGCACGGCGACAGCGAGGGCGCCCCCGAACCGAAGCGGATCGCCGACCGCATCCTGCCCGGCGACTCCCTCGCCTTCCGCTACCCCGGCGCCGACGACCGCGCGGTCGCCGTCCGCCTGGAGGACGGCACCCTCGCCGGCTACTCCGCCGTCTGCACCCACCTCGCCTGCGCCGTCCTGTGGCGCAAGGACCGGGGGAGCGAGGGCGAGCTGTACTGCCCCTGCCATGAGGGCGTCTTCGACGCGCGCACAGGAGGGGTCACGGCCGGCCCGCCGCCCCGGGGCCTCCCGAAGGTGCTCCTCGTGGAGGAGGCCGACGGCAGCGTCTGGGCGGTCGGCACCGCCCGCTCGGGCGAGACCGCCCGCGAGGGCCTGTGCCGCGAACTCGGCCCGGACCGCCCGGACCTCGCCGCCCGCCTGGGCTGCCCGGGCGCCGCCGGGGGAGCGGGAACGGGTACGGGCGGGGGAGCGGGTACGGGGGCGGAGGCGGGTACGGGCGGGGGAGCGGATACGAGGGCGGGCACGGGTGCGCGGATGCCGGAGAGGAGTGAGCGGGCATGAGCGAGAGCCCCTTCCCCCGCGACCCGGAGGCCCCGGCCCCGGAGGCCCCGGCCCCGGACCCGGCCGAGCCGCCCCGGCCCCCCGCGTACACCCCGGGCAGTGTCCAGCCGCGCCTGAACCGCCCGCTGCACGAGCGCTACCCGCAGATCCGGCCCACCAGCGGCTACGGCGATCCCCGGATCCGGCACACCGGGCCGGGCCCGGGAGCCGGCGTGGAACAGGAGCCCGAGCGCTCCGCGAAGCTGACCGCCCGCCTCGCCCTGGCGCTCTCGGTCGTCGTCGGCCAGCTCTGGGGCCTGACGATCGTGGTGAACGAGTGGATGTCGGGCGACACCGGCACCGCCTGGTGGGGCGCGGGCTTCCTCGTCCTGTCGTTCCTCGTGGTGCTCGGCCTCTGGCTGCTCGACCCGAAGGACCGCTGACCCCGGGCCCCGGGCGGAGGGGGCCGCGGATCGGACGGGCGCGGAACGGGGTGGCGGGCGTACCCTGAAGGGATGAGCACCGCCCCCGCCCACGGCCCGCGAGACACGGAGCGACCCGGCGCGCCCGCCCGTCCCGAGGGCAGGCCCAGGCCGGCCATCGTCTTCGACGATCCGCTGGACCGCCAGTCCGCGGACGACACGGACCGCGGGTGGGGCGAGCGGCCTCCTACCGGCGGTGACAGCGCCGCCGACCTCGCGCGCTTCCTCGACGAGAAGCCGCCGCACCACCTCTGAACCCGGCGCACGGCGCCGGTCAGGAGGTGGGGTGTGCCCCCGTGCCGCCACCGGAACCCGAGCCCGAACCGGGAGCGGAGCCGGGACCCGCACCGGGAGTCGTCCCCGTGCCCGCCGCCGGGCCGCGCTGGGCGACCAGGTGGTCGCGGATCTCCTTGAGCACCTCCAGCTCGCTGACCTCCATCGTCTCCTGGACGCCCTCCTTCGCCTTGTCGTGCGCGGCGCGCTTCGCGAGGATCTTCGCCATCGGCAGGACCATCAGGAAGTAGACGACGGCCGCGGTGATCAGGAAGCTCAGCACCGCGCTGAGGACCAGGCCCCACTGGAGCTGGATGCCCTGCATCTCGCCGTCGACCATCCGGCAGGGGTCCTTGATGCAGGACGAGTAGCTCTCCAGGTCCTTCGTGCCGAAGGCGCCCACGACCGGGTTGATGATGCCCTTGACCACCGAGTTCACGATGTTCGTGAACGCGGCGCCGATGACGACCGCCACCGCCAGGTCGATCACATTGCCGCGCATCAGGAAGGCCTTGAAGCCTCCCAGCACGGTTTCCTTCTTCGCCACCGAGGTGCCTTTCGTCTCCGTCACTCGTGCTGCGTGCCGTGCCATTACGCCGCGCCCGGAGCGAGGGCGTCCAATCCGTACACACGGGACGGTTACGCGACGGTGTGTGCGTGCGAATCAACACACGATCACCGCGAGCCGGGACGTGGCACCGGCGCCCGCCAGCGTCGCGGCCGTCGCCCGGGGCACGGAGAGCACGACGAGCGCCCCCGCGTCCGGGCCGTCCCCGTCCGCCCGGGGGACCTCGGCGACCCGGGCGCCCGACGCCACCACCCGGGCCTCGGCCTCCCCGCCCGGCGGCGCGTGGGGCGCGGCGACCACGTCGACCCGGTCCCCGGGCCGCAGCAGCCGCACGGTCGCGGCGTCGGCGATCCGCACCGGCGCGGACACCAGGGGGACGGCCGGCGCGGGGCGCACGGGGGAGACGGCGGTGGCCTTCGTGCTCCCCGGAGACGGCCTGCCGCTCACGGCCCCCGCCACGGCCAGCGCCGCCGCCATCAGCGCCAGGAGCACCACCGGCGCCCGCCGTCCCCGGCGCAGCGCCCTGTGCAACCGCGGTCGGGCACCCCGTACCCGTACGGGCTCGAAAACCGGCACCGCACACGGTGCCGGCACGGAGACGGGGGAGGGGGAGTTGTGCGTGGTCGTCACGGGGCACCGCCTGTCCGGAGAGGGAAGGAAGGGAAGGAGTGGGAAGGGAGGGAAGGAGCGGGAAAGCGACTCCCACTCTCCCCGCCCCGCCGCCGTCCCGCTCCGCCCTGGGGATCACCCGGCGCCTGTGGAAAACCCCCTCATCCTCCCGAGTGACCCGCGCCCTCCCGAGTGACCCGCCCCCTCCTCGGGGACCCGCCCCCTTCGCACCGGCCCCGGACACGCCCGAGGGCCCCGTCGCACGCGACGGGGCCCTCGGGGAGGAACGAGATCAGGCGGCCGAGCTTCCGGTGCTCGACGCGGACGCCGAGGAGGAAGAGGACGACGACGCGGCCGAAGCGGCGGGCTTCGCGTCCGACGACGAGCCCGACGGGGCCGGGGCCGACGTCGAGGACTTCGCCGCGGACGACGCGGGCGAGCTGCTGGACGACGAACCGCGGCTGTCGTTCCGGTAGAAACCGGATCCCTTGAAGACGATGCCGACGGCCGAGAACACCTTCTTCAGGCGGCCCTTGCAGCTGGGGCACTCGGTCAGCGCGTCATCGGTGAACTTCTGCACCGCCTCGAGGCCTTCGCCGCACTCGGTGCACTGGTACTGGTAGGTCGGCACGTGACTTCCTCCTGGCACTCACACTCATCGAGTGCTAACGACGATCCATACTGACGTATTCCGTGGCCTCAGTCCACCGCCACCGGCACGCGGTGACCGACACCACGCGCCGCGACCCGGCTCGCCTCGCGCGGCCTGAGCCGCGACCGCAGCAGGACCAGCGTGGTCAGGGCCAGTGCCGTGCCCGCCAGCGGCACCAGGAATCCGGTGCTCGCGCCGTGGGCGTCGGCGAGGCGGCCGGCGACCGTGACGGCCGCCGCCTGCCCGAGCGCGACCGCGCCGGTGAGCCAGGTGAAGGCCTCCGTGCGGGCGGACGCCGGGATCAGGGTCTCCACGATGGTGTAGCCGGTGATCAGGGCGGGGGCGATGCACAGGCCCACGACCAGGCCCAGGGCGCCGAGGAGCAGCACCGAGTGCACGGACCACAGCAGGGACGCGGCGACGGTGAGGCCCGCGTAGCCCAGGATCAGGCGGCGCAGGGGGCCGGTCTTCCAGGCGACGGCGCCCATGGCGATGCCCGCGAGCATGTTGCCGGCGGCGAAGACCCCGTACAGCAGGCCGTTGACGCCGGGGTTGCCGATCTCCTCGCTGAAGGCGGTCAGGGAGACCTGCATGCCGCCGAAGACGGAGCCGATGCCGAGGAAGGCGACGATCAGGACGCGGACGCCGGGCACGGAGAGCGCCGAGCGGTGCGGCTCGGAGGCGTGGGACGCGGCCGGGCCGTACGCGGGCTGGGTGGCGCGCTGCGCGGCGAAGAACAGGCCGCCGACGAGGGTGAGGCCGGCCTCGGCGATCAGACCGGCGGCCGGGTGGACGCCGGTGCACAGGGCGGTGGCCAGGACGGGGCCGACGACGAAGGTGAACTCGTCCGTGACGGACTCGAAGGCCGCGGCCGTCGGCATCAGCGGGGTGCCGTCGAGCTTGGCCGCCCAGCGGGCCCGGACCATCGGTCCGACCTGCGGCACGGAGGCGCCGGCGGGCACGGCGGCCAGGAACAGCGCCCAGAGCGGGGCGCCGGCCAGGGCGAGGACCACGAGCAGCGCGACGGACGCGGTGTGGACGAGGACGCCGGGGACCAGGACGGCGCGCTGGCCGAACCGGTCGGCGAGCTTGCCGCTCTGCGGCGCGAAGAGCGCCATGGAGACGCCGGTGACGGCGGCGACCGCGCCGGCGCTGCCGAAGGAGCCGGTGGTGTGCTGGACGAGCAGGACGATGCCGATGGTCAGCATCGCGAAGGGCTGCCGGGCGGCGAACCCGGGGAGCAGGAAGGACAGTGCGCCGGGGGTGCGCAGCAGCTGTCCGTAACCGGGCCGCTTGCCCGTGTCGGGCCGCTTGTCGGTGTCGACCGTGCCCGTGTTGACCGTGGACGCCACGGTCCTTGCCTTTCCGCCGCCTGGTAGCGCTTCCCGTGCACGGTGGTGCGGGTGTCGCCGAGAGCTGTCCTCATGCGCGGAACTGCGGTAGATACCGGGCCGGCCCCACTGCGGAGGGGCGCCACGGCCGCCATACGGTCGCGCCAGCTCTGCGTCAGGCAGAGTTGGTTCGATCAGGTGTGCCTTCATGGTACAGGGAAGGAGCGTCCTCCCGCCTGGGAAACGCTCCCCCCTTCGAATCGATTCCTGCGATCACGGGGATCGGTGTGGGCCAGGTCTCAGTCGGCAGGGTTCTTCTGCCGGCGCCCCGCCCGGTGGAACCGCGTCTCCGTCCCCGGTGGCGGGCCGAGCGCCGTCGAGCCGCCGCCCGTGCCGAGCCAGCCGGCCAGCTTGCCGCCCTGCCCGACCGCCCGCAGCCGCCGCTCCGTGGCGTCCCGCACCGGGTCGGTGGCGACGACCAGGAGCTCGTCGCCGTGCCGCAGGACGGTCGCGGGCCCCGGTACGAAGCTCTTCTCCTCCCGTACGACGAGGGTGACCGCCGCTCCGGCCGGGAGGCGCAGTTCGGCGACCTCCACGCCGTGCATCCGGGAGCCCTCCGGGATGGCGACGGAGAGCAGGTGGCCGCGCAGCCGCTCCAGGGGCGCGGACTCCACGCCGAGGTCGGAGGCGTCCGAGGAGGCACCGAGCCTGAGCGCCTTCGCCAGCCAGGGCAGCGTCGGACCCTGGACGAGGGTGTAGACGACGACCAGGACGAAGACGATGTTGAAGATCCGCTCGCTGCCCTCGACCTGCGCCACCATCGGGATGGTGGCGAGGATGATGGGGACGGCTCCGCGCAGGCCGGCCCAGGACATGAGGGCCTGCTCCTGCCAGGGGATGCGGAACGGCAGCAGGCTGACCAGGACCTCCAGGGGCCGCGCGACCATCGTCAGGACCAGGCCGATGACGACGGCGGGCCAGAAGTCGTTCACCAGTTCGTGCGGGGTGACCAGCAGGCCGAGCAGGACGAACATGCCGATCTGCGCGATCCAGCCGAGCCCCTCGGCGAAGCCGCGGTTCGCGGGCGCGTGCGGCAGCTTGGCGTTGCCGAGGATCATCGAGGCCAGGTAGACCGCGAGGAACCCGGAGCCGTGGGCCAGGGCGCCGGCGGCGTACGCGACGACGGCGATGGCCATGACGGCGATCGGGTAGAGGCCGGAGGCGGGCAGGGCGACGTGCCGCAGCCCGTAGGCGCCGAGGAAGCCGACCGCGATGCCGACGGCCGCGCCGATGGCGAGTTCCAGGGCGATCTCGCCGAGGAGCACGTACCAGTGGTCGATCGGTCCGGCGGTGGAGAAGGCGACGACGAGGATGACGACGGGGGCGTCGTTGAAGCCGGACTCGGCCTCCAGGGTGCCGGTGACCCGCGAGGGCAGGGGCACCTTGCGCAGCACGGAGAAGACCGCGGCGGCGTCGGTGGAGGAGACGACGGCGCCGATGATCAGGGCCTGCCGCCACTCCAGGCCGACGAGGTAGTGGGCGCCGGCGGCGGTGACGCCGACGCTGACCGCGACGCCGACGGTGGACAGGACGGCCGCGGCCGGAAGGGCCGGCCTGACCTCCTTCCACTTCGTGCCGAGGCCGCCCTCGGCGAGGATCACGACGAGGGCCGCGTAGCCGATGACCTGCGTCAGCCCGGCGTTGTCGAAGGCGATGTTGCCGATGCCGTCCTGCCCGATGGCGACGCCGATCCCCAGGTACAGCAGGAGGCTGGGGAGGCCGCTCCGGGAGGAGATCCGCACGGCCGCGACGGCGATCAGCAGCACGAGCGAGCTGACGAGCAGGAGTTCGTTGAGCTGGTGGACAGTCAGTGCCCGGTCCTTCCCCTCATATGCGGCTGGATCGTTCCTCCAGCGGACGACACTTCGTTACCTTACCTAATCTTTAACGTTTTCTTGACGGCTTCCCGGTGGCTCACCCGCTCACCAGTACGGTTCTCTTCCTGACACCGAGTCCGAGCCGTCCGGACGCTGCGCCTAAGGTGGCTCCCGTACTCCAGGACCACCCTGCCCCTCGAAGGACAGCGATGCCCTCCAACACGTCCGCGCCCCCCGCCAAGAAGAAAGGGCGGCGTGCCCGCCTGCTCCTCGTCCTCCTGGTCCTCGTGCTGGTCGCGGGCGTCGGGGCCGGCGGTTACTGGGGTGTCAGCACCGTCCGGGGCTCGTTCCCGCAGACCACCGGCGAGATCCGCCTCGACGGGCTCTCGGGCCAGGTGGAGGTGAAGCGGGACGCCCTCGGAGTCCCGCAGATCTACGCCGACAACGAGCAGGACCTCTTCCGCGCGCAGGGCTACGTCCAGGCGCAGGACCGGTTCTACGAGATGGACGTCCGCCGGCACGTGACCGCGGGCCGCCTCTCCGAGATGTTCGGCGAGGGCCAGGTCGAGACGGACTCCTTCCTGCGCACCCTCGGCTGGCGCCGGGTCGCGCAGGAGGAGTACGACAAGGTCCTGTCGCCGGAGACCAAGAAGTACCTCCAGGCGTACGCGGAGGGCGTGAACGCCTACCTGAAGGACCGGAAGCCGGGCGACGTCTCCGTCGAGTACGCGGCCCTGGCCCTCACCAACGACTACACGATCGAGCCGTGGACCCCGGTCGACTCGGTGGCCTGGCTGAAGGCGATGGCCTGGGACCTGCGCGGCAACATGCAGGACGAGATCGACCGCTCGCTGCTCACCAGCCGGCTGACCCCGGCGCAGATCGAGCAGCTCTACCCGGAGTACCCGTACGCGCTCCACCAGCCGATCGTGGACGGGGGCGCGGTGGACGACTCCACCGGGAAGTTCGACCCCGCGGGCAAGGGCGGCGACGACGAGGAGCTGGGGACGGGCGAGACCCCGGGCACCAACCCGGCCGGCTCGGAGGGCTCGGACGGTTCGACCGGCGGCTCGGACGGTTCGGCCGACGGCTCCACGGGCTCCGGCGGCTCGGACAACGGCTCCACGGGTTCCGGCGGCTCGGACAACGGCTCCGGCGCCTCGGACGGCATGACGTCCCAGCTCGCCGCCCTCTCCGAGGTCCTCGACGGCGTCCCGGACCTGCTCGGCCCCAACGGCAACGGCATCGGCTCGAACTCCTGGGTCGTCGCCGGCCGCTACACGACCTCCGGCAAGCCGCTGCTCGCCAACGACCCGCACCTCGCGCCGCAGCTGCCGTCCCTCTGGTACCAGATGGGCCTGCACTGCCGCTCGGTCTCGGCCACCTGCCGCTACGACGTCTCGGGCTACACCTTCTCCGGCATGCCCGGTGTGATCATCGGACACAACGACAAGATCGCCTGGGGCCTCACCAACCTCGGCGCCGACGTCACCGACCTCTACCTGGAGAAGATCGGCCCCGACGGCTACCTCGTCGACGGCAAGGTCAAGCCCTTCGTCACCCGCGAGGAGACCATCAAGGTCGCCGGCGGCGCCGACCGCAGGATCACCGTGCGGTCCACCGAGCGCGGCCCGCTCGTCTCCGACCGCTCCTCCGAGCTGGAGGCGGTCGGCCAGAAGGCCCCCGTCGGCAACGCCGCCCCCGACCGCGGCACCGGCTACGGCGTCTCCCTCCAGTGGACCGCCCTCCAGCCGGGCAAGTCGATGGACGCGATCTTCGCCATCGACCGCGCCAAGGACTTCGCCTCCTTCCGGGCCGCCGCCGAGAACTTCGAGGTCCCGTCCCAGAACCTGATCTACGCCGACACCGAGGGCAACATCGGCTACCAGTCGCCGGGCAGGATCCCGCAGCGCACCAAGGGCGACGGCACCCTGCCCGCGCCCGGCTGGGACTCCTCGTACGGGTGGAAGAAGCAGTACATCCCCTTCGAGAAGCTGCCCTATGAGTACAACCCGGACCGCGGCTACATCGTCACCGCCAACCAGGCCGTGATCGACCCGAAGAACTACTCCGCCCTGCTCACCAAGGACTGGGGCTACGGCTCGCGCAGCCAGCGGATCAACGACCTGATCGAGTCGAAGATCAAGGACGGCGGCAAGATCTCGCCGGACGACATGCGGACCATGCAGACCGACAACCGCAGCGAGATCGCGACCCTGCTCAACCCGCTCCTGCTCAAGATCGACATCGCCGACCCGCACGTCCGCGAGGCGCAGAAGCTCCTGGAGGGCTGGGACTACACCCAGGAGCCCGACTCGGCCGCCGCCGCCTACTTCAACGCGGTCTGGCGCAACGTCCTCAAGCTCGCCTTCGGCAACAAGCTGCCCAAGGAGGTGCGCGCCGAGGGCGACTGCATCAACGTGCGCCCGGCCGACGCCACCGGCCCGGTCGACGAGCAGAACAAGCTCGTCCGCGAGTGCGGCCAGCGCGACCCCGACTCGGCGCAGCCGGACGGCGGCGACCGCTGGTACGAGGTCGTCCGCCCGCTCCTCAAGCAGGAGAAGAGCGAGTGGTGGACCACCCCGGGCAACCGCACCGACCAGGCCACCGAGACCCGTGACCAGCTGCTCGCCCGCGCCATGAAGGACGCGCGCTGGGAGCTGACCGCCAAGCTCGGCAAGGACGTCTCCACCTGGAGCTGGGGCCGGCTGCACCAGCTGACCCTGAAGAACCAGACCCTCGGCACCGCCGGCCCCGGCGTCGTGCAGCGGCTCCTCAACCGCGGCCCGTGGAACCTGGGCGGCGGCGAGGCGGCCGTCGACGCCACCGGCTGGAACGCGGCCGGCGGCTACGAGGTCATCTGGGTGCCGTCGATGCGGATGGTCGTCAACGTCGGCGACTGGGACAAGTCCCGGTGGATCAACCTCACCGGCGCCTCCGGCCACGCCTTCCACACGCACTACACCGACCAGACGGACGCGTGGGCGAAGGGCGACCTGTACGACTGGGCCCACGGCAAGGCGGCGGTCGACGCGGCGACGAAGGACACACTGGTCCTCAAGCCGTAGCGGTCGGGCCGTGGCGGAGGACGCGCCGGTCCTCAGGCCTTAGGCGCGGGGGCGGCCCGGAAACGGATCACCGCCTCCGGGGTCACCACCGCGTGCACGGGGTGGTCGTGCGGTTCCTCCGGAACCCGCCCGACCACCTCGTCCGCGTAGAGGAGGACCACCAGGGCCGGGTCCCCGCCGGCCCGTGCGAGCCGGGCGAGGACCCGGTCGTACGAGCCGCCGCCCCGCCCCAGCCGCATCCCGCGCGCGTCCACCGCGAGCCCCGGCAGCAGCACCGCGTCCGCCTCGCACACCGCCTCCGGGCCGAGCCGGGGCCCGACCGGTTCGAGGAGCCCCCGGCCCGCCCGCGCGAGCCGGTCCGGACCCTCGTACGCGGCCCAGTCCAGGTCGTTGTCGGGGAGCAGCACCGGCAGCAGGACCCGCACCCCGCGCGCGTGGAGCGCGTCGAGCAGCGCGCGCGTGCCCGGCTCGCGGCCCACGGAGACGTACGCGGCGACGGTCGACGCCCCGGCGAGCTCGGGCAGTTCCGCCCCCTGCCGGGCGAAGGACCCGGCCGACTCCGCGAGGAACTCGGGGGTCAGCGCGGCGCGGGCCCCCAGAAGTCGGCTGCGCAGCAAGGTCTTTTCGGACATCTCCGGTGTCATGACGGTCCTCCGTGAATACGCGAAGCTCCTGTAACTGCCTTTATGCGGAGGAAGTTAATCGGAGCCACATCTTTCTCTCATTCCGAACCGTTAGGGTGCACCGCATGAATCAGTCGCTCCCCAGGCTCGGCCGGATCAGCAAGGCTGTCATCCCGGCCGCCGGCCTCGGCACCCGCTTCCTCCCGGCGACCAAGGCGACGCCGAAGGAGATGCTGCCGGTCGTCGACAAGCCGGCCATCCAGTACGTCGTGGAGGAGGCCGTCGCGGCCGGCCTCTCCGACGTGCTGATGATCACCGGCCGGAACAAGCGCCCCCTGGAGGACCACTTCGACCGGAACTACGAGCTGGAGGAGGCCCTGAGCCGCAAGGGCGACGCCGAGCGCCTCTCCAAGGTCCAGGAGCCCAGCGACCTCGCCACCATGCACTACGTCCGCCAGGGCGCCCCGCGCGGCCTCGGCCACGCCGTCCTGTGCGCCGCCCCGCACGTCGGCGACCAGCCCTTCGCGGTCCTCCTCGGCGACGACCTGATCGACCCGCGCGACCCGCTGCTCGCGCGGATGGTGGAGGTCCAGGAGCGGGAGGGCGGCAGCGTGATCGCCCTGATGGAGGTCGAGCCCTCGCAGATCCACCTGTACGGCTGCGCGGCCGTCGAGGCCACCGGCGACGGGGACGTCGTGAAGGTGACGGACCTGGTCGAGAAGCCCGGACCGGGCGAGGCGCCCAGCAACTACGCGATCATCGGCCGCTACGTCCTGGACCCGGCCGTCTTCGGGACCCTGCGGGAGACCGAGCCGGGCCGCGGCGGGGAGATCCAGCTGACCGACGCCCTGCAGAAGCTCGCCTCGGACGAGAAGATCGGCGGCCCGGTGCACGGGGTCGTCTTCAAGGGGCGCCGCTATGACACCGGCGACCGCGGCGACTATCTGCGTGCCATTGTCAGACTCGCGTGCGAACGTGAAGATCTGGGACCGGACTTCCGGGCCTGGCTCCGGAGATACGTCAGCGAGGAGATGTAGGCCTTGAGCAGCAGCACGGCACCGTCGCCGTCCCACGACGACCACGACGAGGACCGGGAGAAGGGCGCGCACGACCCCTGCGCGGGCCCGGCCCGCGACCTGTGGACGGTCGACGAGCACCTGGCCGACGTCCTCGCCTCCGTGACCCCGCTCGAACCCATCGAGCTGCAACTCCTCGACGCCCAGGGCTGCGTCCTCGTCGAGGACGTGACGGTGCCGGTCGCGCTGCCCCCCTTCGACAACAGCTCCATGGACGGCTACGCGGTCCGGGTCGCCGACGTCGCCGGGGCCACCGAGGAGTTCCCCGCCGTCCTCACGGTGATCGGCGACGTCGCGGCCGGCGCGGACGGCCTGCCCGAGGTCGGTCCCGGCCAGGCCGCCCGGATCATGACCGGCGCCCCGCTGCCGCCCGGCGCCGAGGCCGTCGTCCCCGTCGAGTGGACCGACGGCGGTACGGGCGGGGGCGCGGCCACCGGCATGAGCGCCGCCAGCACCTCCCCCGGGGGCGCGGCCGGCGAGGTCCGGGTGCACCGCGCCGCCGAGGCACGCGCCCACGTGCGCGCGCGGGGCAGCGACGTCCGCGCCGGCGAGCCGGCCCTCGCGGCCGGCACGGTCCTCGGGCCGCCGCAGATCGGCCTGCTCGCCGCGATCGGGCGCGGCACGGTGCGGGTGCGGCCCCGCCCCCGGGTCGTCGTCATCTCCACCGGCAGCGAGCTGGTCCAGCCGGGCGAGCCGCTGGGACCGGGGCAGATCCACGACTCCAACAGCTTCGCCCTCGCCGCCGCCGCCCGGGACGCCGGAGCCCTGGCCTACCGGGTGGGGGCCGTCGCCGACGACGCGGAGTCGCTGCGCTCCGCCATCGAGGACCAGCTCATCCGGGCGGACCTGCTCGTGACCACGGGCGGGGTGAGCGTCGGCGCGTACGACGTGGTCAAGGAGGCGCTGACCGCGGACGGAGAGGTCGACTTCCGCAGGCTGGCCATGCAGCCGGGCAAGCCGCAGGGCTTCGGCGCGATCGGCGCCGAGCGGATCCCGCTGCTCGCCCTGCCGGGCAACCCGGTCTCCTCGTACGTCTCCTTCGAGCTGTTCGTCCGGCCCGCGATCCGCGCCCTGATGGGCGTGGAGGACCTGCACCGGCCCCGGGCGCGCGCGGTCCTGGACGCGGACGGCCCCCTGCGGTCCCCGGCGGGCCGCCGCCAGTTCCTGCGCGGGGTGTACGACCGGGAGACCGGCGCCGTCACTCCCGTGGGCGGTGCCGGCTCCCACCTGATCGCGGCCCTCGCGCACGCGGACTGCCTGATCGTGGTCCCGGAGGAGACGGAGGCCGTGGCTCCGGGCGCCGAGCTGGAAGTGGTCCTCCTCGGCTGAGGGGGCCAGGGTGGGGGTACGGTGTCTCGTCCCACACAGCGACCGGGAGTGTCACGGCCATGAGCACGCAGCAAGGTCTCACCCACATCGACGAGGCGGGGGCGGCCCGCATGGTCGACGTCTCCGCGAAGGACGTCACGGCCCGCACGGCACGCGCCAGCGGACGGGTCCTCGTCTCGCCGCGCGTGATCGAGCTGCTGCGCGGCGAGGGCGTCCCGAAGGGCGACGCGCTCGCGACCGCCCGGATCGCCGGGATCATGGGCGCGAAGAGGACCCCGGACCTCATCCCGCTCTGCCACCCGCTCGCGGTCTCGGGCGTCACGCTCGACCTGTCGGTCGCGGACGACGCGGTCGAGATCCTGGCGACCGTGAAGACCACGGACCGCACGGGCGTGGAGATGGAGGCCCTGACGGCGGTCTCGGTCGCGGCCCTGACGGTCGTGGACATGGTGAAGGCGGTCGACAAGGGCGCGGTCATCTCCGACGTGCGGGTGGAGGAGAAGACGGGCGGCAAGTCGGGCCGCTGGGCGCGGGGCGAGTCGTGACCCGCGCCGGACGGGTGGCGGGCACCCACGGGCACCCGGAGCCGACCGCGCCCGCCGTGCCGGGGGAGACCCCGGCGGACGCCTACGCGGCCCTGGTCGTCACCGCCTCCAACCGGGCGGCGGCCGGGGTGTACGAGGACAAGGGCGGCCCGCTGATCGCCGAGGCCCTGACCGCGCTGCGGTTCGCGGTCGAGGGCCCGCAGGTCGTCCCGGACGGCGAGCCCGTCGAGGCGGCGCTGCGGGCGGCCGTGGACGCCGGGTACGACCTGGTGGTCACCACCGGGGGCACGGGCATCTCGCCCACCGACCTGACCCCCGAGATGACCCGCCGCGTCCTGGAGCGGGAGATCCCGGGCATCCCCGAGGCCATCCGCGCGTACGGCCGGGAGAAGGTGCCGACCTCGGCCCTCTCCCGGGGCCTCGCCGGGGTCGCGGGCCGCACCCTGATCGTGAACCTGCCGGGCTCGACGGGCGGCGTGCGGGACGGCCTGGCCGTCCTGGAGCCGCTCCTGAGGCACGCCGTCGACCAGATCCGCGGCGGCGACCATCCGAGACCGTCGTGATCCCGTCCTGGCCGGCGGTCCTGGTCGACGGCGAGGTGGTCCTGCGGCCGATAAGGATGCGGGACCACGCGGCCTGGCGCGAGGTGAACCGGCGCAACCGCGAGTGGCTGCGCCCGTGGGAGGCGACGGTCCCGCCGCCGTCCCCGGGCGGCCCGGCCGCCCGGCGCCCGACCTACCGTCAGATGGTGCGCCACCTGCGGTCGGAGGCGAACGCGGGCCGGATGCTGCCGTTCGTGATCGAGTACCAGGGGCGGCTGGTCGGCCAGTTGACGGTGGCCGGGATCACCTGGGGCTCGATGTGCTCGGGGCACGTGGGGTACTGGGTGGACAGCGCGGTGGCCGGGCGCGGGGTGATGCCGACGGCGGTCGCGCTCGCCGTGGACCACTGCTTCCGCACGGTCGGCCTGCACCGCGTCGAGGTGTGCATCCGCCCGGAGAACGGGCCCTCGCGCCGGGTCGTGGAGAAGCTGGGCTTCCGCGAGGAGGGGCTGCGGCCGCGCTACCTCCACATCGACGGGGCGTGGCGGGACCACCTGGTCTTCGCGCTCACGGCGGAAGAGGTGCCGGAAGGACTGCTGAGGCGTTGGCGCCAGGCGAGAATGAAATAAGTGTTCGAATTCAATCGGGAGTTGGCAGTCAATCGATCTGAACAATCACAAAAAAGTTCAGTGATATCAGCCAGATCGTGCGACACACCGGGCCAATTGGCCTATGCCCCCGTGCGAACCCCTCTACCGTGTGAAGCGTGAGCAGCAGCGGCCTCATCTACGCAGTCATCGTCGGGGCCTGGGCCGCCTACTTGGTACCGATGTGGCTCCGCAGGCAGGACGAGCTGAACGAAGCCCGTCCAACGGAACGCTTCAGCACCGCCATCCGGCTGCTTTCCGGACGGGCGGGCATGGAACGCCGTTACGCCAAGGAGCTCAAGGAGCGGGACCGTACGGCGCAGGGCCCGACGCCCGACGTGGACCCGGACGCGGCGACCGAGCACCTCAGCTCGGTCGACGTCCGGGCCTTCTCCGCGCCCGCGGCCAGGACGGAGGCGCGCCTGGAGCTCCCGGACCGCGCGCCGGACCGCGACCCCGAGCCCGCGCCCGGGGCGGGACGGGGCGCCGCCGAGCGCGCCCGCCGCGGCAAGGTCCTCGCCCGTCGCCGCCGCACCACGATCGTCCTCTTCCTCGCCTTCACCCTCGGCGCGGTCGTCGCGGCCGTCGGCGGCCTCCCCTTCCTGTGGGCGCCGGCCGTCCCCGCCCTGCTCCTCAGCGCGTACATCGTCCACCTGCGGATCCAGGAGCGGCGCCGCTTCGTGTACGTGATGGACCGGCGCCGCGCCGAGGCGGCGGCCGCCCGGCTGCGCGAGAGCCGCCGCCCCGCCCCGACGCCCGAACCGGAGGCCGACCAGGCGCCCGCGACGGCCCCGGCGGTCTCCCCGCAGGAGGCGGACCGGCGCGCCCTGGTCGAACAGACCGACCACGCCGAGTGGGTGGACCAGCAGCGCGACCGCGGCCCGGCCCGCGGCGACAGCTGGGACCCGGTCCCGGTCCCGCTGCCCACGTACGTCACCGCCCCGGTCGCCCCGCGCGCGTCGAGCGGCGTCGACATCACGGACCCGGAGACCTGGAGCGCGGCCCGCTCCTCCACGGCGGCCGACCCGGCCCCCGCCCCGGCCCCCCGCAAGCGCCCGGCCGCCCCGCGCCGCGACCGCGACCACGGCCGCACCCCGCTCTTCGACCAGTACGCGGACGACGACCGCCCCCGGGCCGCCAACGAGTGACCCCGCCGGACAGGCCCTAGGCTCCCGCCCGTGGACATGGACGGCTACGCGCGCCTCACGGCCCGGATCGAGAAGGCCTGGGAGAAATTCGACGACCCGGCCACGCCGCACCGGGACTTCCGCCTGGACGAGATCAGCGACGTCCTGGAGGCGGGTCTGCTGACGCAGGAGGACGCCGAGCGGGCCGTCGGACGCATGGTCGGGGTTGCCCTGTCCGGCGACGAGGACAGGGCAGTCCTGGAATCCGCCCTGTACGCCGTTTGCACGGCGGGCACGCGCTACACGCTCCCCCTCCCGCTCGTGAAACCGCTCGCCGACGCGGCGGACCGCTTCGACCCCCCGCTCCTGGCCTACGTCCTGTCGGCCCTCGGCTCCACGTACGACAAGGCGGCGACACCGCTCGCCGAGCGGTTCCTCGACCACCCCCACCCCGAGATCCGCCGGGAGGCGGAGGACGCCCTGACCGAGATCCGGTGGCGGTACCGGCACGAGCCGATCGGGGGAGCCCTCCCCGACGCCCTCGGCTGACCTGCGGCGGAAGCGATTTTTGTTCTCGCCGGTCGGGGTGCTAATGTTTCACACGTCGCAAGGGCCTGTGGCGCAGTCTGGTAGCGCACCTCGTTCGCATCGAGGGGGTCTGGGGTTCAAATCCCCACAGGTCCACAGACAACGGGAATCCCGTCCGATCGCAAGATCGGGCGGGATTTTCGTCGTCCGGGCGCCGGGCGGAGGAGAAGGACGGGACTTACGGGCGGAGCGCCAGGGTCGCGTTGGAGTAGGCGGGGTCGCCGGTGATGTCCCTGACGGCCCAGGGAGGGGCGGGCGGCGGGACGGCCGGGTCGCCCCGCCACTCGATCTCGGCCACCGTGAGGCCCGCGTGGACACCGGTGTACTCGTCGACGATCCAGTCGTCCGGGAGCGAGTGGCGCCGTTTCTCCAGGACGCGTCCGGTGCAGAGGGCGAGGAGTTCCAGGGCGTCCGGAACGGGGACGGGGTACTCGTACTCGGCCCGGGTCGGACCGGAGCGGGGGCCCTTGACGGTGAGGAAGGCCGCGTTGTCGTCGACGACCCGGATCCGGACCTCGGGGGAGCGGTCCGTGGTGAGGTAGCCCTGGCGCAGGGTGTGCGTGGCGCGGATCAGGGCGCGCCAGCGCGGGTCGTCCGCGACGACGAGGTACTTGCGTTCTGTCTCCGTGGGCAAACCGGACACTTCCTTCCTGTGTCGTGCTTCCTATGACGTGCCGAGCATCAGCGCGATGCCCGCGACCATCAGGGTGGCGGCGGCGATGCGCGGGCCGCCGAAGCGCTCCTTGAAGAAGAACGCGGCGATCGCGGCGCCGGCGATCACGCTGAACTCGCGGAGCACGGCCACCGGCGCGAGCGGCGCCCTGGTCTGCGCCCACAGCACCAGACCGTACGAGACGACCGACAGCACGCCCCCGACGAGGCCCGGCAGCAGGACGGGGCGCAGCCTCGGGAGCAGGGCGCCGCGGAGCGTGACCGCCGCGTACGCGGGGATCGCCAGACCGTCGAGGAGCATCAGCCAGGCGATGTAGCCGAGGGCCGCGCCGGCCTCGCGGACACCGACGCCGTCCACCACCGTGTACACGGCGATCATCAGGCCCGTGGTCGCGGCCATCGCCACGGCCGGACCGCTGGGCCGGCCGGTCCGGTCCCTGACCCCCCACAGCGCCAGGCCGACGATCCCGGTCGTCGCGACCGCGATCCCGGCCGCGCCGGCCCCCACCAGGTGCTCGCCCAGCGCGAAGACGGCGAACAGGGTGACCAGCAGCGGCGCCACGCCCCGGGCGATCGGGTACACCTGCCCGAAGTCACCCAGCCGGAACGAGCGCATCAGCGCCACCTGGTAACCGATGTGCAGGAGGACCGAGGCGATCAGGTACGGCCAGGCGGCCGGCGACGGGAGCGGCGCCAGACACGCCAGGACGGCGCCGGACAGGGTGCGTCCGGCGCCGACCAGGCTCAGGCAGGCCAGTTCGTCCTTGATGCGGTGGGTGATCGCGTTCCAGCTCGCGTGGGTTACCGCGGCGAACAGCACCACTCCGACGACGAGCGGCGTCACGCCCTCAGCTCCGCCAGCACCGTCTTGCGGACGAGCGGATCGAGCATGTCGACGTTCGCCCGGTAGCAGCGGGCGCCCTCGACCAGGGTGGTGAGCTGTGCGCGCAGTCCGGCCAGGGTGGCCGTGAACGCGTCGAGGTCGCCGCCGTGATGGTCCAGCAGGTCGTCCTTCAGGCCGTAGTTGACCACCCCGTCCGAGAACAGGCCGAGGAACAGGCCCGCCTGCTCCGCGGTGATCCGCGCGAAGCCCCCCGGACGCCCGGGGGAGAAGTCGGTGATCACGATGTTGCGGACCCGCCCGCTGTCGCTGGGCGCGCCCGCGAACAGCAGCTCCGGCGCGGCCACGAAGTCCCCGCTCTCCAGGTGCGGGGTCAGCCCGTGCTCCTCGATCAGCCGCTCGAACTGCGGGGCCCGCCGGACCCGTACCGCCGAGGGCACGGCGTGCGCCTCCCCGTCGCGCACCAGCGCATGGGTGTTGGTGAGGAACCGCGCCCCGTCCAGGCAGGCCTGGGTGAGGAACACCGTCTTGCCGCCGGCGTTGGGCCCGACGAGCAGCGTGGCCGCGCCGTCGTCGAAGGTGAAACCGCCCGCCTTCAGGTGCAGGTAGCCGTGGTCGACCGCGAAGTCGGTGAGGATCCGCTTGACGAAGTACGGCCAGACCGTGCGCTCCAGGCGGCGGCCGAAGACGTACGAGCGCCTGCCCTCGGTGACGAGGTACGCGGGGTCGCCGAAGATGTGGTTGAGGTAGTAGCCCGAGCGGAAGCGCTTGGCCCGCAGCGTGCGGTCGCAGAGCCCCCGCAGCACCTCCGGGTCGTACGGGTCCCGGTCCAGGTCCACGCAGACGATCTCGTGGTCCGGCTCGGTTCCGGCGGGCGCCTCGCGGGAGAAGTACGCGTAGGCGTCGAAGGCCTCGAGGTTGCTGGAGATCCGTACCGAGAGGAGGTTGAGGTCCACCAGCCGGGTGGAGCGGACCGGGAGCGCGCCCAGTCCGGCCGGGCCGGCGGTCGTGCCCGTCCCGGCGGGGGTCGGGGCGGCCGTCACGCGGCCGCCGCCAGGGTCGTGACGGCGGCGGTGATGCCGGCCTCCGAGGCGAACGTCTCGCGGGTCAGCAGCTCGTCGGGGAACTCGACGTCGAACTCGTCCTCCAGGGCGACCAGCAGACTCACGCTCAGCAGCGAGTCCATGCCCGCCTCCCACAGGTCGGCGCCGGGGCCGAGGGAGGAGACGTCGACGGAGCCGCCCAGGACCGCGAGCAGGACCTTGTGGACCCGCTCCGCCTGCCCGGACGTGGTCGCGGCGGTGTCTTCCATGGTGCGCGTGCTCCTATCCGTGTCCGTGGGGGGTGTCAGGCGGCCGCGGCGGCGCGGAACCGCTCGACGAGCTGCTGCGGGGTCCACTCCACCCGCTTGCCGGCGTGCGCGCCGCGCGGGGCGCAGGCGACGTGCAGCAGGGTGGTGACGCCCGGCTCGGGCCGTACGGCGGCCAGCTCCTCGGGCGAGGAGACGCTGTGCGCGGCGGAGTAGCCGGCGGCGAGCGCCATGCCCACCGGGTCGGCGATGCGCACCGGGCGCTGACCACCGGTGCTCTCGTGCACGCCGTTGTCGAGGACGACGTGCACCAGGTCCGGGGCGTGCTCGGCGATCATCGGCAGCGCGCCGGGGTTCATCGCGAACGAACCGTCGCCGTCGAGGACGACCACGTGGCGGCCCGGCCGGGCCAGCGCCACGCCCAGGCCGACGGGGGCGGCCATGCCCATGGACCCGACCAGGTAGAAGTTCTCGGGCCGGTCGGCGGTGTTGTAGAGGTCGCGGGTGATGAACCCGCAGGTGGACACGTACAGGGACGTGGGGAACTTCTCGGTGACCGCGCGGATCGCGTCCTGGATGCCGAACATGCTCAGATGCCTTCCTTGACGATGAGGACGGGAGTGGTGCGTCCGTCCTCGGCGGCCGCGAGGCAGCGCTCGACGGAGCCGTGGGGGTCGCTCGGGTCGAAGACGGTGTGGCGCAGGCCGAACACGTCGAGGAGGTTGAGCAGTTCGCGGCCGATGATGTCGTGCTCGACCGCGTCGTTCCCGTCGTGGCCGCGCCAGCTGACGATCAGCGGCACGTGCAGGTCGTAGATGAGGTTGAGCGAGGTCAGCACGTTCAGGGAGTAGCCCAGGCCCGAGTTCTGCATGAGGACGACGGGCTTCGCGCCGGCCGCCGACAGGCCCGAGGCGACGCCGAGCGCGGAGTCCTCGCGGGGCGCGGGCAGGTAGGAGACGGTCCCGGCGGGGCCCTCCCCGCTCTCCAGCACCCGGAAGACGCCCTTGAGGAGCGAGCAGGGGACACCGGTGAAGTGGGTGAACCCGCGGTCCACGAAGGCCTGGACGAGCGCCTCGGCGGCGCTCTGCGCGTGCTGCGCGTTCTCGCGCCCCGTGGCGGCCGGCGGCCGTGCGGTCAGGGTCTGGG
Organism: Streptomyces bikiniensis; assembly: GCF_000716625.1. Lineage (NCBI taxonomy): Bacteria > Bacillati > Actinomycetota > Actinomycetes > Kitasatosporales > Streptomycetaceae > Streptomyces > Streptomyces bikiniensis. Next base: position 113,065 of record NZ_JNXJ01000013.1, on the reverse strand, counting down.
CGTCTGTCATGGGGAGGGAACTCTCTTCCGGAGTACGTACGGGTGTCACACGGCCGGCGTGTGCGGGGTGGGGCGGGGCGGGCCCGCGGGGTGCGGGCCCGCCCCACCGGTGTCCTACGGCCAGGCGGTCAGCTCGGGCAGCGCCGCGGCCGGGTCGCCGTCCGCGACCGGCAGGACCGGGTGCGGACGGCCGGAGATCCAGGCGGCCAGCGCGCGCAGCGAGCCGCGGACCACCACCGGGGTCGCGCCCTCGGCCGCGGTGGACCACTCCTGGCCGGTGTCCTCGGCGTGCAGGGCGACGCCCTGCGGCAGCCGGCCCTTCAGGAAGGAGACCACGTGCGAGGAGAGCGCGGTGCTCCACTCCGCGGAGCCGTAGCCGACGGTGAGGTCGACGGTGTGCAGCTCGGTCTCCCTCCACCACGCGAGCTGGGTCGCGAACAGCGGCGAGTTCCGGTACGAGCAGGGCAGCTCCCAGCCGTCGGGGCCGAGCGCGTCCCAGGCCTCCTCCAGGGCGGTCAGGCCCTCCTCCAGCTGCTCCCGCAGCCACGCGACCGGCTCGCCGTGCAGCTCCTCGATGCGCCGGTCGCGGGTGGGCCGCCCGCCGTCGTACACCTCGACGGACTTGCCCTCGGCGGCGTACCGGGCCTGGCGGGCGAACGCCCGCGACAGGTCGGCGAGGTGGATCAGGACGTGGCCGCGCGTCCAGCCCGGGAGGTGGACGGCCTCACGGGCGCCCTCCTCCGTGATCTCCGCGGCGGCGGCCCGGAGCCTGTCGTGCGCGGCGCGGATCTCCTTGAGCCGCTCGGGGACGTCGACGCCGCCGTACTCGGGTGCGGTGTAGTCGATGGAGGTGCTCATGACGGGTTCCTTTCGAGTTCCTTCGTCTTCCCCCCGGCCGGGGACTCCTGCGGCATGAACGCGTGGATCCAGCAGAGGATGTCCCGGATGACGTGGTGGTCCTTGTTCGGTCGGAGGGCGCCGATCTGGTGGTACATCACACCCTCGCTGGGCGGGCCCAGGAAGGTGATCCGGGACTCGACCCTGCCATCGGCGCGGACCGGGTGGAACTCGGGGGTGAGGTCCAGGCCGCCGGGGACGAAGTCGGCTTCGCCGATACCGGGGTTGGCCCACTTGCGGACGATGCCGCGGCGCAGCAGGTTCGGGTAGACCGGCATGACGTCGCGCTCGGCGTCGAAGCCGTGGACCCGCGCGTCGACGAGGGCGTCCGCGTACCGCTCGGCACCGGTGGCCGGGCCGCTGACGCGGAACAGGCCGCGCTCCTCGTCGCACTCCACCCGGGCGCCGGGACCGACCGAGATGTCGACCCGGCCGCTCTTGATCAGCGCGGTGACCTTCTCCATCGCCTCCACCGAGGCGCCCTGGCACAGCCGGTTGTGGTGCGGCGTGTACACGTTGAGGAAGGTGCGGTGCGAGGAGGCGAGCAGCCCGCCGAAGTCGACCGCCTCGATCACGACGCCCCGCATGTCGCGCCAGGCGGCGTCGGCCGCCGCCTTCGCCGGGTTGCTCAGATTGCCCTGGGCGGCCCAGCGGATGTCCCGGTCCAGGAAGTCGAGGAACGTCTCGACGTACTCCTCGGGGCTCGCGTAACCGCCCTCGGGCACCGGCACCGGGTTGATGGTCCGCTCCCAGGAGAACCGGTGGTCGGCCGCCCGCGTGGCGTGCCGCCACGGGGACTCGGCCGCCGCGACCGCGGCCGCGAAGGCGTGCGGGTCGCCGGCCTCCGCGAGCAGCGCCCCGGCCCGTTCGGCGCCGTACACGACGGTGAGGAAGGAGCGCACCGCCCGGTCGACCGGCGGCAGGACGCCGGCGGACCCGCCGTCGCCGTACACCGCGAGGGCGGTACGGCCGGCCAGGACGTCGTCGACCCGGTCCGCGAGGTCCCGCGCCAGGTCCTCGACGGGCGCGACGAGGAACGCGCCGGCCTCGTGGTGGTCGGCGAAGGCGTCCGCGTCGGCCAGGAACTTCTCGTACGCCGGCTGCGCGGCCCGGATCGCCGCCCGGCGGAACTCCGTCCCGTACAGCACCCCGTACTGGATGAGCGCCATTTCGAGGAGGATCAGCGGGAAGACGTGCCGCTCGAAGTCGAGCTGGCGCTTGGGGGCGCCGCCGATGACGTTCGGCACGCCGACGGTCGCCCGCAGCCCGGCCACGGCCGCCGTGGTGAGGAAGGGGCCCTTGTACTCCAGGGCCGCGATGTCGCGTTCCTTCTCGTTGTACGGCCGGGCGAAGGTGAACAGGCCGGAGCGGCTGAACGCGACGATGGAGTCGGGTTCGGCGCCGCACGGGCGGTAGACGAGCTCGCCGTCGGCGTCCCGCTCGAAGCTGCCGCCGCGGCCCTCGGTGAGGTAGAGCAGCACGTCGATGCCGGTGAGCCCCATGCCCAGACAGGCGACGGTGGTGCCCGGGCCGGTGTGCGCCGGGTCCAGGGACCGCTCCAGCGGGTACGCGGAGGGGATGAGGTGCGCCCCCGGGTGCGCGTCGGCGAACCGGGCCAGGTGGGCCTGGCGCGGGTCCAGTTCCGGCCGGTTGGACGAGTGGCCGGTGAGCATGAGGACGTAGTCGGCCTCGTAGGCGGGGGCGCCGTCGGCGGTGAGGACGGCGAACCGGTCGCCGCGCTCCTCCAGGTCGACGACCTCGGCCTGCCGCAGGGTCACCTCGACGCCCTCGGCGGCGCGCAGGATCTCGACGTACCCGCGGAACTGGTCGCGCAGGGCCTCGCCGTGCACGAACCGCTTGGGCCAGTCCTCGGCGACCATGTCGTAGACCGGGTCGCCGGTCTCCTCGAACTTCCTGCGGCACCAGTCGAGCAGCGTGGGCCGCTCGGACGCGGACAGCAGCGGGCCGGCGTCGACGACGCTCTCGTCCGCGGCGAAGGCCACCTGGCCGACGACGCGGTTGAGGTAGCTGGTCCTCGTCTGGTCAGGGCTGTGGACCTGGCCGGGCCCGAACTCGCCCGAGAGGTCGTAGATCACGATCTCCAGGGCGACCGCGTCCCGCCGGTCGCGCACCAGCGCGGCGAGGCGTTCCAGGACGTACGTGCAGGTCGGGCCGCCGCCCACGATCGCCAGGTGAATCGGCGCAGCGTTCACGGAATGGTCGGTTGTCACCGGCTCACCGCTCCATTTCTCTTCTCGGCCCGGGGCCCCGGCTCGGCGTTCCGGCGGTGGGCCCGGGTAGGGGGTTTCGGCTGGGGGTCAGGAAGGCGAGGGCGCGCACCGGGCCACGACCTCGTCGAAGGCGCGGAAGAAGCCCGCGATGTCGGTGGCGGTCAACTGGCCCATGTTGGCGAGGCGGAACACGCCCGCGGACTTCTCCTGGGTCGCGTAGATCACGTAGCCGTGCTCCTTGAGACCGTCGTGCAGTTCGTCGTACGTCATGCCGTTGGCCAGGTGCGCGTTGGTGATCGAGCCGGCCCTCTGGTCCGCGGGCAGGAGCAGGTCGATGCCGCGCTCCTCCAGACCGGCGCGGATCTCGGCGGCACGGGCCGCGTAGCGCGCGGTCCGCGCCGGGACGCCCTCGGCGAGGGTGAGGTCGAGGGCCGCGTCGAGGGCGCGCAGCACCTGGACGGCCGGCGTGAACTGCGGGCTGCCCTTGAGGACCTGGGCGCGGTAGTTCGCCGACAGGTCGAAGTAGAAGGTGCGGGCGGGCACGTCCGCGAGGGCGTCGAGGCGCTCCCGGGGAGCGCAGACGAAGCTGATGCCCGGCATGCCCTCCAGGCACTTGTTGGCGGTGCCGACGCACCAGTCGACGTGGTCCCGGACGACGTCCAGGTCCTCGGCGCCGAGGCTGCTGATCGCGTCGACGATCAGGGACCGCCCGTGGCGGTCGACCAGCGCGCCCAGCTCGCGCAGCGGGTTGAGCATGCCGGTGCTGGTCTCGTGGTGGACGACCGCGACGTGGGTGACGCCCGGGTCGGCGGCGAGCGCGCGGTCGACCGCGTCGAGGTCGAGCGGGACGGCCCAGCCGAACTCCAGCCGGACGCTGTCGATGCCGTGGACGTCCGCGATGCGGAGCAGCCGCTCGCCGTAGTGGCCGTTGTCCAGGACCAGCAGGCGGCCCCCGGCGGGGACGACCGAACTGACGACGGCCTCCAGGGCCGCCGTGCCGGAGCCGGTGAGCAGGACCGCGGCGTGGCTGTCCCGGTCGGCCCCGCAGACCTCGGTGATCTTGCCCGCGACGGTGCCCAGGAGCGCCTGGGTCTCGGGCTCCCGGTGGCACTCGTCGGGGCCCGCCAGGGCGGCCCGGACCCGGTCGTGCACATTGACGGGCCCCGGGTTCAGCAGGACGACGCGGTCGGGCCGTCCGGGCGTGCCGGTCATGTGGGGTCCTCCTGGGACGGTTCGGTGGGCCGGTCGGCGGCCCGGTCGGTCGGCCGGGCGGCGGGGGCGGGGGTGCGGCGCCGGATCAGGGTGCGGGGGACGTCGCCCGGCCAGGCGCCGAGGGGGGCGAAGAGGTGCCGCAGGCCCCCCGGGCCGCGGTCGCCGCGGGTGATGACGCACTCGGCGCCGCGGCGGGCGTGCGCGGCGAGCGCCTCGACCTTGCCCTCCATGGCTCCGGTGGCGTCCCACGCGTCGTCCCAGAACAGCCGCCGCGCGGCGGTCAGGTCGTCGGGGTCGAGGTACGGCAGGACCGGGCTGTCCGGGTCCCGCGCGAGGTGGATGCCGGCCACGTCGGTGAGGGCGACGACCCGGACGGGGCCGGCGGCCACGGCGGCGTCGAGCACCACCCCGGGGACGTCGTCGCTGCTGAGGATGCGCAGGGTGCCGGCCGCGGTGACCACGCAGTCGCTGGACAGCACCGGCAGCGCGCCCTCCGCGAGGAGCCGGGACACCACCCCGGTCTCGGTGACGGTGGTGCCGTCGGGCAGTTCGTTGAGCATCGAGGTGGTCTGGAGCGGCACGGCCCGCACCCCGTGGGCGCGGAGCGCGGTGGTCCACGCCCAGCGCATGCGGAAGGCCGGTTCGGTCAGGGCGACGGCCGCGTACGGGTCGTCCTTCGCGGCCTTGATCCGCAGGCCGACCGGGTGGCAGAGGGCACCGCCGCCGGTGACCAGGACGACCCGGCCGGGGCGTGCGGCGACCAGTTCGGCGACCAGGCGCGCGTACGCGTCGATGGCCGCGTGGTCGGTCTCCCCGCTGTGCCGCTTGTCGGAGAGCAGGCTGCCGCCGATCTTGAGGACGAGCAGTCCCGGCTCCTGCTCCGTGGCGCCCGGCGCTGTCGCGGAAGCCGGGGACACGGCGGTGGCGCTCACTGGAGCGGGACGTTGGAGAGGGTCCCGGCGGTGTGCCGGCGGGCGTTGAACAGGCGCTCCAGGAAGGGCTGTTCCCAGCGGGCGCTCTGGCCGTCGAGGGACCCGTACAGTTCGAGGTAGTCCGTGTCCTCGGGCCGCAGCGCGGCCAGGACGTGGGCCGGGACGGCTTCCGGGTAGAGCACGGCGGTGAAGTGCAGCGCGTAGTAGACGATGGCCTCGGCGCCGACCGACGCGACCCGCTTGAGGAACCGCTGCCAGGCGTCCTCCCCGCAGGCCCCCGCGACCAGGGCGAGGTCGAGGAACTTGCTCAGCTGGAGGTCCTGGCGGTCCTCGATGAAGTGGAGGCTGGTGGCCTCCTTGTGCAGGTGCGAGCAGAGGTCCAGGAGCCGGTCGTCGGGAGCGGGCTCCCAGGCGGGGGCGCTGCACAGCACGGCGGGCACGGCGCGGTCGAGCAGCTCGGCGGCGCCCGCGCTGATCCCGGACTTCTTCTGGAAGATGTCGTGGCAGATGTCGACGTTGAAGTCGGTGATGTCCGGGCGGCCGCCGGGCTTGCGGTACGGCAGCTGGTTGCTCAGGTTCATCTTCCAGAACGCCTGCGTCTCGCGGCTGTACGGCTCGATCCGCTCGCCGTCCTCGGCGACCTTGCCCTGGACGTAGCCGAGGCGCAGCAGGACCTCGTGGGCGGCGCGGGCGTCCTCGCGGGCCAGCAGCACGTCGAGGTCGGCGATGCGGCGCAGCGCCGGGTCGCGGTACTCGCCCTCGCCGAGGGAGAAGCCCTTGCGGACCGCGAACCGCAGCCCCGAGGCGGTCAGTTCGGCGAAGACCCGGCCGAACTCGTCGGACAGGCCCTGGTTGCGGGCCCGGTTGGCGAGGTAGGCGCCGGTGAACACCCAGGGGTAGGGGAAGCCCGGCTGTTCGCCGGACTTGCGGTCCAGCCGGTGGCGGTCGACGTGCCGGCCGATCAGCGGCAGCAGCTTGTGCCACGCGGCGGCCTCCAGGAAGGCGCCCCAGTCGAGGTCCGGGCGGCTCGCCAGCTCGCGGACGGCGGCGACGTCGTCGGCACCGAGCCGGAGCCGGGCCATCCGCAGCAGCAGCCGGGAGTGGACGGGCAGGTCCTCGGCGGTCAGGTCACGGGAAGGGTTCTGGTCTGCCATGTCACACCTCTGCGGGGGACGTGCCGTCCTGCGCGAGCCGGCGCAGCGCACGGTGGTCGGTCTTGCCGTTGGGGGTCAGGGGGAGCGCGTCCAGCTCGGTGAGCCGGCGCGGCACCATCGCCTCGGGGAGGGAGCCGGCCAGGTGGGCGCGGAGTTCCCCGGGCGTCACGGGCCCGCGGGCCGTGTAGTGGGCGGCGAGCACGGGGTTCCCGTCGACGACGGGGACGGTGACGGCGGCGCGGTCCACGGCCGGGTGGCGCAGCAGGACGGCCTCGATCTCGTCGAGTTCCATGCGGACGCCGGCGACCTTGACCTGGCGGTCGACCCGGCCGAGGTAGAGCACCACGCCCTCCTCGAAGCGGGCCAGGTCGCCGGTGCGGTAGAGCCGGCCGGTGGGCGACCCGGGGTCCAGCGGGTCGGCGAAGAACGCGCGGGCGTTGTTGTCCGGGTCGTTGACGTAGCCGAGTCCGACGACGACACCGCCGACGAAGAGCTCCCCGGCCTCGCCGGGCTCGGCGGACCGCCACACGCCCTCGTCCTCCTCGTGCACGAGCAGGTAGAGCCGGGCGTTGTCGATGGGCCGGCCGACGGGCAGCCGGGGCAGGCCGGTGTCGGCGGCGGTCACCTCGTGGTGGGTGACGTCGTCGGAGCACTCGGTGGGGCCGTAGGCGTTCAGCAGGCGCACGTGGGGGAGGGCCGCGAGCGTGCGGGCGGCGAGTTCGGGGCGGAGCTCCTCACCGGTGGAGATCAGCCAGCGCAGGTCCGGCAGCACCGGGCCGCGCCGCTCGGCCTCGCCGACGAGCCAGCCGACCACGGTGGGCACGAGCTCGACGACGGTGACGCCGGTGCGCTCCAGGACGGTGCGGACCCGGCGCGGGAAGTCGAGGTCGGGCTGCCGTACGACGACGACGGCGCCGCCGACGAGGAGGGGGGCGAGCATCTGCCAGACGGAGATGTCGAAGACCAGGGGCGCGGTGAACGCGAGCCGGTCCCCGGCGGTGAGGTCCAGGTCGGCGACCTTGGCCCACAGGTGGTTGACCATGCCGCGGTGCTCGACGGCCGCGCCCTTGGGCCGGCCGGTGGTGCCGGACGTGAAGATGCAGTACCGGGGCTCCAGCGACTGGTCGCGGCCGTCGGGGGCGTACGGGGCTCCGGTGGCGTCCGCTTCGGCGGTGGCGTCCGGGCCGGGGGCCGCGACGACGGTGACGCCGAGCCCGGCGGCCGCCGCGACCGAGGTCTCCCCGGCGGCCCCGCCGCCGCCCGGACCGCCGGAGTAGTCGAGCAGGAACCCGGCCGCGGCGCGTTCGAGGACCTCGGTGACCCGCTGGGCCGGCCAGTCGGTGGCGACGGGCAGGTAGACGGCCCCGAGCCCTTCGAGGGCGAGGAACGCGGCGATCGTGTCCGCGGAGCGTTCGCCGACGGCGGCCACGACGCTTCCCGCGCCGCAGCCGGCCGCGACGAGGGCGGCGCGGAAGCGGGCGGCGCGGGCCAGCAGTCCGGGGTAGGTGAGGGTGGTGTCGCCGTCGACGACGGCGGGCGCGTCCGGGGTGGCGGCGGCGAAGCGCGCGACGTGGTGGAGCACGCCGGGCGCGGTGTCGAACTCCGCGGACCGGCCGAGGGAGAGCGCGCCCGCGCGGGCCGCGGCGCCCTCTGCGAGCGGCAGCGGGGTGAGGACCGGCGCGGCGGGGGCCGGGGCCGGGGCGGTTCGGAGGGTCATGACGCCCCCGCGCTCTGGTGGCGGTCCAGCTCGTGGAAGAAGCCGCCGATGGGGACGGCCTCTCCGGCCGCGACGGCCGTGCGGTGGACGTGGGCGCCGACGGCCAGGTCGAGGATGCCGAGCCCGAAGGGGGAGAACACCACGGGCCGGTCGGCGGGGACGGTGACCTTGCCGGTGAGCACGTCGTACAGCGTGCCGTCCAGGAAGTCCCGCCCGCCCGTGCGCTGTTCGGCCAGGTGCACCGAGGTGTCGGCCTTCAGCACGTGCTCGACGTCGTCGACGATGTTGACGCTGTCCAGGATCACGTCGGTGCCCAGGTCGCGCAGCGAGACGTGCAGGACCAGCGGGTTGTGGGAGAACCAGTCCGGGTCGTTCACGTGCGGGGTGGCCGCGGTGGTGGCGAAGACGATCAGGTCGCAGGCGCGGACGAGGTCCTCGGCGGAGGAGTGGACGCGGACCGGCCGGCCGGTGGGCTCCAGGACCTGCCGGGCGAACGAGGCGGCGTAGTCGTCGCTCAGGTCGAAGACGTGGTACTCGTCGACGTCCCAGTCGAGTTCGGCCAGGTAGTCCTGGACGAACCGGGCGATGAGACCGGTGCCGAAGAAGCCGACGCGGCGGGGCGTGGAGCCGCGCTGGGCGGCGATCCGCCGGGCCGCGGCGGCGGCCGACGCGGCGGTGCGCACGGCGCTGATGATGGACCCCTCCAGGCAGGCGTAGGGGTAGCCGGTGGCCGGGTCGTTGAGCAGCAGGACGGCGGAGGCGCGCGGGATGCCCCGCTCCAGGTTGGTGGGGAAGCTGGAGATCCACTTGATCCCGTCCACACCGGCCGTCAGGGCCGTGCCGTCCGCGTCGCCCGTGCGGTCGGCGTCGCCCGTGCCGTCCGCGCCGCCCGTGCCGCCGACCGAGGCCGGCAGGGCGATGATCCGGGCGGTGGGCCGGTCGGGGAAGCGCAGGAAGTACGAGGGCGGGTTGACGGTCCCGCCTTCGCCGTGGCGGCGGTAGGCGGCCTCCACCAGGTCGATGATCTCCGCCCTGCGCCCTTCGAGGCCGCGGTGCACCGCCGCGCCGGGGACGACGGAGAACTGCGGGGGGCCGCCCTGCTGCTCAGCCATTGCTCTCTTCCTGTTCCTTGTCGAGGTCGCCGTAGGTGCTCCGCACCCAGGCGTCGTCGTAGACCGTTTCGATGTAGCGGTCGCCCATGTCGGCGGAGATGGCCACCGAGGTGAGGGCGGGCGAGCCGGTGGCGTGCTGCTCCAGCCAGCGGGCGGCACCGCTGACGACGGTCCCGGTGGAGCCGCCCATGAGGAATCCGTGGCGGGCGAGGCGACGGCACATCCGCACGGTGTCGCGCTCGTGCACCCGGACGATCTCGTCCGGCCGGGCCTCGGCCACCAGCGGCATCGGCTCGCTGGCGCCGAGCCCCGGCAGGTGCCGGGGGCCGGGGGCCATGCCGAAGTTGACGGACCCCACGGTGTCCACCGCGATGATCCGCACGCCGGGGCGGTTGTCCCGGAACCAGCGGGCACAGCCGGTGAGGGTGCCCCCGGTGCCGGTGCCGATGAACAGCACGTCGAGGCCGGGGAACTGCTTGGCGATCAGGGGCGCGGTGTTCTCGTAGTGGGCCAGCCAGTTGGCGGGGTTCTCGTACTGGTTGAGCCACACGTAACCGGAGTTGCGGGCGCACAGCTCGCGGACGAGCGCCTTGCGGGCGGACAGGTAACTGCCGTCCGCGTCGGGCCGGTCGGCGACCACGACCTCGCTGCCGAGGGCCCGCATGAGCTTGACGGTCGAGGGGTTGCACTTGGGATCGGTGACACAGACGAACCGCAGGGAGCGGGCGGCCGCCACCACGCTGAGCGCCACTCCGAGGTTTCCGGAGGACGACTCGACGATGGTGGCGTGCTCGTCGATCAGGCCGAGCCGTTCGGCCGACGCGATCATGGAGGTGGCGGCCCTGAGCTTGACGGAGCCGGCGAAGTTGAAGCCTTCGCACTTGAGGTGCAGCGGGAGGCGAAGGGTCTGTCCGAGGTCGACGTAGACGTCGCTGTCGAACAGTTCGTCCGCTGTGGAGATGATGGCCAAGAGTCGTTTCCGCTTCTTCTGTCCCGCCCCCTACGGTCCGTCCCGGCGATCAGACGTCGAGCTTCTGCCAGGCCTCCAGGCGCTGCAGGGCGAAGACGTCCTGGACGGAGGCGATGGAGTCCTCGACCGCCGTGGAGTCGCCGTTCTCGTAGACGGAGCGGTAGGTCTCGCGCAGCGCGCTGACGGTGGCGCGCAGCCCCTGGTTGGCGTAGATGACGACGGAGACGCCGGCCTGCTTGATCTCGTCGATGTGCCAGTCCGGATAGGTCGTCGGCACGATGACCACCGGGCAGCGGAAGTCCCAGCCCTCCAGGAACCCGACGACCTGGTCGCGGGTCTTCACCTTGGAGTGGACGAGGACGGCGTCCGCGCCGGCGTCGGCGTAGGCGCGGCAGCGTTCGAGGGCCGCGTCGACGTCGAGCCCGCTGATGAGGGCCTCGGTGCGGGCGATGACGAACATCTCCTTGGTGGCCTGGGCCGCCTTGGCGATGCGGATCTTGTCGGCGAACTCCTTGGTGCCGAGCAGGGTCTGGCCGCCCGCGACGAAGCTGTTCATCTTCGGGAACAGCTTGTCCTCGATGCAGATCGCGGTGATGCCGGCCGCCTCGAACTCGTGGACCATGTGGGCCACGTTGAGGTTGCCGCCGTAGCCGGTGTCGCAGTCGGCGACGACCGGGATCCGCAGCGCCTTCTGGATGTTGGCGGCCGCTTCGAGGTACTCGGTCATGCTCAGGATGCTCGCGTCGGGCAGGGCGCGCGACGCCGACACCTCAAGGCTGGACGACCAGACGGCCTGGAACCCGGCCTCTTCTGCGAGCAGCCCGCCGAGGGCGTGGTTGGCGCCCGCCACACGAACAATTTCGTTGTCGGCCAGCACAGAGCGAAATGAAGGATAGATGGACCGCTGCACGCCTGAGACTCCTGAATCGTTCGATGTGGTGGATCGAATCGCTCTACGCCGTTGTAGGCAATGCCGGAGCGATGTCTAGGCAACGCCTTGACTCGTCTCTGCCTGTGTTCTCTCTGGTCGCCGGGGTGTTGGCCGGGCGACACGAGTTGAAGTTAGGGCGGTGACGGCGAGGATGTCAACAATCTTGTCAATGACTTGCCTACATGGTGCAATGCTTGCCGGACCCGCCGCGGGTCATCGGGAATCCAGAGAGGAACAGCAGAGAATGAGCACCACGCTCGCGCCCACTCACCCCCGCACCCTGGAGGTTCCGGCAGAGACGTTCCACGCCTTCTCGGAGCCCGCGCAGCGCGAGGTGGCCGCGTACGTCGCCGAGCTCGACCGGCGCTTCCCCACGGGCCGGGTCGACGCCGTCGAGGTCGACCTCGCCGCCGTCCCGCTCTTCGCGGCGGAGGTCGACGCGACCCGCCACGTCATCGACGACACGGCGCACTTCATCGTGTACGACCGCGTCGCCGGCGTGGACAGCCTCCGCGGGCAGGCGCTGTACGCCTGGGTCCTCGGCACCGCCCTCGGCCGGCCCATGGTCCAGAACACCGACGGCTGGCGGTTGATCGAGGTCTACGACCGCGGCGTCCGCAAGACCATCGAGGACGGCGCCCGCTACCACCAGACCAAGCAGGGCTCGTACATGCACAACGACGCCGTCAACGACGTCGACCCCATCGACTACCTGCTGCTCTCCTGCGGCCAGTCCGCCTACATCGGCGGCGAGTCCATCCTCGTCGACGCCAAGCCCGTCCACGAGGTCCTGGAGCGCCACCCGGACGTCCTCGCCGTCCTCACGCAGGACTTCTGGTTCGAGAAGCGCGGCATGTCGCTGTCGGGCGAGACCGGCTTCTTCCGCTCGCCGATCATCCGCTACACCGCCGACGGCGAACCGCTGGTCCGCTACTTCCGCACCTATATCGAGGTCGCCCACGACAAGGTCGGCGAGCCCATCACCGACGAACAGCGCGCCGCGCTCGACTTCTTCGACGCCGTCCTCGACCAGTCCTCGGTGCAGTACCGCGTCCGGCTGGAGCGCGGGCAGACCCTGGTCTCCGCCGACGACCGCTTCCTGCACACCCGTACGGCGTTCTACGACCGCTTCCGGCCCCGCGAGATCGACATGAGCGAGGACCGGACGGACGGAGTCAACCGCTACATGTTCCGGATGTGGTCCACCAAGGCCTGACGGCCCCCCGCGCCGCACCCGAACGCCGAACGCTCCGACACGCCAAGGAGACCATCGATGCACCCGCGTGATTCCCTCAGGGCGGTGGGCCACGACCTGGCCGCCGAACTGGAGCGGAACCGCCCCCGCGGCCACCTCGCCGCGTCCGGCCAGGTACAGACCTGGCACCGCACCAGCGGCCGGCTCGCCGAGGGCCGCGTCAGCGACATCAGCGTGCAGTGGGGCCGGGCCACGGCGGCGCGGTACGTCACGCGCGACACCTTCCTGCACCGCTCCGTCCCGGGCCTCGACCCGACCGTCGCACGGCTCGCCGCCGGCGGCGGCGGCGGGGCCGGTGCGCACGGAGACGGACAGGCCGGGCACCGCCCCGCCTGGACCGAACCCGGCGCGGCGCTCACCGCCCTGCGCGAACTCGAACAGGCCGCCCGCGACTTCGACCCCGCGGTCGCCCAGGTCGTCATCGACTTCGAACTCGCCGAACAGGACCACTGCCTGGTCGACGCGCAGGGCCTCGTGCACGACGAGACCCGGCTGCTCAGCTACCTCACCGTCCGCGTCATAGCCCGCAGGGGCGGCCGGGTCGCCACCGGGTTCTACACCCCCGGCGTCAGCGGCCCGCTCTCCGGCATCGACATGCGCGCCGCCGGGGCCGAGGTCGCCCGCCGCGCCGTCACGGGCCTGGCGGCCCGGCCCGCCCCCGTCGGCCGGCTGCCCGTGGTCGTCGCGGGCGGCCGCGGCATGGTCCTGCTCCACGAGGCCTGTTGCCATCCGCTGGAGGGCGACGAGGTGCTGCGCGGCTCCGTCTACGCCGGGCAGCTCGGCCGGACGATCGCCTCCCCGCTGGTGACCCTGACGGACGATCCCACCGTCCCGGGCGCCGTCGGCTCGTACGGCTACGACGACGAGGGGGTGCGCGCCACCCCCACCACCCTGATCGAGAACGGCGTCCTCACCGGCTGGCTCACCGACCAGGAGTCCGCGGCCCGGCTCGGTCTGGAGAGCAGCGGCAACGGCCGCTGCACCACGGCCCTCCAGCCGCCCCAGCCGCGCATGACCAACACCCGCCTCGCCGCCGGCACCTCCACCGTCGACGAGATCATCGCCTCCACCGAGTACGGCATCTACGCCGAACACGTCGGCGGCGGCGAAGTCATCGAGTCCACCGGCGAGTTCACCTTCCGAGTGACCAACGGCCACCTGATCGTGGACGGGCGGGTCACCGACCCCATCGAGGAGACGACCATCACGGGAACGGGAACACAGGTGCTGAGGGACATCGACGCCGTCGCCGACGACAGCACGGTGGGCGCGGCCAAGTGCGGCAAGTTCGGCCAGTGGGTGACGGTCGGCGTCGTCGGCCCGACCCTCCGGGTCGGTTCCCTGCTCGTGGGGGGTACGGGCCGATGACCACCACCTCCCGCGCGCCCGAGGACTTCACCGGCGCCGACACCGGGTCCGGCGCGAGCGACGCCCTCCTCGCCGAGGCGGCGCGGCACGGCGCCGACGCCGAGGTCTGGACCGCCTGGCACGAGACCGAGGAACTCGTCTGCCGGGCCGGGGCGGTCGAGCGCCGCAGCGAGGTCTCCTCCGGGGCCACCGCGCTGACCGTGTGGGCCGACGGCACCGAGGGCTACGCCGTCCGCAACGCCCCGGGGGCCGCCGACCCCGAGCTCGTCACCACCGCCCTCGCCGTCGGACGCGTCCTCGCCACCGGAACCCCGCCCCCGGCCGCCCCGGCCCCCGCGCCCGACGCGGACCGCGCCCCCCACACCCCCGCCGCGGCCCCCCTGCCCCGGATCGGGGACGACGCCACCGCGCGGCTGCGCGCGCTCGCCGAGGGGACCGGGGACCTGGAGATCGAGCTGCGCGCCCGCGCCGACCGCACCCGGGTCCGGCTCCACCGCGCGGGCTCCGCCCCCGCCTCGTACGACACCGGCGTCGCGCAGCTCTTCGCCCGGATCACCGCCCGCGGCGAGGGCACCGGCTACATCGGCCACCAGCTCTTCGGCCGCACCGTGGAGGAGGTCCTCGACGGCGCCGAGCGCACCGACCTCCCCGAACTCGTCGCCCTCGCCCGGATCCTGGCCTCCCGCCCGGCCGCCGCCCCGGACCACGACGACCTGCTCGTCGACGGCCGGGTGGTCTCCCGGCTGCTCACGCTCGTCGCCCCCGCGTTCCTCCTCGACTCCGTCCTCGAAGGCCGCTCACCCCTGAAGGACCGCGTGGGCGCCCGCGTCGCCTCCCCCGGCGTCACCCTCCTCGACGACCCCACGGCCGCCGGCTCCCCGCTCCCCACCCCCTGGGACGGCGAGGGGACCCCCACCGGCCCCACCGTGCTCGTCGAGGACGGCGTCCTGCGCGGCTTCCTCTCCTCCCGCCGCACGGCCGCCGAGGCGGGCGCGCCCGCCACCGGCTCCGCGCACCGGGGCCCCCACGGGGAGATGCCGACCGTCCACCCCGGCCACCTGCTGCTGAGCCACACCGACGACCTCGGCACCGAGGTGCGCCCCGACCGCACCGTGCTCCACGTGGTGCAGGCCAACGGCGCCCACACCTCCAACCCCATCACCGGGGACTTCTCCATCGGCGCCAACGCCGTCCTCGTCGGCCCCGACGGCACCCGCCGCAACGCCGGCAACATCACCCTCGCCGGCAACGTCTTCGACCTGCTCCGCTCCGTCGACGGGCACGACGGCCGCGTCCGGGTCAACCGGAGCAACAACTCCTTCGTCGCCGCCCCCGGCCTCTGGACCCGCTGCCTCACCGTCGGCCACCAGGACGGCGCATGAGCCTCCTGAAGAACCCCGAGTTCCGGCTGTTCTGGGGCGCGCAGACGGTCAGCATGGTCGGCACCAACATGACCCGGATCGCCATCCCGCTGCTCGCCGCGAGCACCCTGTCCGCGACCCCGTTCCAGATGGGGCTGCTCCAGGCCGCGCAGACGGTGGCGTTCCTCCTCGTGGGCCTGCCCGCGGGCGTCCTCGTCGACCGGTCCCGGCGCCGCCCGATCCTCATCACCTGCGACCTGCTGCGGGCCCTGCTGATGGCGGCGATCGTCGTCGGCTTCCTCCTCGACGCGATCACCTTCCCCGTCCTGCTCGGGGTGACCCTCCTCGTCGGCCTGGCCACCGCGTTCTTCGAGATCGCCTACCAGTCGTACATCCCCGTCGTCGTCGGCCGGGACCACCTGGTCGAGGGCAACGCCCGGCTGGAGAGCACCAACGCGGTCTCCCGGCTGGCCGGGCCCACCCTCGGCGGCGGCCTCGTCCAGCTCGCCGGCGCCGTCGCCACCGTCTCCGTACAGGCCGCCACCCACGTCGTCTCCGCGCTCCTGCTCTCCCGCATCCGCACCCCGGAGGCGGTGCCGGAGCGCCCGGAGCGGCGCCGGATGGGCGCCGAGATCCGCGAGGGGCTCCGGTACGTCCTGCGCGAGCCGGTCTTCCGGGCCATCACCGGCTCCGCCGCCACCTACAACTTCTTCTACGCGGTGACCCTGCCCCTGGTGATGCTGCTGCTCGTCGACGAGATGGGGCTCTCCGGCACCACCGTCGGCGTCCTCATGGCGGTCAGCGGCGTCGGCGGGGTGCTCGGCGCCGCCTTCGCCGGCCGCCTCGCCCGCCGGTTCGGACAGGTGCGCGCGATGTGGACCTCGTACCTGCTGACCGTGCCCACCGCCCTGCTCATCCCGTTCGCCGAGAGCGGCTGGCAGAGCCTGCTGTTCGCGGTGCCCTGGTTCGCCATGAGCTTCGGCATCGTCGTCTACAACGTCGGTCAGGTCAGCATCCGGCAGCAACTGTGCCCGCCGGAACTGCTCGGCCGGATGAACGCCAGCGTCCGCTTCGTGGTCTGGGGGATCCTGCCGCTCGGCTCGCTGACCGGCGGAGCCCTCGGCGAGTGGATCGGGGTCCGCGGCGCCCTCCTCGTCGGCGGCGCCGGCATGAGCGCGGGCGTCCTGTGGCTGGTGCTCTCCCGGCTGCGGACCCTGCGCGACCTCCCCGCACCCGAGGAGTCCCCGGCGGCGGACGGCGCTCCGCTGCGCACCTGAGACGTGACCCGCCCTCCCAGAGCAACCGAAATGGAGTAACCGTGTCCCCCCGCTATGCAGTGTTCATCGACTCCCCCTGGACCGGCGCCGGCCAGGACTGCGCCCGCTTCCTGCTGGAGCAGGGCATCACGCCGATCATCCTCGCCGCCGACCCGGCGCACCTGCACCCCTCGCTGCTCCACGACTACGCCGAACTCGGCGTGGAGATCCGCGCCTGCGACGTCGACTCCGCCGACGCGATCGTGGCCTTCTGCGAGGAGCTCGCCACCCGGGGCGAACTCGTGGGCGTCACCTCCGTCTACGAGTACTACTGCGACATGGGCGCCCGGGTCGCCGCCCGGCTCGGCCTGGCGGGTCCCGACCCGGATGCCGTCGCCGTCTGCCGCTCCAAGTCCGCGATGCGCGAGGCGATGGCGGGCGTGCCCGGCCTCAACCCGCTGTTCCGGGTGGCCGCGTCGCCGGAGGACGCGGCGGCCGCCGCCGAGGAGATCGGCTACCCCGTCGTCGTCAAGCCGCTCGACCTCACCGGCAGCCTGTTCGTCCGCCGCTGCGAGAACGCGGAGGACGTCACCGCCATCACCGCGGAGGTCATGCGGCTCGGCGAGTACCTCGGCCACGCGGTCACCCCGAAGGTGATCGTCGAGGAGTGCGTCCCGGGCGCCGAGTACTCCGCGGAGATCATGCACGGCAAGGTCCTCGGCCTCACCGAGAAGATCGGCAGCGAGCCGCCCCTCTTCCTGGAGATGGGCCACGTCTTCCCGGCCGCCCTGCCCGGGGAGCAGGAGCGGCTGCTCGTCGAGAAGGCCGAACTCGCCGTCAAGGCCGTCGGCATCACCTGGGGCCCGTCCCACGTCGAGCTCAAGCTCACCGCCGACGGCAAGGACGCCCGGGTCATCGAGGTCAACGGCCGCATCGCCGGGGACCGCATCCCGGAGGCCGTCCGCATCGCCAGCGGCGTCGACATGTGCCGGCTCCACATGACCGCGCTCCTCGGCGGCACCCCGGACCTCACGCTCACCACCGACCGCACCGCCGCGATCCACTTCCTGATGCTCCGCTCCAGCGGCCACCTCGACGCCGTCGACGGAGTGGACGAGGCCCTCGCCCTCGACGGCGTCCACGAGGTGCACCTGCGCCCCGGCGTCCAGGCCGGCATCGACTACCGGGCCAACGGCTCCAACCGCGACCGGGCCGCCTGGATCATCGCCGAGGGCGCCGACCGCGAGCAGGCCCTGGCCCGCGCCCACGCGGCCGGCGACACCCTCCGCTTCACCTGGTCGCCGCTGGACGAGACGGCCCCGGAGGCATAGCCCGTGTCCCACCCCGCCCCCGGCCCGTGCCGCATCGTCCCCGTACGCTTCCAGGCCGCGGTGGACCCCGCGGCGGGCGACACGACCGGCGAGACGGCCCCCGGCACCTTCGAGGCGCCGTTGACCTGGAGCCAGCGGTACTACCTCACCGAGGTCGACGCGGCCCGGGAGCACGGGCGGGGGCTCAACGTCCCCCGGCTGTACCGGCTGCGTCCGGGGACGACCGAGGCGGGCACCGCCGACGCGCTGCGCGAACTGCTCGAACGGTACGAGGTGCTGCGCAGCCGGGTCGTACGGGACGGGGCGGGCGGGGCGCGTCAACGGGTGCACCGGCACGGCGTCCTGCGCCTCGCCGTCCACGAGGCGCCCGCGGGCACCGCGGGGGAGCGTGCGCGCGCCGTCCTCGACGCGCTCGCCGCCCCGCCCCTGGACGTGACGGAGTGCTGGCCGGTGCGCGCGGCGCTCGTCACCGAGGGGGACCGCGCGCGGTACCTCGCCCTGGCCTTCAGCCACGTCGCCGTCGACGCGTACGCGCTCGTCCCGGTCTCCGCGCACCTGGTCGAACGGATCGCCGAGGCCGACCCGGTGGCCCGCTCCGCGCCCGCCCGGGGCGGCCCCGCGCGCGGGCCCCGCGAGCAGGCGGCCGCCGAGTCGTCCCCGGCGGGCGAGCGAGCCGCCCGGCGCGCCCTGAGCCTGGCCGAACACGCCTACCGGCACATGCCCCCCGCCCCGGAACCCGTGACGGGCCCGTGGCAGGGTTCCCCGGCCGGTACGCCGACGGGGGAGCGGTACCGGTTCCTCCGGCACCGCTCCCCCGCCCTGGACCTCGCCGTCGGCGCCGTCGCCGCCGGCACCGGGGAGTCCCCGGCCGCCGTCCTCGCGGCCGCACTGGTGGCCCTCGACGCCGCCAGGACCGGTCCCGTGCCCGCCGGCGACGGCACGGGCGCCGTCCGGTACGGGGCGGTCCAGCTGATCGCGGCGAACCGGCTGCGGCCCGAGACCGCCGCGGCCGTCCTGCCGCTGTCCCAGCCGGTCCCCTGCTGCGTGGACACGGCCGGCGCCGGCTTCCGCGAACTGGTGCGCCGCACCGCCGCGGCCTCGCTGCGCGCCTTCCGGGCCGGCGGCGCCCCGCCCGACCGGCTGTCCGCGCTGCTCCGGACCGTGGCGGAGGAGCGGGGCGTGCGGATCGACGCCACCCCGACCCTCAACTACCGGCCGCGCTCCACCGCCCTGCCCGTCCGCCCGACCACCGCGGCGGAACTCGCGGCCGCCGCGGACCGGGCCGAGACGGAGTGGACCGACGCCGATCCGTGGCGAGCGAGCCACTACCTCAGTGCCGACGTGGACGCCGACGGCATCCGGCTGCTCCTGCAGGTCGACACCGCCGTCCACCCCCCGGAGTGGGCCGAGCGGTGGACGGCCGCCCTCGAACGGCTGCTGCGCGCGGCCGCCCTCGACGCGGACTGCCCGGCGCTGCCGGACCCGGGCGCCCTTCCGGCGGGCTGAACACCCCTCGTACGAGACAGATCTGGGAGCACCAACCATGGCAGACGATACGCAGCGCACGATCCTCCTCGTCGGCGCCGGTGTGATGGCCGAGGGGTACCTGCACGCGGCCCAGGACCTGGGGCTGCGGGTGGGCGTCGTGGAGACCCCCGCCCGGCACGCCAAGCTCGTGGACCGCTTCCCGTGCCTCGTGGACTTCGAACCCGTCGACGAGGCCGCCGCGGGCCGGGACGAGAGCTGGCTGGCGCCCGCGACCACCCTGGCGGCCCGGCTGGGCCCGGACGCCGTCTGGGGCTTCGCCGAGCCGCACGTGCTGGCCACGGCGATGGTCCAGCACCGGCTGGGACTGCCCGGGCCCGGCCTGGACGCGGCGACCGTCTCCCGCAACAAGGCCCTGCAGCGCGCCGAGTTCGGCCGCACCGGACTGCCCCAGCCCGCCCACCGCCACACCCGGCGGCTGTCGGAGGCCACCGACTGGGCCCTGGCGCGGCTGCCCGTCGTGGTCAAGCCGGTCTCCTCGCAGGGCAGCCAGGGCGTGGAGCGGATCGGCACCCCCGACGCCTGGGCGGACGCGGTCGCGCGCCGGGACGCCGAGGGACCGCTCCTGGTCGAGCAGTACGTCGAGGGCCAGGAGTACAGCGTGGAGGCCCTGGTCCACCGCGGCCGGGTCCTGTTCACCAATCTGACCCGTAAGGAGACCACCGGCCCGCCGCACTTCGTGGAGCTGCTCCACGAGGCGGGCCACGGAGCGGACCGGCCCGCGCTGCGGAAGGCGGCGGACGAGCTGTGCCGCGGCGTGGTCGCCGCGCTCGGCATGGTGACCGGCATCGCCCACCTGGAGTTCCGGGCGGTCTCCGACGACCAGCCGGTGATCATGGAGGTGGCCGTCCGCACCCCGGGCGACCACATCATGGAACTCGTCGGCCGGGCCCACGGGTTCGACGCCTTCGCGGCCTGCCTGCGCCTCGCCCTGGACGAGGAGCCGGCGGTGCCGGACGGCCACGGCCCGGTGCGCTCCGCGGGCAGCCTCTTCCTGTCGTCGCCCGGTACGGGGACGCTCGCCGCCCTCGACCTGTCCGCCTGGGCGGCCCGGTCGCCGGAGGTGGCCCGGCACGACGCCAGGCTGGCGCCGGGCGCGCGGGTGCGTCCCGCCGAGGACTCGGGGGACCGGCTGGCCTGGGCGGTCCTGGACTGCGCCACCCCGGACCGGATGCGGGCGCTGGCCCGGGAGCTGGCCGCCGGGGCCGTCGTGGAGCTCACCGGGGACGCGGAGCCCGCCCCCGGCGCCTGAGGCGGCGGTCCGGAGAGCCGGAGAGCCGGAGAGCCGGAGGCCCGGCGGTCCGGCGGTCCGGCATTCCAGCGGTCCGGCGACCCGGTCATTCGGGCCCGAAGGGCCCACCATCGAACGTCATGTGAAGGAGCAACATGTCCGAACAGCGCGTGCTGGTCGTCGGCGGGCGGATCGAGAACGTCCGCAAGGCCAAGGAGCAGGGCCTCGGCGTCGTCTACCTCCAGCAGCCCGGCCAGTTCACCCCCGAGCACGCCTCCCTGGTGGACGCGGCCCTCCTGGTGGACTACACCGACTGGTCGGTGACCGAGCCCCTGGTGGCCGCCGCGCACCGCGCGTACGGCTTCACGAGCGTGGTGACCACGACGGAGGCGGGCGTGGAACCGGCGGGCCGGATCAGCGACCTGCTGGGCCTGGGGGGCGTCTCCCACGAGGTGGCCCACCTGCTGCGGGACAAGCTGAGCATGCGCCGGCACCTGGCCGCCACGGCCCCGTCGGTCTCGGTCGCGGCGGAGGAGGTCGGCGACCGGGAGAGCCTGACGGCCTTCGGCTCGCGCCACGGGTACCCGTTCATCGTCAAGCCGGTCGACGGCATCGGCAGCCTGGGACTCCAGCTCGTCGAGTCGGCGGACCGGCTGGACGAGGTGTGGGAGACGATCACGCGGCTGCGTCACTCGGACCACCAGTTCGCCCGCTTCTTCCCGCTGGACCGCTTCCTCATGGAGGAGTACGTCTCCGGGCCGGAGCTCAGCGTGGAGGCGTTCACCTTCGCGGGCCGCCACGTGGTGGTGGCCGTCACGGAGAAGCTGACGTACGACAACTTCGTGGAGCTGGGGCACGTGGTGCCGGCCCGGATCGCCGCGGCGGACGAGGCGGCGGTCGTGGAGTGCGTGACGACGTTCCTGGACGCGGTCGGGGTGGTGGGCGGTCCCAGCCACACGGAGGTGCGGCTGTCGGAGCGCGGGCCGCGGGTGATCGAGTCGCACAACCGGCCGGGCGGCGACCGGATCCGGGACCTGGTGGAGGAGGCGTACGGCTTCGACATCGAGCGGTACACGGTGGCCTGGCCGGGCGGCGGGCTGCCGGCCCTGGACGAGCGGCCGGCCCCGCTGCGGTCGGCGGCGACCCGCTTCCTGGGCGCCGAGCCGGGCACGGTGACGGCGGTCGAGGGGCTGGAGGCGGCCCGGGCCCTGGACGGAGTGGTGGAGGTGGACCTGCCGGTGGAGCCGGGGAGCGTGGTCCGGCCGCTGCGGTCGAGCTGGGACCGCCTGGGCCAGGTGATCGCGGTGGCCCCGGACGCCGACGCGGCGGTGGCGCTCTGCGAGAAGGCCTGCGCGACGATCCGGGTCACCACGGAGCCCGGGACGGCCGATCCGGCCGAGTGACGGCCCGAGTGACGGCCCGGAGGACGACCGGAACACGACAGGGAGGACGGCATGGGGGACGGCATGGGGGACGGCACGGAGAAAGGCATGGAGTACGAGGAGATAAGCACCGAGGAAGAACTGCGGGAACTGGTCGGCCCGGCGAATTCCGTGGTGTTCCGAAAGGCGAGCCCGGTACTGCGCGCCCATGAAACCGAATGGATTCGGAATTCTCCTTTCTGTCTGGTCGCGACCGCCGCTGCGGACGGGAGTTGCGATGTCTCCCCGCGCGGAGATCCACCGGGTTTCGTACGCATTCTCGACGAGCGGACGCTCGCGCTGCCCGACCGGCCGGGCAATCGCCGGCTGGACACCTGGCGCAATGTTCTGCAGAACCCTCGGGTGGGAATGATCTTCGTGATTCCGGGCCGGGGCGACACGCTCCGGGTCAACGGGCGGGCCCGACTGGTGCGTTCGGCTCCCTTCTTCGACGAGATGGTGGTCCGCGGCCACCGTCCCGACCTCGCCCTCCTGGTCAGCGTCGAAGAGGCGTACTTCCACTGCGCCAAGTCGTTCATGCGGGCGAAGCTCTGGGACCCGGAATCCTGGAATCCGGAAGCGGTCTCCTCCCGGGCGCGGATCGCCCGTGCCACCGAGTGGACCGAGGCGTCCCTTGAGTCGCTGGAGCGTCGTTACGGCCCCGAGTACGAGCGGTTCCTCTATCCGGAATCCCCCTGAGGGGCGGGGTGCGGCCCCTCGGGGCGGGTGCCGGGCCAGGGTGTCATACCGATCGAAAACCGGCGATGCGCATGCGTCCGGCCCTGGAGTTGACATTCTTGTCAAGGCTTGCCAAGTGATCGCGCGGCCGATACATTGGCACGGCCCCACCGCAGGCGATCATTGAGGTTCAGCAAAGGATTCCCATGAAGAAGACCGCAGTTGCCCGAATAGCCGCTGTCGCTTTCTCCGCTCTCCTGTTCGCGGGTGCGGTTTCAGCCGGCGTGGGGGAGGGTGCTTCCGCGGGGGAGGCACGCACCGTCACCGCCCTCGCCGTTCCCCCGATCGACTGGCCGTAACTCCAGGTTTGCCTTTCGGCCATTTCGGGAGTCGTTTTTTCGGCGCTTGGTTGCCAGTACTGGTCAATCTTTGCCGCAATGTATCGAGGGGGGCTATGATGGCCCCCCTCGATGCTTGTGCGGGGCATCGGAGGAAATTCTCGAAGGCGGTGGTCGCGTGCTGGAACAACCTGGCTTTGGACGACGCCTGCGCCAGCTGAGGCTGCAGCAGGGCAAGACCCAGGCGGAGCTGACCGGGCCCGGCATGTCCGCCGCGTACCTCTCGCGGCTGGAGTCGGGCGCCCGATTCCCCACCCAGCGCGCCGTCGACTACCTCGCCGAACGCCTCGGCATTCCCCTGGAGAGTTTCGCCGAGCGCACGGAGGACGAACTCTCGGACGTCGTCGCCACCCTGGCGTCCCGGCCGGACAGCGAGCGGGACGCGGAGATGCGCGACCTCCTGGCCGAGACGCTCGACCGGGCCAAGGGCGCCGACGCCTCGACCCGCTGGCAGGCGCTGGCCCTGCTGGCCCAACTGCACGCCCTGCTGGGTGAGTTCCCCGAGGAGTTCAAGGTCCTCGGGGAACTGAGCGCGCTCAGTGACGAGTTGGATCGCCCCGCCCTCCAGGTGTACACGAAGCAGCGGGTGGCCCGGTGCGCCCGCAACCGCGGCGACATGGAGCTGGCCCGCCGTGCGGTCCGCGAGGCCCTGCGGCTGGGCGAGCACCACCGTGTCCGGCTGCCCGCCGCCGACCTGCTCCGCAGCCGGCTGCTCCTGGTCTCCGCGGAGGCCGAGGTCGGCAACGTCGCCGAGGCGATGCGGATCAGCCTCGACGTCCTGTCCGCGCTGCCGTCCGAGCGCGGGGCGCTGGCCGCCGAGGCGTACTGGACGGCGGCGACGGTGAGCACCCGCCAGGGCAACGACGAGGGTGCGCGGCAGTACCTGGACAAGGCGATCGCCTGTCTGGACAGCCGGGACGACATCACCCTCTGGATGCGCCTGCGGCTCGGCGCGGCCTCGCTCTGCCTCCAGGGCCTGTCGCCGAGGCTGGACGAGGCGCAGGGACTGCTGTCGGCCGTCGAGCCGGTCCTGGACTTCGCCGGACCGCCTCGGCACCGTCAGGAGTTCCTCTTCCTCCGGGCCCAGCTGGCCTTCCAGCTCGGTGACCCGGATCGCGCGGCCGCACTCGTGGCGGAGGCCGAGCAGGGCCTCCACCTCTTCACGTACCGCGACCGCGTCCGCTTCCGGATCCTCCAGGAGAAGCTGTCCGTCCGCCCCGGCGACATGGGCGCGGTGACCCGGCTGAAGGAACTGGCCGCCGAGGTGCAGAACACCCGGATGCCCGAGCTCGCCGCCGAGGTGTGGCGGGCGGCGGCCGAGTGCGTGGTGAGCCCGGTGGGGTCCGGCACGCCGTAGGGCGCGTCTTGTCGATCATGCCGGCCCGCGGGCGACCGGAATCCCGCCCGATCGGAAGATCGGGCGGGATTCCCGCTTTCCCGGCGAGGCGGCGCGAAGCCCCCTGCCGGGCCGGGGCAGTATGCGGGGCGTGACCCACAGCTCGAAGGACCGGTGGAACGAGCTCGCGCTGTTCCTGGTGGTGACGGGCGTCGGCGTCCTCGCCCTGTCCTCCCTGGCGGCCCTTCTGATCGGTGACCAGGACCCGACCGTCAACGGCGTCCTCGTCGTCCTCCCCAGCGTCCTCATCGGACTGGGCACCGCGCGGGCCTACCGTCGCCGCCGCGCCGCGGGCGGGGGCGGCGGCTGACGGGGCCCGGCGGATCAGACCAGTGACTTCGCGTAGCAGCGGCTGTTCTCGTACTCCCGGTAGTGGCCGAACTTGGCGCACGGGACGTAGCCGCTGGAGGTGTAGAGGGCGATGGCCTCCGGCTGGGCCGTGCCCGTCTCCAGGACCATGCGGGTGCGGCCGGCGGCGCGGGCGTCGGCCTCCAGGGCCGCGAGGATGCGGCGGGCCAGACCCAGGCCGCGGGCCTCGGGGATCACGTACATGCGCTTGAGCTCGGCGTCGCCGTCCGCGTACCCCTGGTCGTTCGCGTCCTGCGTGCGCCAGCCGCCGGTGGCGAGGGGGTGACCCTCCGGGTGGTACGCGAGCAGGTAGAGACCGCGGGGCGGGACGAACATCCCGGCGTCCAGCGGCGTGGCGTCGCCCTCGTCGCCGTAGCGGACGGCGTACTCCGCCTGGACCGCGTCCTCGAGCTTGACGGCGTCGGGGTGATCGTAAGGGGTGGGACGGATGTTCATGCGTTTCATCGTACGTGTGTGCGGGTGGCGGGTGTCGGTATTCTCCCGGGATGCTCACTGTCACGACCGCCAATGTCAATGGTCTCCGCGCCGCCGCCAAGAAGGGCTTCGTCGAGTGGCTGGCCGGGACCTCCGCCGACGTCCTCTGCCTCCAGGAGGTGCGCGCCGAGGAGGCCCAGCTGCCCCCGGAGGTGCGGGCGCCCGAGGGCTGGTCCGCCGTGCACGCCCCCGCCACCGCCAAGGGGCGGGCCGGCGTCTCCCTCTACACCCGGCGCGAGCCGGACGCGGTCCGGGTCGGCTTCGGGTGCCTGGAGTTCGCCGACAGCGGCCGGTACGTCGAGGCCGACCTGCCCGGCGTGACCGTCGCCAGCCTCTACCTGCCCTCCGGCGAGGTCGGCACCGAGCGGCAGGACGAGAAGTACCGCTTCATGGGCGAGTTCCTGCCCTACCTGAGGGACCTCCGCGTCCGGGCCGCCGCCGAGGGGCGCGAGGTCGTCGTCTGCGGCGACTGGAACATCGCCCACCGCGAGGCCGACCTCAAGAACTGGAAGGCCAACCAGAAGAAGGCCGGCTTCCTGCCCGACGAGCGGCAGTGGCTGAGCCGGGTCCTCGACGCGGAGGACGGCGGGTACGTGGACGTCGTCCGGGAGCTCCACCCCGACCAGGAGGGTCCCTACTCCTGGTGGTCCTACCGCGGGCGGGCCTTCGACAACGACAGCGGCTGGCGGATCGACTACCAGATCGCCACGCCGGGGCTCGCCGCCAGGGCCGTGAAGGCGTACGTCGAGCGGGCCGCCACCCACGACGAGCGGTGGAGCGACCACGCGCCCGTCACCGCCGTCTACGACCTGTAGGTCCCGTTCAGGGCGCGTCGCGCAGGCGGCGGTCCAGGGCCATCGACAGCTCCGCCTCCACCACGCTCTTGGCGAGCGGGCGCAGCCGCCACAGGTCCTCCTCGGCCGCGTGGGCGCGGAGCAGCTCGGTGAACAGCTCCGCGAGCGCCTCGGCGTGCTCGCGGACCCTCGCCCCCGCCTTGAGGACGTCCGCGAGCGGCACGCCCTCGCGGACGAGCGCGGCGGAGACGTCCAGGAGCCGGCGGCTGACGTGGACGATCTCCTCGCCGTCGGTGACGAGGTAGCCCAGGTCGAGGGCGGCGGCCAGGTTCTCGGGCGTCACCTCGCCCGCGAAGCGGTCCGCCAGCTCCTCGGGGGTCAGCCGGACCGGCTCCTCCTCGCTGGGGACGTCGATGGCGAGGACCTCGCGGACGTTCCGGCCGCTCTCGAAGGCCGTGGTCAGGTCGGCGATGCCATTGAGGGTGTGGCCGCGCTCCAGGAGGGCGGCGATGGTCCGCAGCCGGGCCAGGTGCTGCTCGTCGTACCAGGCGATCCGGCCCTCGCGGCGGGGCGGCGGGATCAGGCCGCGCTCGCGGTAGAAGCGCAGGGTGCGCACGGTGATGCCGGCGGCGGCGGCCAGCTCCTCCATGCGGTACTCGCGCACGCCCTCCGCCGGGGGCGCGGTGGCGTGCGCGCCCGTCGCGCCCGTACCCGCCGGGCCTCCGCCCGCGCCCGCCGCACCGACGCCGCCCGTACCCGCCGGGCCTCCGCCCGTACCCGCCGCACCGCCGCCCGCGCCTGCCGCGCGCTCGCCCGTTCCGGGTCCCGATCCTTCTGCCACGTCCGCCAGCCTATGTTGTACCGCCGGTAACTTTCCCTCGCCGTACCCCTACCGCTCGGTATGGAGCTGCTCTACAGTCCCCACCATGCCAGTGATTGCTGGCGGAATCGGGCCGGGCGCACGGGAGGCGGCATGGCGAAGCACGAGCACGTACGGGTGGCGGTGATCGGATCGGGATTCGGCGGCCTCGGGGCCGCCGTCCGGCTGCGCCGCGAGGGGATCACCGACTTCGTGGTCCTGGAGCGGGCCGACTCCGTGGGCGGCACCTGGCGCGACAACAGCTACCCCGGCTGCGCCTGCGACGTCCCCTCCCACCTCTACTCCTTCTCCTTCGCGCCCAACCCGGACTGGCCCCGCACCTTCTCCGGGCAGCGCCACATCCGCGCGTACCTGGAGCACGTCACCGACACCTTCGGGATCCGGCCGCACCTGCGCCTGAACCACGAGGTGCTGCGGATGGAGTGGGACGCCGACGCGCTGCGCTGGGAGATCGAGACCTCCTCCGGCTCCTTCAGCGCCGAGGTCGTCGTCTCCGCGACCGGCCCGCTCTCCGACCCCAAGATCCCCGACATCCCCGGGCTCTCCGACTTCCCCGGCAAGGTCTTCCACTCGGCCCGCTGGGACCACGACTACGCCCTCACCGGCAAGCGCGTCGCCATGATCGGCACCGGCGCCTCCGCCATCCAGATCGTGCCCGCGATCCAGCCGCAGGTCCGCAGGCTCACGCTCTTCCAGCGCACGCCCCCGTGGGTCATGCCCCGCATGGACCGCAACATCACCGGCGCCGAGCGCCGGCTGCACCGCGCCCTGCCCTTCACCGCGACCCTGCGCCGCGGCCTGCTCTGGGGCATCCGCGAGCTCCAGGTCGGCGCCTTCACCAAGCACCCCGGCGAGCTGGGCCTGGTCGAGAAGCTCGCCAGGGCCAACATCGCCCGGGCGGTCAAGGACCCGGCCCTGCGGGCCAGGCTGACCCCCTCGTACCGCATCGGCTGCAAGCGCATCCTGCTGTCGAACACGTACTACCCGGCGGTCGCGCAGCCCAACGTCGACGTCGTCGCCTCCGGCCTGCGCGAGGTCCGCGGCTCGATCCTGGTCGGCGCCGACGGCACCGAGACCGAGGTCGACGCGATCGTCTTCGGCACCGGCTTCCACGTCACCGACATGCCGATCGCCGAGCGCGTCTTCGGGGCCGACGGGCTCTCGCTCGCCGACGCCTGGAAGGACGGCATGGAGTCGCTGCGCGGCGCCACCGCGGCCGGCTTCCCCAACTGGATGACGATCATCGGCCCCAACACCGGCCTCGGGAACTCCTCGATGATCCTGATGATCGAGTCCCAGCTGAACTACATGGCCGACTACCTGCGCCAGCTCACCGTCCTCGGCGGGCGCGCCGCCCTCGCCGCCCGGCCCTCCGCCGTGGGCGCCTGGAACCGCAAGGTGCAGGCCCGGATGGAGCGGACCGTCTGGAAGTCCGGCGGCTGCGAGAGCTGGTACCTCGACGCCAACGGCCGCAACACCACCCTCTGGCCCGGCACCACCGGCGAGTTCCGGCGCGAGACCCGGCAGGTCGACCTCTCCGAGTACGAGGTGATCCGCGCGCCCGCCCCCGCCGCCGCGTCCCGCCCCTCCCGCACGAAGAAGGAGGCCGCCAAGTGAGCGACCGCACCGCGAACCGGCACCTGACCCCGCTCCCCGGGGCCCGCGAACTCACCGTCACCTCCACCGACGGATCCCGCATCCACGTCGAGGTGTACGGCCCCGAGGGCGCCCCCGCCGTCGTCCTGGCCCACGGCTGGACCTGCTCCGTCGCCTTCTGGGCCGAGCAGATCCGGGCCCTCTCCACCGACCACCGGGTCATCGCCTACGACCAGCGCGGCCACGGGCGTTCGCCCGACCCCGGCCCCGGCGGCTACTCGACCACCGCGCTCGCCGACGACCTGGAGGCGGTGCTCTCCGCCACCCTCGCCACCGGCGAGCGGGCCGTCCTCGCCGGGCACTCCATGGGCGGCATGACGATCATGGCCGCCGCCGAGCGCCACGGCCTGCGCGACCACGCCGCCGCCGTGCTGCTCTGCTCCACCGGCCCCTCCCGGCTGACCGCCGAGGCCACCGTCGTACCGCTGCGGCCCGGCGGGCTGCGCACCCGGCTCACCGCCGCCGTCCTCGGCTCCAAGGCGCCGCTCGGACCGGTCAACGCCGTCTCGAAGAGGGTCCTCAAGTACGCGACGATGGGCCCGGGTTCGGCCCCCGAGAAGGTCGACGCCTGCGCCCGGATCGTGCACGCCTGCCCGCGCGGCCCCCGCCACGGCTGGTCGCAGGTCCTCGCCGGGCTCGACCTCGAACGGGGCGTGCGGGCGCTGCGGCTGCCGGTCGCCGTGCTCGTCGGCACCGCCGACCGGCTCACCCCGGCCGCCCACTCCCGCGCGATGGCCGAGGCGCTGCCGCACTGCACGGGCCTGGTCGAGCTGGCCGGCATGGGGCACATGACCCCGGTGGAGGCCCCGGAGGCCGTCACCGCGCAGATCCGCGAACTGACCCTCACGTACCTGGGCGTGAAGGACACCACCACCGTGAACGCCAAGGAGGACGCATGAGCAGGGTGAGTCTCGAAGGACAGGTCGCGGTCGTCACCGGAGGGGCCCGCGGCGTCGGCGAACTCCTCGCCCGCAAGCTCTCCGCGCGCGGCGCGAAGATCGCGCTCGTCGGCCTGGAGCCCGAGCAGCTCAAGGAGGTCGCGGGCCGGCTCCACACGGAGGCCGACTGGTGGCACGCCGACGTCACCGACCACGAGGCGATGTCCCGGGTCGCGGCCGAGGTGAAGGAGCGGTTCGGGAAGGTCGACGTCGTCGTCGCCAATGCCGGTGTCGCCTCGGGCGGTCCGTTCGTGGACTCCGACCCGGTCGCCTGGCGGCGGGTCGTCGAGGTCAACCTGATCGGCGGCGCCGTGACCGGCCGGGCGTTCCTGCCCGTCCTCATGGAGTCCCGCGGGTACTTCCTCCAGATCGCCTCGCTCGCCGCGATCACCCCGGCCCCGATGATGACGGCGTACTGCGCCTCCAAGTCGGGCGTGGAGGCCTTCGCGCACAGCCTGCGCGCCGAGGTCGCGTACAAGGGCGTGAAGGTCGGCGTCGGCTACCTGTCCTGGACCGACACGGACATGGTGCGCGGCGCCGACGAGGACGACGTCATGCGGGAGCTGCGGCAGCGGCTGCCGTGGCCGTCGAACCGCACGTACCCCCTCGGCCCGGCCGTCGACCGGATCGTCGCGGGCATCGAGCGGCGCTCGCCGCACGTCTACGCCCAGTGGTGGCTGCGCGGGATGCAGTCGATCCGCGGCTACCTGCCCGGTCTGATCGCGACCGTGGGGCAGCGCGAGATGAGGCGCTTCGAGCCGCGCCTCGGCACGGTCTCCAAGGGGCTCGTGGGGGCGGGCGGCGCGGCCGACGAACAGGAGCGGACGGAGAGGGTCTGACCCCCGGGTCCCGATCCCGGCCTCCGGGGCGCGCGTCCGACCCCCGGGTCCCGATCCCGGTCTCCGGGGCGCGCGTCCGACCCCCGGGTCCCGTGCCCGACCTCCGGGTCTCACCGTCCGTAACTGATCGAAATGCGCGGAATGTTCGCTCGTGCGAGGCTGATCGAGGCCGGGGACACCGCGTCCCCGACCTCCCCCACACCTCTCACAGGAGTGAACTTCCATGGGCGTGCAGGACCAGTTCAAGGACAAGGCCGAGCAGATCAAGAACCAGGCCAAGGAGGCCATGGGCAAGGCGAAGGACGAAGCGTCCGAGCGCGCCTCCCAGGGCCGCGACCGCTCCCAGGACGCGCAGGACCGCGCCCAGCAGGAGGTCCGGGACCGCCGCAACCAGGGCCGCCAGGCCTGACGTCCGCCGGTTCGCATTGGAGGCGCACCCGGATCACCGGGTGCGCCTCCGCGCGTTCCCGGCCGCCGTCCGCGACTCCCGCGCGCCCGCCGCCGGTTCTTCGTGCGGTGGCGCCCGTGGCCGTGCTCGTGCGCACTCGACCCGGCGCACGGGGTGGGGCGGGGGAACTCAGCCCTCCGGCCTCGGCGGCAGCTTCGGGCGGGAGCGGTCCGGCAGGTCCTCGTACGCCGGGGGGCTCGCCGCCGGGGTCTCCGTCAGGAGCGCGAGGGCGACGTGGACCGCGTCGTCCAGCTGGGCGTGGCGGCCCTCCGCCCAGTCCAGGGGGGTGCGCAGGACCGCGAGGTCGGGTTCGACGCCGTGGTTCTCCAGGGACCAGCCGTACTCGGGGAACCAGGCCGCGTTCATCGGCACCGTGATCTGCGTGCCGTCCCCGAGCCGGTGGCGGCCGGTCATGCCGACGACCCCGCCCCAGGTGCGCTGCCCGACGACCGGGCCGAGGCCGAGCAGCTTGAACGCGGCGGTGATCATGTCGCCGTCGGAGGAGGTGGCCTCGTCGGCGAGGGCGACGACGGGGCCGCGCGGCGCGTTCGAGGCGTAGCTGACGGGCTGGGCGTTGCGCGTGAGGTCCCAGCCGAGGATCCGGCGGGTCAGCTTCTCGATGACGAGCTCGCTGATGTTGCCGCCCGCGTTGCCGCGCACGTCCACGATGAGGGCCGGCCGGGAGACCTCCATGCGCAGGTCCCGGTTGAACTGCGCCCAGCCGGAGCCGCCCAGGTCGGGGATGTGCAGGTAGCCGCAGCGCCCGCCGCTGAGCTCGCGGACCACGGTCCGGCGCTTGGCGACCCAGTCCTGGTAGCGCAGCGGGCGCTCGTCCACGAGCGGGACGACGGCGACGCGCCGGGCGCGCCCCTCGCCCTCGGCGGGGGTGAAGGTCAGCTCGACGGTGGTGCCGCCGGTGCCGGAGAGCAGCGGGTACGGCCCGGTGACCGGGTCCACGGGCCGCCCGTCGACGTGGGTGAGGACGGCGCCCTCGCGGATGCCCGTACCGGCCAGCGGGGAGCGGGCCTTGGAGTCGGAGGACTCGCCGGGCAGGATCCGCTTCACGGTCCAGCCGGCCTCGCGGGGCACGAGGTTGGCGCCGAGCAGGCCCATGGGCCGCTGGTAGTGCGGCGGGCCCTCGTTGCGGCGGGCGGGGGTGACGTACGCGTGCGAGGTGCCCAGCTCGCCCATCACCTCGCGCAGCAGGTCGGCGAACTCGTCGGGGGACGCGACCCGTTCGACCAGCGGCCGGTACTGGTCGAGGACCGCCGTCCAGTCGACCCCGCCCATGCCGGGCTCCCAGAAGTAGGCGCGGACGATCCGCCCGGCCTCGTCGAAGGCCTGCCGCCACTCGGCGCCCGGGTCGACCTCGTGGAGGATGCGCCGCAGGTCCAGGTAGACGGTCGAGTCGCCGTCCCCGGCCTCGGTCGCGGGCACCGCCCGCAGCTCGCCCTCGTCCGCGACGACGAGCCGGGTGCCGTCGCCGCTGACCGCGAACCAGTCCAGGTCGGAGGCGAGTTCGCTCTTGCGGGCCTTGGTGATGGAGAAGTGCTCCAGGGTGGGGCGGCCCGAGGTGTCGGCCGGGTTGGCGAAGGTCTCGCCGAGCGCGCCCGAGATGGGCCAGCGCAGCCAGACCAGGCCGCCGCCGCTGACCGGGTGCAGGGCGGAGTACTTGGAGGCGGCCACCGGGAACGGCGTGACCCGCTCGGCCAGGCCCTCGATCTCCACCGTCACCGTGCCCTCCGCCGGGGCCGTGTCCTCGTCGGCCGGGTCCAGGCCGCCGGCCGCCGGGCGCCCGTCCGGGAGCAGCGCGAACGGGGACGGGGTCGCGGAGGAGAGCGGTACGAGGTAGGGGCGGCAGCCCAGCGGGAACGACAGGTCGCCGGTGTGCACGTCGTACACCGGGTCGAAGCCGCGCCAGGAGAGGAAGGCGAGGTAGCGCCCGTCCCGGGTGAAGACCGGGTTCTCGTCCTCGAAGCGCCCGTTGGTGACGTCCACGACCGTGCGGGCGCCGGGGCCGGAGATCCGGGCCATCTTGATCGAGCGCAGGGAGCGGCCGATGCCGGGGTGGGACCAGGTCAGCCAGTCGCCGTCGGGGGAGAAGGCGAGGTCGCGGACGGGCCCGTTGACGGACCGGATCAGCTCGGTGACCTCTCCGTTGGACTCCTCGCTCGCGTCGAGGAGGAGGAGCCGGCCGTCGTGGGAGGCGAGGGCGAGCCGTTCGCCGTCCGGGTCGGCCACCAGCTCCTCGATCCGCCCGAGGTCCCCGGAGGCGAGCCGGCGCGGGGGCCGGTCGCCGCTGGCGCGCGGCAGGTACGCGACCTCGACGGCGTCCTCGCCGTCGGCGTCGGTGACGTACGCGACCTGGCCGCCGCTGCCGAGCATCTCGGGCAGCCGGACCCGGACGCCGGGGGAGTCGATGATCGTGCGGGCCGGGCCGTCGCGGTGCGTCAGCCAGTACAGGCTGCCCCGGACGGAGACGGCGCTGGCCCGGCCGGTCTCGTCCACGGAGAGCGAGTCGATGTGGTGGGCGGCGGGCACCTGGTAGCACCGCCGGCCGACCCGCTGGCCGCCGAGCCGCACTTCGAGGCGGCGGGGGCGGGAGTTGGGGGTGAGGGCGTCCACGGTCCACAGCTCGCCCGCGCACTGGTAGACGACCCGCCGCCCGTCGCTGGAGGCGTGCCGGGCGTAGAAGTCGTCGTGGTCGGTGTGGCGGCGCAGGTCGGTGCCGTCGGGCCGGCAGGAGTACAGGTTGCCGACGCCCTCGTGGTCGGAGAGGAACGCGATCCGGCCCCCCACGGCCATCGGGCAGTCCAGGTGTCCGCCGAGGTCGGCCAGCAGCCGCCTGCCGTGCAGCCAGAGCCGGCCGGTGGCGCCGCCCAGGTACCGCTTCCAGGCGGCGGGCTCGTGCGGCGGCTTGCCGGTGAGCAGGAGCGTGCACCGCTCGGCCTCGTTGTCGGGGGCGGTGATCCCGTCGGTGACGGTGATGTCGGAGACCGGGCCCCAGGGCAGCCGGCGGCCCGGGGTGCCGTCGGTGGGCACGGTGTAGGCCCAGGAGTAGTACGAGAAGGGCTGCCCGTGCGAGGAGACGGCGAGGATGTCGGAGCGGCCGTCCTTGTCGGGGGGCGTCCAGCCGCAGACCCGGGTGTCGGTGGAGCCCCAGTAGGTCAGCCGCCGGGCGGCCCCGCCGCCGACCGGGACGAGGTGGATCTCGGGGTCGAGGCTGCGCCAGTTCGTGTACGCGATGTGGCGCCCGTCCGGCGAGAAGCGCGGGTGCCCGACCCGGGTCCGGTCGACGGTGAGCCGCCAGGCCCGGCCGGGGCGCTCGCCCTCGGCCGGGAGCGGGGCGACCCAGAGGTCGTCCTCGGCGGCGAAGCACAGCAGGTCGTCGTGGAGGTGCGGAAAGCGGAGATACGCGACGTCGTCACTCACCTCCCCATGCTTTCCGCGCGGAGGAGGCGTGGCAACTCGTACGTGTTTGCGGGCGTCTTCGGGGTGCTGTCCCGGGTGTGGTTCAGAACACGTACGAAACGGTTTCGTTTCGCTGGGGGCGGGGGTTATCTTCGTACGGTACGAAACCGTTTCGTTCGCACTCTGTCGATCCACCGCGCAGGAGACACGGCATGGCACGCAGCAGGCTCACCCCCGAGCGGGAGTCCGAGCTGTACGCGGCCGTGCTCGACCTCCTCCGCGAGGTCGGCTACGACGCCCTCACCATGGACGCCGTCGCCGCCCGCACCCACTCCAGCAAGGCCACCCTCTACCGCCAGTGGGGGAGCAAGCCCGAGCTGGTCGCCCGGGCGCTGCGCGCCAACAAGCCGGCCGACCTCTCCGAGATCGACACCGGCTCGCTGCGCGGCGACTTCCGGGAAATGCTCGAACGGACCGACGACTGCCAGATGGAGAAGGACTCCGCGCTGATGCGGGGTCTGGCCCATGCCGTCCACGACAACCCCGACCTGCACCGGGCGCTGCGCGAACTGCTCATCGAACCCGAGATGAACGGCTTCGAGGAAGTGCTGCGCCGGGCGGTCCGCAGGGGCGAGGTCGACGCCGCCAACCCGGCGCTGAAGCTCGTCCCGCACATGCTGATCGGCGCGTTCGTCGCCCGCCCGCTGATCGAGGATCAGCCGGTCGACCACGCGTTCCTCGGCACCTACGTCGACGCCGTCGTGTTCCCCGCACTCGGCGTCTGAGCCCCACGGGGCCGCCCCTCCGGAGGCCCCGGCACCACCCTCTCCACCTGACGTCGCGCCGCTCACGCCGTCGGGCCGGCTCCCCATGCCCCTGTCCCTCAACACCGGGAGTACGCCCCCGTGGCCACGTTCCTGTACAAGCTCGGTCGTTCCGCCTTCCGGCGCCGACGGCTCGTCGCCCTCCTCTGGGTGGCGCTCCTCGCGCTCGCCGGCGTCGGCGCCGCGACCGCGCCCGCCGCCACCTCCAGCTCCTTCTCGATCCCCGGCACCGAGGCCCAGCGCGCCTTCGACCTGCTCGAAGAGCGCTTCCCGGGCGCCGGAGCCGACGGGGCCACCGCCCGCGTCGTCTTCAAGGCCCCCGAGGGCCAGAAGGTGACCGACCCGGCGCACAAGGCCGTCGTCGAGGAGACCGTCGCCGCGCTCAGGTCCGGCTCGGACCAGATCGTCTCGGTCGCCGACCCGTACACCGCGCAAGCCGTCTCGCAGAACGGCTCCACCGCCTACGTCTCCGTCGCGTACAAGGTCAACGCCATGGAGCTGACCGACGAGACGCGCGAGGCCCTGACGCAGGCCGGTGAGCAGGCGCAGGGCAAGGGCCTGACGGTCGAGGTCGGCGGCGACGCCCTCCAGACCATGCCCGAGACCGGCGCGGGCGAGATCGTCGGCGTGGTCATCGCCGGCATCGTGCTCGTCATCACCTTCGGCTCGCTCGTCGCCGCCGGACTCCCGCTGCTCACCGCGATCATCGGCGTCGGCATCGGCGTCTCCTCGATCACGGCGCTCGCCAACGTCCTCGACCTCGGCTCCACCACCTCCACCCTCGCGATGATGATCGGCCTCGCGGTCGGCATCGACTACGCCCTCTTCATCGTCTCCCGCTACCGCGCGGAGCTGGCCGAGGGCCGCGACAAGGAGGAGGCCGCGGGCCGTGCGACCGGCACGGCCGGCTCCGCCGTCGTCTTCGCCGGACTCACCGTCGTCATCGCCCTCGTCGGCCTGGCCGTCGTCAACATCCCGATGCTGACGAAGATGGGCTTCGCCGCCGCCGGCACGGTCGTCATCGCCGTCCTCATCGCGCTCACCCTGATACCGGCCCTGCTCGGCTTCGCCGGCGACAAGGTCGTCGGCCGCAAGCAGCGCAAGGGCGCGGAGGCCGGTGCGGGCGAGGGCGGCAAGGGGGAGAAGCCGAACGGCGGCACCCGCTGGGCCCGGTTCGTCATCCGCCGCCCCGTGCTCGTGCTCCTCGTCGGCGTCCTCGGCCTCGGCGCGATCGCCGTGCCCGCCGCCTCCCTGGAGATGGGCCTGCCGGACGACGGCGCCAAGCCGGTCTCCACCAGCGAGCGCCGGGCGTACGACATGCTGTCCGACGGCTTCGGCCCCGGCTTCAACGGCCCGCTGCTCGTCGTCGTGGACGGCGACAAGGCCACCGCCGACGGGACCGTCTCCACGATCAAGAAGCTCGACGGCTGGGCCGCCGTCACCCCGGCGACCCCGAACAAGGCCGGCGACGCCGCGATGATCACGGTGGTCCCGAAGGACCGTCCGTCCTCCGTCGCCACCGAGAACCTGGTCCACGACATCCGCGACGCCACCGGCGACGACGTCCTCGTCACCGGCGCCACCGCGATGAACGTCGACTTCTCGCAGAAGATGAACGACGCCCTGGTGCCCTACCTGGCCCTCGTCGTCGGCCTCGCCTTCCTGCTCCTGACCCTGGTCTTCCGCTCGGTCCTCGTCCCCCTGAAGGCGGCCCTCGGCTTCCTGCTCTCGGTGGTCGCGGCCCTCGGCGCGGTCGTCGCGGTCTTCCAGTGGGGCTGGCTCGGAAGCCTCTTCGGGGTCGAGCAGACCGGCCCGATCATGTCGATGATGCCGATCTTCATGGTGGGCGTCGTCTTCGGCCTCGCGATGGACTACGAGGTCTTCCTCGTCACCCGGATGCGGGAGGCGTACGTGCACGGCGAGCGCCCCGGCGAGGCGGTCGTGACCGGCTTCCGGCACAGCGCCCGGGTGGTCACCGCCGCCGCGGTGATCATGATCGCGGTCTTCTCCGGCTTCATCGGGATGACCGACCAGATGATCAAGATGATCGGCTTCGGCCTGGCCGTCGCGGTCCTCTTCGACGCCTTCGTGGTCCGCATGGCGATCGTCCCGGCCGTCCTCGCGCTGCTCGGCCACAAGGCCTGGTGGCTGCCGAAGTGGCTGGACCGGGTCCTGCCGAACGTGGACGTGGAGGGCGAGGGCCTCGCCGGGCACGTCGGCGGGACCGGCTCGGAGGAGAGGCCGGACCTCGTGAAGGTCTGACGCCTTCGGTCCTCGGCGCCTTCGGTCCTCGGCGCCTTCGGCAGTACGTCCGACGCCGTCGGCACGTCGTCTCAGCGACGCGCCGACGGCGTTCGCGTGCCCGCCGCGCGGGAGGCGGCCGGGGCTCCGGCGGGACCGGAGGAGTACGTGTGGCGCAGGAAGCGGACCAGGGCGGCCGTGTCGAACTGGACCACCTCCACCCCCTCCTCCGTGTGGAACTCGACCACCGTCTGCACCCGGCCGCAGGGCCAGACGCCGATGTCGCCGCGCCGGGTCGGGTTCCGCAGGCCCTTCTCCAGGAGGGCGCGCGGGAAGGACCACTCGACGGCGCCGGGGAAGACGAACCGGACGGTCGCGGGGGAGTGGCCGGGGTCGTAGCGGAGGGCCACCGGGACGGGCCGGGAGAGCGGGGCGTCGCTGATGATCCGACCCTTGGCACGGTCGTCGACGGCGGGGGCGGATGCGGTGGCCATCAGTGACTCCTGACGTTTTGTCCTTCTATAA
The DNA here is from genome assembly GCF_000716625.1 of Streptomyces bikiniensis. NCBI lineage: Bacteria > Bacillati > Actinomycetota > Actinomycetes > Kitasatosporales > Streptomycetaceae > Streptomyces > Streptomyces bikiniensis. Next base: position 75,270 of record NZ_JNXJ01000013.1, on the reverse strand, counting down.
GCCAATGTGGCACTTCTTCCCCGTGATCGCACGGCCCATGCGGGGGAAGGTGCGGCCATGATGTGACCCGTGCGCTCTTGCAAGCCCTTCGCAGGAGCATCCATCATGCCGACGTGCATGTACCTGACGGATTCATCAACGCCCCCGTATCGGCCGTCGCCGGTGTCGTCGCCGCGGGCGCCGTCGCCGTCAGCCTGCGCGGGGCCCGCCGCGAGCTCGGGGGCGCCTCCCGTGCCGAAGGCCACGGGGGAGAGCGCGCCGCGCCGCTCGCCGGGCTCGTCGCCGCCTTCGTCTTCGCCGTCCAGATGCTGAACTTCCCGGTCGCCGCCGGGACCAGCGGACACCTCCTCGGCGGCGCGCTCGCCGCGATACTCGTCGGCCCCTGGACCGGCGTCCTGTGCATCGCGGTCGTCCTGCTCGTACAGGGCGTCCTCTTCGCGGACGGCGGCCTCACCGCCCTCGGCGTGAACATCAACGTCATGGGCGTCGTCACCGTCGTCACGGCCTACGCGCTCTTCCGGGGCCTCGTCCTGGTCCTGCCGCGCACCCGCCGCTCGGTGACCCTCGCCTCCTTCGTCGCCGCGCTCGTCTCCGTACCGGCCGCGGCCGCCGCCTTCACCCTGGTCTACGCGGTCGGCGGCACCACCGACGTCCCCGTCGGCAAGGTCCTCACCGCGATGGTCGGCGTCCACGTCCTCATCGGCATCGGCGAGGCCGTCATCACCATGCTGACCGTCGGCGCGGTCCTCGCCGTCCGCCCGGACCTGGTGTACGGCGCGCGCGGCCTGACCGCCCCGCTCAAGCTCCGGGTGGACGGCGAGCTGGTCGACGCCGCGCCCGCGGCCCCGGCCGCCCCGGTCTCCACCGGCTCCCCGAAGAAGCTGTGGATCGGCGGCGTCGTCACCGCCCTCGTCCTCGCCGGCTTCGTCTCCTTCTACGCCTCCGCCAGCCCCGACGGCCTGGAGAAGGTCGCCGCCGACCAGGGCATCGACGCCAAGGCCGACGCGTACGAGCACGCCACCGCGGACTCCCCGCTCGCCGACTACGGCGTCCGGGGCATCGCCGCCGAGCGCCTCTCCGGCGGCCTGGCCGGCGTCATCGGCGTGGGCGCCACCCTGGCCGTCGGCACCGGCGTCTTCCTGGTCGTCCGCCGCCGGCGCGCCGCCGCGGCGGAAAGCGTCTGACATGGGTGCGGGCCACGCCCACAAGCTCTACCGGCACGGGCACTCGCCGGTCCACGGGCTGCCCCCGCACACCAAGATCGTCGCCGCCCTCGGCTTCGTCGTGGTCGTCGTCTCGACGCCCCGCGAGGCCGTCTGGGCCTTCGCCGCGTACGCCGCGCTCCTCGCGGCCGTGGCGGCGAGGGCCCGGATCCCGGCCGGCTTCCTGCTGCGACGGCTGCTCGTCGAGGTGCCGTTCGTCGCGTTCGCGCTGCTCATGCCGTTCGTCGTGCCCGGCGAGCAGACGCGGGTCCTCGGGATCTCCCTGAGCGTCCCCGGCCTGTGGGGCGCCTGGAACGTCCTCGCCAAGGGCACCCTCGGCACCGCCGCCTCCGTCCTCCTCGCCGCCACCACCGAACTGCGCGCCCTGCTCCTCGGTCTCCAGCGCCTGAAGCTGCCGCCGCTGCTCGTCCAGATCGCCTCCTTCATGATCCGGTACGGCGACGTCGTCACCGACGAGATGCGCCGCATGTCCGTCGCCCGCCGCTCGCGCGGCTTCGAGGCGCGGGGCGTGCGCCACTGGGGCGTCCTCGCCAAGTCCGCGGGCGCGCTCTTCATCCGCTCGTACGAGCGCGGGGAGCGGGTCCACCTGGCCATGGTCAGCCGCGGCTACACCGGTACGATCCCGGTCCTCGACGAGGTGACCGCCACCCGCGCCCAGTGGGCGCACGCCGCGGCGCTGCCGCTGGCCGCCCTCCTGATCTGCCTCCTGGGACGGACCCTGTGACCCCTCCTGCGACTGCTCCCGCCTCCCTCGACGTGCGCGGCCTCGCCTACGCCTACCCCGACGGCCACCAGGCCCTCTTCGGGGTGGACCTGACCGTCGGGCGCGGCGAGCGGGTCGCCCTGCTCGGCCCGAACGGCGCCGGCAAGACCACCCTCGTCCTGCACCTGAACGGCATCCTCACCGGAGGCGCGGGCACCGTCACCGTCGCCGGGCTCCCGGTCGGCCGCGCCCACATGGCCGAGATCCGCCGCAAGGTCGGCATCGTCTTCCAGGACCCCGACGACCAGCTCTTCATGCCGACCGTCCGCGAGGACGTCGCCTTCGGCCCGGCCGCCGCCGGGCTGCGCGGCGCCGAGCTGGACGCCGTGGTGCGGCGGGCCCTGGAGCGGGTCGGCATGGCGGAGTACGCGGACCGGCCGCCGCACCACCTGTCCTTCGGGCAGCGGCGCCGGGTCGCCGTGGCGACCGTCCTCGCCACGGAGCCGGAGATCCTCGTCCTCGACGAGCCGTCCTCCAACCTGGACCCGGCCTCGCGCCGCGAACTCGCGGACGTCCTGCGCTCCCTGGACGTCACCGTCCTGATGGTCACCCACGACCTGCCGTACGCCCTGGAGCTCTGCCCGCGCGCGGTGGTGCTCAGCGAGGGCGTCATCGCCGCCGACGGGCCGACCGGCGCGCTCCTCGCGGACGGGGAGCTGATGGCCCGGCACCGCCTGGAGCTGCCGTTCGGCTTCGTACCGCGGTCGGTGGTCTGAGCCCCTCCGAGGACCCGGCCTCCGGTGTTCCGAGGGCCCCGGAATCGGCCCTCCGCGTGCCGCGTTGCACCATGGGGGTCGGAGTGCGGAGCGGCAGGGAGTGGGAACGTGGACGTCCGGGGCACGGTGGCGGCGGGCTGGGAGCCCGTCAGGGACGCGTTCCTGCGCAACTTCGAACAGCGGGGCGAGCGCGGGGCGGCCGTCGCGGTCCACCGGGACGGCGTGAAGGTCGTGGACCTGTGGGCGGGCACCAAGGACGCCGACGGGGAGGCTCACCGGCCCGAGGACGCCGACGGGGAGGCGGTACGGGCGGGTGGCGCCGACACCGGCGGCGAGGCGTCCTGGGCCGAGGACACCGCCCAGGTCGTCCGCTCGGCCACCAAGGGCGTCGCCGCCGCCGTCCCCCTGCTCCTCCACCAGCGCGGCCTGCTCGACCTGGACGCCCCGGTCGCCGCGTACTGGCCCGAGTTCAAGGCGGCGGGCAAGGACCGCGCGACCGTACGGGACCTGCTCGCGCACCGGGCCGGCGTCCCCGTCCTCGACCGGCCGCTCACCCTCGCCGAGGCCGCCGACCTGCCGACCGCGACGGCCGCGATCGCCGCCCAGACCCCCGCCTGGGAGCCGGGCACCGCTCACGGCTACCACGCCCACACCTTCAGCTGGCTGCTCTCCGGCCTCGTCCACCGGGTCACCGGCCGGACCGTCGGCCGCTGGGTGGCGGAGGAGATCGCCGGCCCGCTCGGCCTCGACCTGTGGATCGGGCTGCCGGACGCGGAGGCCCGCCGGGTCGGCCGCATCGGGCCCGTCGAGGAGGTCGAACCGGCCGGGAGCGGCGCGCTCAGGCTCCGCCCCAAGCGCGCGGTCACCGAGGCCTACCGGGACCCGGACTCCCTCACCCGCCGCGCCTTCGGCGTCATCGACCCGAAGCCCGACGAGAACGACCCCGTCTACCGTGCCGCCGAACTCCCCGGCTCGGCCGGCGTCGCCACCGCCCGCGCCCTCTCCCGCTTCTACGCCGCGACCCTCGGCCCGGTCGACGGCGCCGGACGCCTCTTCGCCCCGGAGACGCTCGCCCTCGCCCGTACCGAGGAGTCCGCGGGCCCGGACCGCGTGCTGCTCGTCGGCACCCGCTTCGGCCTCGGGCACATGCTGCACGGCCCGGCCTCGCCGCTCCTCGGCCCGTCGTCCTTCGGCCACCCGGGCCGGGGCGGCTCCCTCGGCTTCGCGGACCCCGACTCCGGGATCGCCTTCGGGTACGTCACCAACGGCATGCGCAAGACGGTCACGGCGGACCCGCGCGCCCAGGCGCTCGTACGGGCGGTGGGGGCGGTGACGGGCCGAGAGCCCGGCAGGACGGGACGGCGGGCCGGGACCGCGCGGCCGGGCACCGGCGGAGGATGACCTGACATTCTCCGGGGCCGCGGCATCCCTCCGCGGCCTACCGGCCGGTACCGTGTGCGCGCCCCACCGCCCGGTGGAGCGCACGGGGGTGCACGTGATCGAGATTCCCTTACGGGGACCCGGGGCCGGGTGCGGACCGGTCCGGATCGCCGGCAGCCGGCTCTGGGAGACCCTTGCCAGCATCGGACAGCTCTCCTCGCACCGGGGGCTCGCGCCCTGGCCGTACACCCATTGGGAGCGGGCGGCCCGCCGTTCCCTGACGCGCGCCGACGTGACCGTCCCCGGCTGGCTCGTCCACCTGTACCAGGTCCGCGGCGGCGCCCTCCCCTCCTTCCTCCTCCCCGTCCCCTCCCCGGCCCCGGACGACCGGTCCCCGGGCGACCCGGTGCAGGACCTCGCCGCGCTCCGCGCCGTCCCGCCCGACAGGGTCCGGGAGGAACTGGACCAGTGGTCGCCGCGGGGCCTCCCGCCCGGGCTGCGCCCGCTGTACGCGGACCCGCGGGAACGCCTCGCCGAACTCTGCGACTTCCTGCCGCGGTACTGGCGGGCCGCCCTCGGCCCGTACGCGGCGTCGCTGCGCTCCGCGACCGAGGAGGACGTCCTGCGCCGTGCCCGCGTCCTCGCGACCCAGGGACCCGAGCAGCTCCTCGCCGGCCTGCGCGGCCGGGTGTCGCGACGCGGCGACGTCCTGCGGCCGCACGTCGGCCCGTCCGGCCGGGTCGCCGTCCCCGACGCCTCCCGGCTCGTCCTCGTCCCCCTGTTGTTCGGCCGGGGAGCCCCCTTCTTCGCCGTCGACCCGCACGGCACGGTGGCCGTCGCGTACCAGGCGGAGGGGGCCGCCGTTCTCGTCGGGGACGTCCGGCCGCCCGGCCGGCCGGGCGGCGCGCCCGCCCGTGGCGACGGTCTGGAGATCCTGCTCGGCCGCAGCCGGGCCGGGGTCGTACGCGGTCTCGTCGTGCCCACCACCACCTCGGACCTGGCCGCGGAACTCGGACTCGCCCCGAGCACCGTCTCCGAGCACCTCACCGCGCTGGTGGCCGCCGGGGTGGCGCGGCGGCGCCGCGCGGGCGTACGGGTGCTGTACGAACTGGACGGCCCGGGTGTCGCGCTGCTCCGCCACCTCGACCACCGGCGTAGGGTCAACGAGCCGGAGACGGAAACCAGTTGAGACAGCGAAAGAAGGAGGACCGCATGGCCGCGGACACCGTGGGAACCCCGGCGGCACAGGGGGCCGAGGACGGCGCGCACGACACGTACGGGAAGCTGCTCGCCCTGCTCGAGGAGCGCGGAGCCGCCCACCGGGTGATCGAGCACGCCCCCGAAGGCGCCACCGAGGCGGTCAGCGCGCTGCGGGGCCACGCGCTCGACCGGGCGGCCAAGTGCATCATCGCGATGGTCAAGATCGGCAAGAAGGAGAAGCGGTTCGCGCTCGTCGTCGTCCCCGGCGACCGGCGGATCGACCTGGCGGCGGTGAAGGCGCTGTACGGCGGCACGTACGTCTCCTTCGCCTCCCCGGAGATCGCGGAGGAGCTCGCGGGCTCCCCGAGCGGCACCATCCTGCCGTTCTCCTTCGACGAGCGCCTCGAACTGATCGTGGACCCCGACCTGCTGGTCCACCCGGAGTTCTACTTCAACGCGGCCAGGCTGGACCGCTCGATCGCGCTCTCCACCGAGGACTACCGCGCGATCGCCGGGCCGCGCGTCGAACGCGTCTCGACCGCCTGAGAGTCCGGCCCCGGGGGCCCGGTCCTTCCGGGCTCCTCGCCCTCAGGCCGCCGAAGGCGTCAGCGCCAGCACCATCCCGAGGCCGACGAGGACCGTGCCGATGACCTTGTTGAGGACCGTCTGCCGTCGCAGCAGCCGGGTGCGCAGGCTCTGGTTGGAGAAGAGCAGCGCGGCCAGCGCGAACCAGACCAGGTGGGCCAGCGACATGAACAGGCCGTAGCCGACCTGCTGGAGGACGGGGGTGTCGGCGCTGACGACCTGGGTATAGGTGCTCAGCACGAAGAGCATCGTCTTGGGGTTGAGCGCGTTCGTCAGGAAGCCGGTGCGCAGCGCCCCCGCCTTCGAGAGGCCGCCGTCGCCGGACAGGTCGATGTCCACCTGGGCCTTGGTGACGAAGGTCTTGTAGCCGATGTACACCAGGTAGGCGGCGCCGACCAGTTTCATCACCGTGAAGAGCACCGGCGTCCGGCTCACCAGGAGACCCACTCCCAGCATGGTGTAGGTGACGTGGACCAGAACGCCGAGGGAAATTCCCACAGCGGCGAGGACACCGGCGGTCCGCCCGTACAGATAACTGTTGCGGACGGTCATTGCGAAGTCCGCGCCGGGGCTGATGACAGCCAGAACGGTGATGACCGCAACGGCGATTAGCTGACCCATTTTCCCGTCTTCTCGATCAGGTGGTACGCGGGTGCGGGGGGCCGTGGTGGACGGCCCCCCGCACCCGCGCGCCGGACTTTCTCAGGGCTTGTGACGGTAGGTGATCACCAGCACGTCGCGCGAGGCCGGGGCGGAGGGGTCCACCTGCTCGATGGGCGAGACGCCGTGGTAGACCCGCTCGTCGTTGACGAGGGCCACGTCGAGGGTGTCGGTGAGGGAGAACTTCTCCACCGGCTCCTTCTCCAGGTTGTAGACGGTGCTCTCGCCGCCGATGGCGTTGGAGCGGCCGATCATCGCCATCAGGACGAAGGTGACGCCGTCGCGGTGGACGCCCTCCGGCGTGGGCAGGCCGACCTCCTCGCCGTCGATCTCGATGCGGAACTGGTGGGCCTCGATGTGCCAGGCCGAGTACGGGGCGAGGCGGCCGAAGACGTCACAGCCCAGCGTGACCAGGCTGTCCATCGTGCGGCCGCGCAGGAACCGCTCCTCGAACGGCTCGTAGTGCCGGGCCACGCCGCCGTTGAGGTTGTTGTAGTCCAGGCCCTGGTAGTGCGGCTGGTGCGGCTCGACGCGGTGGGCGGAGCTCGCCCGGGGCGCGCTCAGCGTGGCGTGCCGCCGGCGGCGGTAGCGCCCGCCGTCCGCCATGTAACCGTCGAGGGGCATCCGGGACCAGCTCTCCCGGAAGGGCTCCAGGTCGTCCAGTGCGGTCCCGGAACGCCGGAGGAGGATTTCCTTCACCTTCTCGCCGGGGATGAGGTTGTAGCTCTTCGAGGAAAGCGATTCACATATCTCCTCGATGTCGGAACTGTATGTGCGGGGCTGCGCGGACAATTTTCCCCCTGTGTGTGACCGATTGGCTACGGAACCGATCCTTGTATTCGCCCCGTATGTGTGTCAAAGGCTTTCGGATGTGGCCGAATTGTCGACGTTTCGCTTTGTCCGGTGTTAATCCGTACGTCTGTTGCGCGTAGGGGGCGGTGGAGGGCCGGGTCCGCGTTCCGGTCGTCGGCCCCGGCCTCTGGCGGAAGGCGTGGCGGCGGTGCTGTGATCACCGCATGGAACACACGGAACACACGGAACACACGGGCCGCACGGATCTCGGGAGGCGACTCGACGGGTACGGGGCACTGATCACGGGCGCGGCGCGCGGCATCGGCGCGGCGACCGCGCGGCGGCTCGCGGCGGAGGGCGCGCGGGTCCTCGTCACGGACGTGGACGAGGAGGCGGCGCGGGCGACGGCGGAGGGGCTGCCGGGGGCGGAGTCCGTACGCTGCGACGTGTCCGACCGGGGATCGGTGGACGCGGCCGTGGCGTACGCGGTGGAGGCCTTCGGCGGTCTCGACGTCCTCGTGAACAACGCGCTCGGGCCCGTGGCCCCCGACCGGGACCGCTTCGAGGACGAGCCGGACGAGGTGTGGTCCGTCCAGCACGACGTCACGTTCATGGGGGCGGTGCGCTGCTCGCGGGCGGCGCTGCCGCACCTGGCGGCGGCGGGCGGGCGCGGGGCGATCGTCATGATCGGGTCGGTCAACGCGGAGGCGGACTTCGGCAACCACGCGTACAGCGCGGCCAAGGCCGGACTCGCCTCCTTCACCCGCACCCTGGCGGGGGACGCGGCGGCGCGCGGGGTCCGGGTCAACCAGATCAACCCGGGCACGATCGCGACGCGGGCGTGGGAGGGCAGGGAGGCGGGGCTCGCGGCCCTCGCCGAGCGGGTCTACCCGCTGGGCCGGGTCGGCACCCCCGAGGACATCGCCGCCGCCGTCGCCTTCCTCGCCTCCCCGGACGCCTCCTGGGTCACCGGCACGGTCCTCCGCGTCGACGGCGGACTCCTCGCGGTGAACCGGCACTTCGCGGAGGTGCTGGGCGACTGAGGGGCGCCGAGGGGTGAACGGGCCCGTGTGAAAACGCTCCTACCGAGCAGGCGGAGGAGAGGAGAAGTGCGGGAACGGACGAAGAGAGGACGCGATGAGCACCATCCAACGACCGGTCCACGGCGACATCGCCGACGCGTCGGTGGGCGACCTCGTCTCGCGGGCGTCGCAGCAGATCTCCGAGCTGGTGCGCGACGAGATGCGGCTCGCCCGGGCGGAGATGGCCGAGAAGGGCAAGCGCTACGGCGTGGGCGGCGGCCTGTTCGGCGGCGCCGGCCTGGTCGGCGTCCTGGCCGCGCAGGCCCTCGTGGTCGCCGTGATCGCGGCCCTCGCCCTGGTCCTCCCGGTCTGGGCGTCGGCCCTGATCGTCGCGGTCCTGCTCGCGGCGGGCGCGGCGGGCATGGCCGCGGCCGGGAAGAAGCAGATCGACGAGGCGGGCGCGCCGGCCCCGGAGCAGACCATCGACAACGTCAAGGCCGACGTGGCCGAGATCAAGGAGAGGGCCCACCGATGAACCACCGGACGCAGGGCGGCAGGACCGCGAACGACCTCGGGGAACTGCGCGAGCAGGCCGAGCACACCCGTGACGAACTCGGGCGCACGGTGGAGGCGCTGGCGGCCAAGGCGGACGTCAAGGCGCAGGCGGAGGAGAAGGTCGCCGCGGCACGGGAGAAGGCGGCGGTCGCGGCCGGACGCGCCAAGGAGAAGGCGGTGGTGGCCGCCGACCTGCTCAAGGAGAGGACGGCGGTCGCCACGGAGCAGGCCAAGGAGAAGGCGGCGGTCACGACCGGGCAGGTCAAGGAGAAGACGGTGGCCGCCACGGACCTGCTCAAGGAGAAGACCCCCGACCCGGTCCTGGAGAAGGCCGAGGTGGTCGCGCACAAGGCGAAGGCCAACAGGACCCCGCTGGTCGCCGCGACCGCGGCCCTGGCCGGCTTCCTGCTCGTGCGCAGGATCATCCGGGGCCGCCGCGGGCGCCGCTGAGCGACACCGGCACTGCCGCGGGCCCCGGCCCCGGGGGATACCTCCCCGGGGCCGGGGCACACGGGTTCCATGAACGGACACCATGCGCGCCCCGGCAGCAGCACCATGTTCGGCTCAGTCCTGACCCCGTCGGCCGACCGCCCCGCGGCCAGACACTCACGACCGGGCAGGTTGGCGACCCGCCTGCGCCACCGGTTCCTGGCGTACGGGGCGGTCGAGTTCCTGTCCACGCACGTCCCGGACGACCCGGGCCCCGGCGAGGAGCGCCTGCTCCTGGTCCACGCCCGCCAGGTGGTCGGGGAGGTCCACTACCGGATGTGCGCGCGGTGCGCCCGGGGCGTCATCACCGACGTCGCCCTGGACGAGCGCTTCCGGGGCAGCGGCCTGGGCACCCGGGCCCTCTCCCACCTGCGGGCCCGCCACCCGGGAACGGCCTGGCACAGCACCCTCACCCTCCGCGCCACCCGGGACCTCCTGCGCCGCATGCGCATCCCGACGACGTCCCCGGGCCCGCTCTGCACCCACGCGGCCTGACGCGGGCCCCGCCCCGCCCGGGGCGGCGGGGCCCGTCAGGACGAGCACCGGCACCCCGTCCGCCGCGAAGACCGGGGACCTCACGGTCTCCGCGACCGCGCAACCGATCGCGTCGGCGGCCTGCCGCGCGGTGCGGGTCCCGTCCGGGAAGCGGCGGACCCCGACGTGGAGCCCCAGCTCTTCGGGCGCGGCGGCGAACAGGGGGTGGGCGGTGGTGCGGTCGGTCGTCATGGGGACGCCGGCGGTCCGTGTGCGGGCCGTGCGACCGGCTCCCGCTCCTCGGAAGTCCCGGCCCGCCGGCCGCTCAGCCCGCCTTCAGGACCTGCGCCACCACCGGGCCCGCCGCGTCGCCCCCGTGCCCGCCGGCCTGGACGACGGCCGCCGCCGCGAGGTCGCCGGAGTAGCCGGTGAACCAGCTGTTCGAGGTGGCCTGGTTCCCCACCTCCGCCGAGCCGGTCTTCGCGCCCTTGGGCGAGGGCACCCCGGCCATCGCCTTCGCCGCCGTGCCGTTCGTCGCCGCCGCGTTCATCATCGTGCGCAGGCCCTTGGCGACGCCGGTGGAGAGCGGGGCCGCGGTGGCGAACTCGCGGTCGCCGTACTTCTTCGCCACCAGGTACGGCTGGAGGAACCCGCCGTTCTTCACGGTCGCGGAGAGCGAGGCGACGTTCAGGGCGCTCATCGTGATCTTGCCCTGGCCGATGTACGAGGCGGCGGTCTCCACCGACTCCGACGCGGGGACGCTGCCGTCCCCCGCCGTGACGCCGACCTGCCAGTCGAGCCCGATCCCGAAGGAGTCGCGGGCGGTCGTGCCGAGGGCGGTGTTGTGGATCCCTTTCGCCTTGAGCGGCGTGATCGCCTTGATGAAGGCGGTGTTGCAGGAGCGGCGGAAGGAGTCGGTGAGGGTGCCGCCGTCGATCTTGAAGTTGTCGAGGTTGTTGAACGTGTAGCCGTCCCACTGCACGGTGGGCGGACACTCGACGGTGCTGCCGGGCATGGCCACGCCCTGCTGCATCATCATCGCCGCCGTCACGATCTTCATCGTCGAGCCGGGGGCCTGCGCCCCCTCCAGGGCCGCGTTGAAGCCCTCCGCCGGGCTGTTCGCCACCGCCCGTATCGCGCCCGTGGACGGTTCGACCGCCGTCACGGAGGCCCGGCCGTACGCCTTGACCGCCTTCTCGGCCGCCGCCTGGACCTTCGCGTCGATGGTGGTCCTTATCGTGCCCGGCTTCCCCTGCCGCAGCACGAGGAGGGGGGTGTCGGCGACGGCCTCGCTGCCCGAGTCGATCCAGGTCTCGACGCCGGTCGTGCCGCCCGCCTGCGCCCCGTACCGCTGCCGCAGGGTGTCGATGATCACGCCGAGCGAGGGGTACTTCTCCTTGGTCAGCTCGCCCCCGTTCCGGTCGACGGCCTTGACCGAGGCGACCTTCGCGGTGCCGGTGCGCAGGGTCGCGTCGGCGGTCAGCTTCGGGTGGAGGACGGTCGGCTTCCACTGCACCAGGGGCCGGCCGGTGGTCTGCCCCCGGACCACCGTCAGCTCGGAGGCGTACGACAGGTCCTTGGACGCGCCCTCGTACGAGACCGTCGCCCTCACCGTGAACGGCACCTTCGTGCCCACCGGCGCCCCCGGCGTGATCACCGCCTTCGAGACCTTCGCGCCCTCCTTGTAGGCGAGCAGCGCGGGACCCGCCGTGACCGGGTCGTTCGTCAGCTGGGCGGCCCTGTCGGACTCACCGGCGGCCCAGGCCGCCAGGAACTCCTTCGAGGTGGCCGTCGTCTCCTCGGCGGTGACCGGCCCCGATCTCTTCTCCGGTGCGGCCTCGTTCCGCGTGCTCACGGTCGAGTCGCCGCCCGTGACCCCGTTCCACAGGTTGTACCCCCCGTACCCGACCCCGCCCGCGACGACCGCGAAGACCCCTCCGACGATCGCGACCTTGGCTCCACTGCGCATGACTGCGTTTCCCCTCCCCCAGACGACCGTCCAGTCAAGCAGTGGATTCCCGGGCGTGTCGAGCAACATCCTTCATGTCCGTCACACCCGCCCCGGAACCGTTACACCCACGTGTCCAGCCACATCCGCCCCCGCCAGTCCTCCAGCGGGATCGGCGTGCCCGTGTAGATCGGCCAGAAGTAGATGAAGTTCCAGACGACGAGGAGGACGAGGCAGCCCGCCGCGACCGCGCCGAAGGTGCGGCGGCGTTCCGTGGAGCCCCGGGGGCCGATGAGGGCGCCCAGCATCATGGCCACCGCCAGGCACAGGAACGGCACGAAGACGACCGCGTAGAAGAGGAAGATGGTGCGCTCCTGGTAGAGGAACCAGGGGAGCCAGCCCGCCGCGATGCCGCAGGCGATCGCGCCCGCGCGCCAGTCGCGCCGGAAGGCCCAGCGCCACAGGACGTACAGGATCGCGAAGCAGGCGGCCCACCACAGGAGCGGGGTGCCGAGGGCCAGGACCTCCTGGGCGCACTTCTCCCCGGCGTCGGCCGGGCAGCCCTGCGTGCCGGGGGACGGGGACTCGTAGAAGTACGAGACGGGGCGGCCGAGGACGATCCAGGACCAGGGGTTCGACTCGTACGTGTGCGGCGAGGTCAGGCCCACGTGGAAGGAGTAGACCTCGGTCTCGTAGTGCCAGAGGCTGCGCAGCCAGTCCGGCAGCCAGCTCCACGTCCCGCCGCCGTTCAGCCTGTCCTGGTCGGCGGCCCAGGTGCGGAAGTAGCCCTTGTCGCCGGCGATCCAGCCCGTCCAGGTCACCAGGTACGTCACGATCGCCACCGGCACCACCGAGACGAACGCCGGGACCAGGTCCTTCCTGATCACCGAGGCGTACGGGCGGACCGCGCCGGCCGTGCGCCGCCCCGCCACGTCCCACAGCACCGTCATCAGGCCGAAGGCCACCATGACGTACAGGCCGTTCCACTTGGTCGCCGCCGCGAGCCCCAGCATCACGCCGGCCGCGATCCGCCACGGCCGCCACCCGAGCCGCAGGGACTCCGCGACCTCCGCGTCCGGCCGCAGCACCCCCTCCTCGTCCTCCGGGAGCGCCGCCGCCAGCCGTTTCCTGACCCGGTCGCGGTCCAGGACGAGACAGCCGAAGGAGGCGAGCACGAAGAACATCAGGACCTGGTCGAGGAGCGCGGTGCGGCTCATCACGAAGTGCAGCCCGTCGACCGCGAGCAGCAGACCCGCCAGACAGCCCAGGAGCGTCGAGCGGAACAGGCGCCGCCCGATCCGGCACAGCATGAGGACCGACAGGGTGCCGAGCAGGGCCACCATGAAGCGCCAGCCGAACGGCTCGAACCCGAACAGCTTCTCGCCGGCGCCGATCACCCATTTGCCCATCGGCGGGTGCACGACGTAGCCCGGGTCGGTCGGCACGACGACCGACCCCGGGTCCTTCAGGATCGTCTTGTCGACGTCCTTCGGCCAGGCCCCCTCGTACCCCTGGTTGATCAGCGCCCAGGAGTCCTTGGCGTAGTACGTCTCGTCGAATATCACCGCGTTCGGCTTGCCCAGGTTCCAGAACCGGAGCAGCCCCGCGACCGCCGTGACCAGGAGCGGACCGCCCCAGGCGAGGAGCCGCCACAGCCGGTCGGCCTGCCCGGGGCCGACGCCGAGGAGCGACCACACGCGCGCGGAGGGCCGGGTGTACGGGGGGTCGAGCCGCTCCCGCAGCCCGATGGGGGCGGCGCTTCCGGCGGGCGGGGCGTAGCCGAAGCGCCGGAGCCGCTGCTGCCACGAAGAGGGCTCTGCCACGGACTGCCGGCCCTCCAGGGTCTCGGGTGCGGTACTGGTCACCGCGCCATCGTAGGGAACGCGCCTGTGCGAGTCGCCTGTCCGGGCTGGGAGGATGGCACCCGTGACAGGAACGCTGGTACTCGCAGGGACCCCCATCGGCGACATCGCGGACGCCCCGCCCCGGCTCGCCACCGAGCTGGAGAACGCGGACATCGTGGCCGCCGAGGACACCCGCAGGCTGCGCGGCCTGACCCGGGCGCTCGGCATCCACACCTCCGGGCGCGTCGTCTCGTACTTCGAGGGCAACGAGTCCGCCCGGACGCCCGAACTGGTCGAGGCCCTGGTCGGCGGGGCGCGGGTGCTGCTCGTGACCGACGCGGGCATGCCGTCCGTGTCGGACCCCGGCTACCGGCTCGTCGCCGCCGCCGTCGAGGAGGGCGTCAGGGTCACGGCCGTACCCGGACCGTCCGCCGTCCTCACCGCCCTCGCCCTCTCCGGGCTCCCCGTGGACCGCTTCTGCTTCGAGGGCTTCCTGCCGAGGAAGGCCGGCGAGCGCCTGGGACGGCTGCGGGAGGTCGCGGACGAGCGCCGGACCCTCGTCTACTTCGAGGCCCCGCACCGCCTCGACGACACGCTCGCCGCGATGGCCGAGGTCTTCGGCACCGACCGCCGCGCCGCCGTCTGCCGCGAGCTGACCAAGACGTACGAGGAGGTCAAGCGCGGTCCGCTGGGCGAGCTGGCCGCCTGGGCGGCCGAGGGCGTGCGGGGCGAGATCACCGTCGTGGTCGAGGGCGCCCCCGAGACCGGGCCCGCCGAGCTCGACGCCGGGGAGCTGGTGCGCAGGGTGCGGGTGCGCGAGGAGGCGGGGGAGCGGCGGAAGGAGGCGATCGCCGCCGTCGCCGCCGAGGCGGGCCTTCCCAAGAGGGAGGTGTTCGATGCCGTCGTCGCGGCAAAGAACGCGGCCGCACAGGCTCCCGGAAAAACCGCGCAGAGCCCCGGAAACGGTAAAGGGCTAACCTGAAAGGCAAAGCCGAAACCGGCGCCGGGACTCTTCGCAGGGCGCTTGGCAAGGGAAGGGCCAAAAGCCTTCCACGGTTCGACCCGAGCCGATGCGCTCCGGCCCGAAAAGGCGTCCACTGATCAGTGGAGAGGAGCTGGCATGAGCGAGATCACCGGCACCGGCGTGTCCGTCGCGCACGAGGCGTACGCCTTCGCCTGCATGCGCTGCGGATACGGCTGGGAGCAGGCGTACGACATCGAGCACCACGTCGACGCCGCCGGCCAGGAATTCGTCGTCTACAAGGCCGGGGAAGAGCGGGTACCGTCCCCGCTGTCCCGCCCCACCTGCATGAACTGCGGCGGCCACGTCGTCCGGATCATGCGCGCGGGGCAGGTGTCCTCGGTGCTCGACCTGATCGCCGCGACGGAGAAGCACGGACACGGGTCCAAGGAGACCAGGCCGATCGGGCCCGCCGGGCCCATCGGGCAGGAGCTGACCGACGACCCGGACGCCCCGGCCGTGCCGCCCGTGCCGCACCACTGGCACCTGTCGGACCTGCTGCACCCCTTCCGCAGGCGCGGATAGGCGGGAAGAGGCGCGGAGAGGCGGAGAGAGGCGCGGAGAGGCGCGGAGAGGCGGCGGCCGGGCGGAAAAGGACGCGTCCCCGGCGCTCGCGGTCCTCGTACGATCGGGGCCATGAGTGCCAAGGACGCCCCGCCGCCGCTGCCCGACCCCCTCCTCGTGGAGGTCGCGGACTCGCACACCCATCTGGACATGCAGTCCGGGACCGTCGAGGAGGCCCTGGTGAAGGCCGCCGCCGTCGGCGTCACCACGGTCGTGCAGGTCGGCTGCGACGTGAAGGGCTCCCAATGGGCCGCCGAGACGGCCGCCGCCCACGCCGACGTGCACGCGGCCGTCGCCCTGCACCCCAACGAAGCGCCCCGGATCGTCCTGGGGGACCCCGACGGCTGGTCCCGGCAGGGGGCCAGGGAGGGCGGCGGGGACGCGGCCCTGGACGACGCGCTCGCCGAGATCGACCGGCTCGCCGCCCTGCCCCACGTGCGCGGGGTCGGCGAGACCGGCCTCGACTTCTTCCGTACGGGACCGGAGGGCGTCGCCGCGCAGGAGCGCTCCTTCCGGGCCCACATCGAGATCGCCAAGCGGCACGGCAAGGCGCTCGTCATCCACGACCGCGAGGCCCACGCCGACGTGCTGCGGGTCCTGGACGAGGAGGGCGCCCCCGAGCGGACCGTCTTCCACTGCTACTCCGGCGACGCGGAGATGGCGGAGATCTGCGCGGCCAAGGGCTATTACATGTCCTTCGCCGGCAACGTCACCTTCAAGAACGCCCAGCCGCTCCGGGACGCCCTCGCGGTCGCCCCCCTGGAGCTCGTCCTCGTCGAGACCGACGCCCCCTTCCTCACCCCGGCGCCCTTCCGGGGGCGCCCCAACGCCCCGTACCTGATCCCGGTCACCGTCCGGGCGATGGCGGAGGTGCGCGGGATCGGGGAGAACGAGCTGGCGGAGGCGATCGCGGTGAACACGGCCCGCGCGTTCGACTACTGAGCGCGAGGGCGCCGCACCGACTGTCACCGATCCATAACGGTTACGGGAAGTAGTCGGGTCGCCGTGGAGCGTGACCGGGGCCGGGGCTAGGGTCCCGGCCTCGTGAACACTTCCCAGGGCAGTCACCGGGCCGGACGCCGGAGCGGCACGACCCCCGCCGGTCTCTCCCTGCACGAACAGCCGACCCAGGCGGCACCGCTGGTGGTGCCCGGGGCCGCCCCCGGCACCGTCCCCGGCCAGGGCACCCGCGCCGGGGCCCGCCGGGCCGCCCGCCGCCGCAAGGCCTCCGGGGCCTCCGGGGCCTCCAAGCCCGCGTGGTCCGCCGGGGACGGCCTGCGACGGCTCGTCCCGCAGGCCCTCGTCGTCGCCTTCCTCGCCGGCGGCACCACCGCCTTCGTCGCCGACGACAAGACCGTCCGGCTCTCCGTCGACGGCGTCCCGCGCACCCTGCACACCTTCGCCGACGACGTCGGGGAGCTCCTGGCCGACGAGGGCGTGGCCGTCGACGGGCACGACATCGTCGCCCCCGCCCCCGGCCACGCCCTCACCGACGGCGACGAGGTCGTCGTCCGCTACGGACGCCCGGTCGCCCTCACCCTCGACGGCCGGCGCCACCGCGTGTGGACGACGGCCCGCAGCGTCGAGGAGGCGCTGCGCCAGTTCGGGGTCCGCGCGGAGGGCGCCTACCTCTCGGTCTCCCGCTCGGCCGCCATCACCCGGCACGGCCTCGCCCTCGACGTGCGCACCGAGCGGACCGTCACCTTCCTCGCCGACGGGCGCGAGCGGACCGTCCGCACCAACGCCGCCACCGTCCGCGAGGCGCTCGCCGAGTCCGGGATCACCCTCTCCGGGCAGGACGCCCTCTCCGTCGACCCCGGCTCCTTCCCCCGCGACGGCCAGACGGTCACCGTGCTGCGGATCACCGACAGCAGGCGGGTGCGCGAGGAGACCGTCCCGTACGCCGTCGAACGGGTCCGCGACCCGGAGCTGTTCGCCGGCACCGAGGTCGTCGAACGGCAGGGCGTCCACGGCCTGCGCCGCGTCACGTACGCCCTGCGCACGGTCAACGGCGTCCAGGGGCGGCCCCGCCGGATCGGCGAGGAGATCGTCCGCGAGCCCGTCAGCCGCACGGTGCGGGTCGGCACCCGCCGTCCGCCCGCCTCCGTCGCCGGCGCCGACGGCCTCGACTGGGCCGCGCTCGCCGCCTGCGAGTCCGGCGGCCGGCCGGACGCCGTCGACCCCTCGGGGACGTACGGCGGGCTGTACCAGTTCGACCCCGCCACCTGGCGCTCGCTCGGCGGCACCGGAACCGCCCAGGACGCGCCCGCCGCCGAGCAGACCTTCCGCGCGAAGAAGCTGTACGTGCAGCGGGGGGCGAGCCCCTGGCCCCACTGCGGGCGCAGGCTGGGCGGGTGAGCGGCGGGTGAGCGGCGGGCCGCGGGGCAGGGCGGCGCGGGGCGGCGCGTGCGGCAGGGCGTGCGACGGGCCGGGTGCCGGGCAAGCCCTAGTCTGTACTGGTGAGCGACACCACCGGTCCCGAAACCCCCGACGCCCTCCTCGGCCCCGCCGACATCCGTGAGCTGGCCGCCGCCCTCGGCGTGCGCCCCACGAAGCAGAAGGGCCAGAACTTCGTCATCGACGCCAACACCGTCCGGCGGATCGTCCGCACGGCCGGGGTGCGCCCGGACGACGTGGTCGTGGAGGTGGGGCCCGGCCTCGGCTCCCTCACCCTGGCCCTCCTGGAGGCCGCGGACCGGGTGACCGCCGTCGAGATCGACGACGTGCTCGCCGCCGCGCTGCCCGCCACCATCCAGGCCCGGATGCCCGCGCGCGCCGACCGCTTCGCGCTCGTGCACTCCGACGCGATGCTGGTCCAGGAGCTGCCGGGCCCGGCGCCCACCGCGCTCGTCGCGAACCTGCCGTACAACGTGGCCGTGCCCGTCCTGCTGCACATGCTGGAGCGCTTCCCGAGCATCGAGCGGACCCTCGTCATGGTCCAGGCCGAGGTCGCGGACCGGCTCGCCGCCCGGCCGGGGAACAAGGTGTACGGCGTGCCGTCGGTGAAGGCCAACTGGTACGCCGAGGTGAAGCGGGCCGGCGCGATCGGCCGCAACGTCTTCTGGCCCGCGCCGAACGTCGACTCCGGCCTGGTCTCCCTGGTCCGCCGCACCGAGCCGCTGGCGACCACCGCCACCCGGCAGGAGGTCTTCGCGGTCGTGGACGCGGCCTTCGCGCAGCGCCGCAAGACCCTCCGCGCGGCCCTCGCGGGCTGGGCGGGCTCCCCGGCGGCGGCCGAGGAGGCCCTGGTGAAGGCCGGGATCTCGCCGCAGGCGCGCGGCGAGTCCCTGACGGTGGAGGAGTTCGCGCGGATCGCGGAGGCGAAGGCATGAACGGCGGTACGGAGCGGGTGCGCGACGGCGCGCGGACGGCGGGCGGCGGTACGGAGCCGGTCGGCGGCGGCACCGGTGGTACGGGCGACGGGCCGCGGTCCGTCACCGTCCGCGTCCCCGCCAAGGTCAACGTCCAGCTCGCCGTCGGCGCGGCCCGCCCCGACGGCTTCCACGACCTGGCCAACGTCTTCCTCGCCGTCTCCCTCCACGACGAGGTGACCGCCACCCCCGCCGAGGCCCTGACGGTCACCTGCGAGGGCCCGGACGCCGACAAGGTGCCGCTCGACCGCACCAACCTCGCGGCCCGCGCCGCCGAACTCCTCGCCGCCCGGCACGGCATCGCCCCGGACGTGCACCTGCACATCGCCAAGGACATCCCGGTGGCCGGCGGCATGGCGGGCGGCAGCGCGGACGGGGCGGGCGCGCTGCTCGCGTGCGATGCGCTCTGGGGACTGGACACCCCCCGTTCCGAACTCCTCGACATCTGCGCCGAGCTGGGCTCCGACGTGCCGTTCAGCCTCGTCGGCGGGGCGGCGCTCGGCACCGGACGCGGCGAGAAGCTGACGGAGCTGCCGGTCGGCGGCGCGTTCCACTGGGTGTTCGCCGTCGCGGACGGCGGGCTCTCGACCCCGGTCGTCTTCGGCGAGTTCGACCGGCTCACCGAGGGCACGGACGTCCCCGAACCGGCCGCCTCGCCCGCCCTCCTGGAGGCCCTGCGCACCGGAGACACCACCGCCCTCGCGGGCGCCCTCGCCAACGACCTCCAGGCCCCGGCGCTCTCCCTGCGCCCCTCGCTCGCCGCGACCCTGGCGGCCGGCACGGACGCGGGCGCGCTCGCCGCCCTCGTCTCGGGCTCGGGCCCGACGACCGCGTTCCTGGTGAAGGACGCGGAGGCGGCGAAGGCGGTCGCCGCCGCCCTGACCGCCTCGGGCACCTGCCGCACGGCCCGCACGGCGACCTCCCCGGCGGCCGGGGCGACGATTCTGCCGGACTGACACCTTCCCTTCACCCGCGCCTGCCACCCTGACCCCTCGGACGGACCGGAACGAGGGGCGGGGCGCCGGATGAGGACGCGGCGATGGCTCGGGACGATGCGGCTGCTGTCGAGCGCCGTCGTGGTGGGGCTCCTCTGCCTGCTGCTGGCCGAGGGGACGTCCGAGGGCCGCCCGCCCGGCGCCCCGTTGCCCTGGATCCCGTGGTGGGCGGTCCTCGTCGCCCTGGCCCTCTTCCTGGCCGACTCCGTCCGGGACCTCGTCCGGGCCTGGCACGCCTGGCGGGCGGACCGCGGGTACTCACGCGGCGGTTGAGTATCCGCGCCCTGTCGCCCCGCCGGGCCCCGCGGGACCGTACTCCCATGGGAAGCAGGAACACGGGAAACAGGGACACGGGAAACAGGAGTACGGGAAGCCGCGGCCGCCTCCGCGCGCGTGACCTCGCCGCCGCCACGCCCGCCACCCGGGACCGGTACGTCGACCTGCTCCGGGTCGCCTCGCTCGCCGTCGTCGTGCTCGGGCACTGGCTGATGGCGGCGGTCGGCCCGGACGGGCAGGTCGGGAACCTGCTCGCGGTCGTGCCCGAACTCCAGGCGGTGACCTGGGTGTTCCAGGTCATGCCGGTGTTCTTCTTCGTCGGGGGCTTCGCGCACGCCCTCGCCCACCGTTCCCGGCCCCGGTACGCGGAGTTCCTGCGGGCCCGGCTCCAGCGGCTGTTGCGCCCCACCATGGTGTTCGTCGCCGTGTGGGGCGCCGCCGCGCTCGTGCTCCCGCCGCTCGGCGCCGACGGCGGGCTCGCCGGGGTGGCGCTGCGGCTCGTCACCCAGCCGCTCTGGTTCATCGGGATCTACCTGGCGATGGTCGCCCTCACCCCGCCGCTCCTGAGGCTGCACGAGCGGTGGGGCTGGGGCGCGTTCGCCGCCCTCGCGGGCGGCGCGGTCGCCGTCGACCTCCTGCGGTTCGCCGTGCACGTGCCGTTCGTCGCGTTCCTGAACTTCGCGTTCGTGTGGCTGGCGGTCCACCAGCTCGGCTTCCTGCGCGCCGACGGCATGATCCCCCGCCCCGCCCTGCTCGCCGGGGCGGGCCTCGCCGGTGCGGCCGCGCTCGTCGCCCTCGGCCCGTATCCGCTCTCCATGGTGGGGATGCCGGGCGAGAAGGTCTCCAACATGGCGCCGCCCACGCTCGCCCTGCTCTGCCACGGGCTGTGGCTGGTCGGCGCGGTCGAGCTGCTGAGGGGGCCCGGGGGCCGGTTCGCCGCCCGCGCCGGGGTCTGGCGGGCGGTGGTCGCCGCCAACGGGGTCGCGATGACCGCGTTCCTCTGGCACCTGACGGCCATGCTCGGGGTGTACGGGGCGCTCCTCGGGTCCGGCGTGCGGCTCCCCGAGCCCGCCTCCGGGGCCTGGTGGGCGCAGGTGCCGCCGCGGCTCGCGGCGGCGGCCGTGCTCGCCGCCCTGCTCGTCGCCGCCTTCCGCCGCTTCGAGGCCCCGGTCCCGGCCGCCCCGGCGACCGGGACCGGCGGCCCGCTCGCCGCGCTCGGCATCACCCTCGCCCTGTTCGGTGTCCTCGGCCTCTCCCTGACCGGTTTCGCCGGGCTCCTGGACGGCCACGCGGCGACCCTGGTCGTCGTCCCGGTCACGGCCCCGGCCGCCGTGGCGCTGATCCTGGCGGGCTGGCTGGTGGTGGAGCGGGCGGGCCGGGCGCCCGGGGCGGTCACCGGCCGGTCGCGCTGAGCGCCACCAGCCCCTTCGTCCCCATCGCGTACACCTTCCCGCCGCCCGCCCGCGCCCTTCCGCATCACGCCGTACACCGTGCCGCCGCCGACGGTCGCGACGAGCCCTCCGCCGTAGGCGCCGGTGGACAGTTCCGCCGGGTGGGCCAGGGGGCCCCACCTCCTGCGGCCCGTGCCGTCGAAGGCCCACATGTTCTTGGTGCTGAGGGCGACGATCGTGTCGCCCTCGCGCAGGAGCTGCACCAGCGGTTCGGAGACCGGTGCCGTCCACAGGGGCTTCGCCGTGGTCTCCGTGCCGAGGGGGCGTTCGGGGTCGGTGAGGGCGGGGTCGGGGTGACCGAGGGCGCGAGGACCGAGGCGGCCTCCTCGATCATCGCGATCAGGGCGGGCGGCAGCCACGCGCCGGAGGTCCGGGGGGCCGCCCCCTGCTCCACGATCCCGACGATCTGCCGGGGCGCGGGCCGGTCCTCCGGGCGCTTCGCCAGGCACGCGGCGACGAGCAGCCGCAGCCCCTCGGGCACCCCCGACAGGTCCGGCTCCCCGTGCACCACGCGCCGCAGCACGTCCGTCGGCGTCCCGCCGTCGAAGAGCCCCGCGCCCCGGGCGGCGAACGCGAGGGTCGAGCCCAGCGAGAACACGTCGCTCGCGGGCCCGACCGGGTCCGCCACGGCCTGCTCGGGCGACATGTACGCCGGAGTGCCCAGGACCATGCCGGTGGCGGTGAGCGCCGTGCCGTCGACGGCACGCGCGATGCCGAAGTCGATGACGTGCGGCCCGTCGAGGGCGAGGAGCACGTTCGCCGGCTTCAGGTCCCGGTGGACCACCCCCGCCGCGTGCACCCCCACCAGGGCCTCCGCGAGGCCCGCCGCCAGCATCCGCAGCGCGGCCTCCGGCAGCGGCCCGTGGGCGGTGACCGCCCGGCTCAGCGGGACGCCCGGCACGAACGCCGTCGCCATCCACGGCACCTCGGCGTCCGGGTCGGCGTCCACCACGGGGGCGGTGAACGCCCCCGACACCAGCCGCGCCGCCGCCACCTCGCGCCGGAACCGGTCCCGGAACCGCCCGTCCCCCGCCAGGTCCGGCCGCACCACCTTCACGGCCACCGTGCGGCCCCCGGACGAACGCCCCAGGTACACCGCGCCCATGCCGCCCGCGCCCAGCCTCCCGACGAGCGCGTACGGACCGACCCGCCGCGGGTCGCTCCCGACGAGCCGCTCCATGCGTGACACCCCCTCCCCCGTGAGGCCCCACAGGCTAGTGGTGATCACCCCGGCGGGAGGGGTGTTCGCGCGCACCGGACCGGATCGGGCACCGCCCCGACCCCGACCCGGTCGTCACGGAGAGTGACGGGTCGCCCCACGGTCTACCCTGGACGTCGATCGATCACCCCGTACAGGAGTCAACGTGGCCGTCAACCTGGTCAATGTCGAGAACGTCAGCAAGGTGTACGGCACCCGTGCCCTGCTCGACGGCGTCTCGCTCGGCGTCTCCGAAGGGGACCGGATCGGGGTCGTGGGGCGCAACGGCGACGGCAAGACCACCCTCATCCGGATGCTCGCCCGCCTGGAGGAGGCCGACACCGGCCGCGTCACCCACAGCGGCGGCCTGCGCCTGGGCGTCCTCACCCAGCACGACTCGCTCGACCCGGAGGCCACCATCCGGCACGAGGTCATCGGCGTCATGGCCGACCACGAGTGGGCCGGCAGCGCCAAGATCCGCGACGTGCTCACCGGCCTCTTCGGCGGGCTCGACCTGCCCGGCTTCGAGAACGGCCTGGACACCGTCATCGGCCCGCTCTCCGGCGGCGAGCGGCGCCGGATCGCGCTCGCCAGGCTCCTCATCGAGGACCAGGACCTCATCGTCCTCGACGAGCCCACCAACCACCTCGACGTCGAGGGCATCGCCTGGCTCGCCCAACACCTCCAGAACCGGCGCTCCGCGCTCGTCTGCGTCACCCACGACCGCTGGTTCCTCGACCAGGTCTGCACCCGCATGTGGGACGTGCAGCGCGGTGACGTGCACGAGTACGAGGGCGGCTACTCCGACTACGTCTTCGCCCGCGCCGAGCGCGAGCGGATCGCGGCCACGGAGGAGGCCAAGCGGCAGAACCTGATGCGCAAGGAGCTGGCCTGGCTGCGGCGCGGCGCCCCCGCCCGCACCTCCAAGCCCCGCTACCGCATCGAGGCCGCCAACGAGCTGATCGCCGACGTGCCGCCGCCGCGCGACACCTCCGAGCTGATGAAGTTCGCCAACGCGCGCCTGGGCAAGACGGTCTTCGACCTGGAGGACGTGACCGTCACCGCCGGGCCCAAGGAGCTCCTGAAGCACCTCACCTGGCAGCTCGGCCCCGGCGACCGCGTCGGCCTGGTCGGCGTCAACGGCGCGGGCAAGACCTCACTCCTGCGGGCCCTCGCGGACGCGGCCCGCAGCGGTGGCGAGGTCCAGCCGGCCGCCGGCCGGATCGTCGTCGGCAAGACCGTCCGGCTCGCCTACCTCTCCCAGGACGTCACCGAACTCCCCGGCACCCTGCGCGTCCTGGAGGCCGTGCAGCAGATCCGCGACCGGGTCGACCTCGGCAAGGGCCGCGAGATGACGGCCGGCCAGCTCTGCGAGCAGCTCGGCTTCTCCAAGGAGAAGCAGTGGACGCCGGTCGCGGACCTCTCCGGCGGCGAGCGCCGCCGCCTCCAGCTGCTGCGCCTGCTCATGGACGAGCCGAACGTCCTCTTCCTCGACGAGCCCACCAACGACCTCGACATCGAGACCCTGACCCAGCTGGAGGACCTGCTCGACGGCTGGCCGGGCTCCATGGTCGTCATCTCCCACGACCGGTTCTTCATCGAGCGCACCACCGACAAGACGTTCGCCCTGCTCGGCGACCGGACCCTGCGGATGCTGCCGCGCGGCATCGACGAGTACCTGGAGCGGCGCCGCAGGGCCGTCGAGGCGTCCGTCCCGGCGCCCGCCGCCGCCCCCGCGCAGCCGAAGCCCGGCGTTTCGGCCGCGGACGCGCGCGCCGCGAAGAAGGAGCTGCAGAAGGTCGAGCGCCAGCTCGACAAGGTCTCCGAGAAGGAGGCGAGGCTGCACGGGCAGATCGCGGACAACGCCACCGACTTCGAGAAGGTGGCGAAGCTCGACGCCGAGCTGCGGGAACTCGTCGCGGAGCGTGAGGAGCTGGAGATGCGTTGGCTGGAACTGGCCGAGGACGCATAACGAGGGCATCACAGGCCGGTCCTCCCTTGGGAACAAGGGGCGGACCGGTCGCTTTTGCGCCATTGCGTGAGTGGTAGAAAGAAAACCCGTTCACGCCTAGGGGGAACCAGCTGATGACGCAGCCGCCCAGCAACCAGCCGCCGGGGGGCTTCGGAGCCCCCCAGGACCCGAGTCGGCCCTCGGACCAGCCCCCGCAGCCGGGGCAGCCGCCCGTACCTCCGGTTCCGCCGCAGGCGCCGCCGGTCCCGCCCACCCCGCCGCAGGGCCCGCCGGCCGCGCCCGGCCCGTACGGGCAGGCCCCGCAGCAGCCCGGATACGGCCAGCCGCAGCAGCCCGGAGCCGGGTACGGCTACCCGCAGCAGCCCGGCCAGCCCGGCCAGCCCGGTCCGTACGGGCAGCCGGTGCCGCCCCCCTACGGCTACCCGCAGGGCCAGCAGCCCGGCCCGTACGGTCAGCAGCCCGGCCCCTACGGCGGCTACCCCGGTCAGCCCGGCGCCCCGACCCCGCCCGGCGGCGGACCCGGCAAGAACCGGACCGCCCTCGTCGCCGGCGTGGCCGCCGCGGCCGTCCTGATCGCCGCCGTCACCACCTGGGCCGTCGTCGGCGGCGGTGACGACGAGAAGGACCCGGTGGCCCGGCCCACCGCCACGGCCGCCCCGACCTCCGGGGCCCCCAAGCCCTCCGAGTCGGTCGACCAGGGCGACGGCTCCGGCGACGGGCGCAACGGCGAGGAGGACCTCAACGCGGGCCGCCAGGACGGCGAGGCCAAGGTCAACTGGCTGCTCAAGAACACCGTCGACCTGCCCCGCAACGGCTCCGACGTCAAGGGCCCCTGGATCGTCGGCGACACCGTCGTCAAGGCCATGTACAAGAGCGTCGAGGGCTACGACCTCGCCACGGGCGCCGTGAAGTGGACCGTCCCGCTGCCGTTCAAGCTGTGCGCGGCCCCGACCGAGCCCTCCGCGAACGGGATCATGGTCTTCGGGTACGAGGAGAGCGCCAAGGACGGCGCCAAGTGCACCGAGCTCCAGCAGATCGACCTGAAGACCGGCAAGCCCGGCTGGAAGAAGGCGGTGCCGAAGGCCACCGGCTTCTTCGCCTTCTCCGACAACACCCTGGCCATCAGCGGCAACACGGTCACCGCGGCCGGCTCCAGCAGCGCGTACGGCTTCTCGCTCACCGACGGCCGGCAGCTCTTCGCGGGCCCCACCACCGGCTGCAAGCCCTTCGCCTACGCGGGCGGCAAGAAGCTCGTCGCCGCCATGGACTGCCCCGCCAACGGCACGAGCAAGAAGACCCAGGCGGTCGGCGAGGTCGATCCCGACACCGGCAAGCCGAAGTTCGTCTTCCAGCTGCAGGCCGGCTGGGAGGTCGACAAGGTCTACTCGGTCGACCCGCTGGTCGTCTCGGCCACCCAGCGCGAGCCGAAGAAGTGGGGCATCTTCTCCCTGCGGCCCGACGGCAAGCTCCGCTCGAACATCCAGGGCGGCACCGACAAGTTCGCCCCCTCGTGCGGCGGCAGCTTCGTCATCTTCGGCAAGAACCTCCAGGGCTGCACCGGCGTCGCGGCCGACGCGAACACCTTCTACATGGCCACCGAGACCGGCTACGGCAAGGCCAACGAGGTCATCGCCTTCGACCTGGACAACGGCAAGGCCAAGTGGCGCTCCAAGGCCCCCGGCGAGCAGACCGTGGTGCCGCTGCGGATGGAGGGCTCCGAGGTCCTGGCGTACGTGAAGTCCTCGTACAACAAGGGCGGCGCCGTCGCCACCATCGCCCCCACCGGCGGCGCGCCGAAGATCCTGCTCCAGCACCCGGCCTCCACCGCAGAGATCGAGAACAGCTTCTTCAGTGCCGGCTACGCCTACGGCAACGGCGTCTTCGTGGTGGCGAGCGGACGCGTCTCCGCCACGAACGACAAGGAAGAGAAGCTGGTCAAGACGATGATGGCCTTCAGCAAGTGAGGTACACGGACCGATGACGCAGCCACCCCCGCCCCCGCCGAACCAGCCGCCGGACCCGCAGGGCGGCTTCGGGGCCCCGACGCCTCCGCCGCAGGCCCCCGGCTACGGCTACCCGCAGCAGCCCGGAGCCGGCTACGGCCACCCGCAGCAGCCCCCGGCCGACCAGGGCTACGGCTACCCCCAACAGCCCCCGGCCGACCAGGGGTACGGCCACCCGCAGCAGCCTCCGACGGCGCCGTACGGCTACCCCGGGCAGCCCCGGCCCGACCAGGGCCAGGGGTACGGCTACCCGGCGCAGCCGCAGCAGCCCCCGGCGGCCCCGTACGGCTACCCGACGCAGCCCCAGCAGCCGCAGTACGGCGGGTACCCGCCCGTCCCGCCCCCGGCGCCCGGCGGCGGCAAGAAGCTGTCGGCGCAGCTCCAGATCGTCATCGCGGCGGCCGTCGCGGTCGCCCTGATCGTCGGCTTCGGCATCTGGTACGCCAACTCCGGTGACGGCTCCGAGGAGGCCAAGGGCCCGGACGGCACCACGCAGGGCCCCGCGACCGGCGGCGGCACCGGCGGCAAGGGCGGCGGCGGTGGCGGCGGCAAGGAGAAGGCGCCCGCCGACACGCAGGCGAAGGTGGCCTACAAGATCGACCTGCCGAAGGTCCCGGACGTCACCGACGTCTCCGGCTCCTGGATCACCGACAAGGCGTTCGTGAAGCCGGGCCTCAACTCGCTCGTCGCCTACGACCTGGACAAGGGCAGCGTCCTGTGGACGCTGCCGCTGACCGGCCAGATGTGCGGCGCCTCGCGGCACGTCAGCGCCGACGGCAGGCTGCCGATCCTCTTCGAGGCCGCCAAGCGGGTCGCGCCGCGCTACTTCCAGCCGTGCACCGAGGTCGGCGTGGTCGACCTGAACACCGGCAAGCTGGTGTGGTCCGAAGCGGTCTCCGTCGGTGACGAAAAGGCCCGGCTCAGCGAGGTCACGCTCAGCGGGGCGACCGTCGCGGCCGGCGGCACCGACGGGGGCGCGGCCTTCGACCTCGCCAACGGCAACCCGCGGTGGAAGCCGAAGGACGAGGGCGACCGCTGCTACGACCTGGGCTACGGCGGTGGCCCGGCCCTCGTCGCGGTCCGCAAGTGCGGCACGTACGACAACCCGTCCGTGCTGATCCAGAACCTGGACCCGGTGTCGGGCAAGCCGCTCTCGCAGTTCAAGATGCCGACCGGCGTCAAGTACGCCTCGGTCGTCTCCAGCAAGCCGCTGGTCGTCGCGGCCGACGTCGGTGAGACCGCCGGCGACGGCAGCGGCATCTCGGACTTCTTCTCGATCGACGAGACGACGGGGAAGCTGAAGGCGAAGATCACGGCGGACGCCGACCGGTACGCGGCCCGCTGCCGCTCGACCCAGGTCGAGTCCTGCACCCAGGCGCTCGTCGGCAACGGCAAGCTGTACGTGCCGACCGAGGAGCACGAGGGCAGCACGGGCGACTACGGCTCCGAGACCAACGAGATCATCGCCTTCGACCTCGCCACCGGGCGCATGATGCCGGAGAAGGCCGACGCGGGCGACAAGTACACCCTCGTCCCGATGCGGATGGACGGCGCCGCCCTCATCGCCTACAAGGAGGCGCCGTACGACAAGGGCGGACAGGTCGTCTCGGTCGACGGGGCCACGATGAAGGAGACGCTCCTCCTGGAGAACCCGGCGGACAAGTCGTCCCAGAACCCGGAGCGGACCTTCAGCCTGAACGGCGCCGACCTCCGCTACGCGGACGGCCGGTTCTTCCTCTCGGACAACCTGCTCAGCAAGCCCCGGGCGTCGGACACCGGCCCCAAGGACTACCTGGCGGTCTCCTTCGCCGTCCCGCGCTGACGGCACGGCGGCACAACAGGACGACGGCACGACGGCACGACGGCACGACGGCACGACGGCACGACGGCACGACGGCACCACAGCACGACGGCACACGGCCGCGGGCCCCTCCGGACCACCGGAGGGGCCCGCGGCCTTTTCCGGTGGTCCCGTTCGCCCGCTCGGGCGGCCCGTGTCCGGGATTGGCGGGATGGGGGGCGGGGGAGCGTGTAGCTTGCCGGGTTCAGGCCCGCCGGGATCTGCGGCGGGCCTCGGAGGAGGGGGAATGACGGGGATGGGCGTACGCCTCGTGGTGGTCGACGACCACCGGCTGCACGCGGAGGCGCTCGCCTCGGCGCTCAAGCTGCGCGGGCACCGGGTGCTCGCGGCGGCCGCGCCGGTGGCGGGAGCGGCGGAGCTGGTGGTGGGCCGGGCGCCGGAGGTCTGCCTCCTGGGCACGGCGGCGCCGGACGTGCCGGGGGTCTTCGACCCGGTCGTGCGGATCAGACGGGAGCGGCCACAGGTGGCCGTGGTGGTGCTCGGCCCGGTGCCGTCGCCGCGCGGGATCGCGGCGGCGTTCGCGGCCGGGGCGTCGGGGTACGTCCGCCACGACGAGCGCATCGAGGGCGTCGAGCGGGCCCTGGTGAAGGCCAGGGCGGGCGAGTCGGCGGTGGCGCCGCAGCTCCTCCAGGGCGCCTTCGCGGAGCTGCTGCACCCGTCGGAGCAGCCGGACGACGAGGGGCAGCGGCTGCTGCGGCTCCTGACGCGGCGGGAGGTGGAGGTCCTGGTGCGGGTCGCGGAGGGCGAGGACACCCGGCTGATCGCGGTGGGGATGGGGATCGCGCCGAGCACGGCGCGGACGCACGTGCAGCGGGTCCTGATGAAGCTGGGGGTCGGCTCCCGCCTGGAGGCGGCGGCCCTGGCGGCCCGCACGGGGCTCCTGGACCGGGCCCTGCCGGGGCCGAGGGGCGCCTCCTAGAGCCCCCCCGCCCGGCGAACCGCGCGGATCGCGCCCCGCGCCGGATCACGCCCCGCGCCGGGGCGGAGCGATCCGGGGCGGCCTCCGGCATTGACGGTGATGTTTGAATGTGATTCTTTGTGCGTGGTTCTGTTTGGTTGCGCTTGGTCCTGCCCGGAGGGCATCCCGTGAAGAAGACCGTCACCACGCTCGCCGACGGACGCGAGCTCATCTACTACGACGCGCGCGAGGACACCGTCCGCGACGCCGTCGACCCCCGCCCCCTCACCCGTGTCGTCTCCCGCTCCGAGATCCGGTACGACGAGCTGACCGGCGACCCGGTCACCGTCGCCTCCCACCGGCAGGACCGCACCTACCTCCCGCCGGCCGACGCCTGCCCGCTCTGCCCCTCCCGGGACGGCCGCGAGAGCGAGATCCCCGAGAAGGGCTACGAGGTCGCGGTCTTCGAGAACCGCTTCCCCTCCCTCTCCGGCGGCGTCGGCCGCTGCGAGGTCGTCTGCTTCACCGACGACCACACCGACTCCTTCGCCGACCTCACCGAGGAACGGGCCGCCCTCGTCCTCGACGCCTGGACCGACCGCACCGCCGCGCTCTCCGCCCTCCCCGGCGTCGAGCAGGTCTACTGCTTCGAGAACCGGGGCGCCGAGATCGGCGTCACCCTGCCCCACGCCCACGGCCAGATCTACGCCTTCCCCTACGTGACGCCCCGGACGGCCGCCATGAGGCGCCGGATCGACGCGCACCGCGAGGCGACCGGGCGGAACCTCTTCGACGACGTCGTCGCCCGGGAGAAGGGGGACGGCGAGCGGGTGGTCCTGGAGACCGAGCACTGGATCGCCTTCGTGCCGTACGCCGCCCACTGGCCGTACGAGGTGCACCTGCACCCCAAGCGGCGGGTGCCCGACCTGCTCGCCCTCGACGGCGGCGCCCGCACAGAGTGCCCACAGGTCCTTCTGGAACTCTTGAGGCGCTTCGACCGGATCTTCGGCCCGGACGCGCCGCCGACCCCCTACATCGCCGCCTGGCACCAGGCGCCGTTCACGGACGGGCGGCGCGAGGACTTCGGGCTCCACCTGGAGCTCTTCACCGTCCGACGGGCCCCGGGCAAGCTCAAGTTCCTCGCCGGCACCGAGTCCGGCATGGGGGCCTTCATGAACGACGTGCGGCCGGAGGACGCGGCCCGACGACTGCGAGAGGTGGCGAGCGCATGACGCGCAGGTATCTGGTGACGGGCGGGGCGGGGTACGTGGGCAGCGTGGTCGCCGCCCACCTCCTGGAACGGGGCCACCGGGTCACCGTCCTCGACGACCTCTCCACCGGCTTCGCCGAAGCCGTCCCCGAGGGCGCCGAGTTCGTCGAGGGACGCGTCCAGGACGCCGGGCGGTGGCTCGACGGCTCCTACGACGCCGTCCTGCACTTCGCCGCCTCCTCCCAGGTCGGCGAGTCCGTCGAGAAGCCCGAGAAGTACTGGGAGAACAACGTCGGCGGCACCACGGCCCTGCTCGCCGCCATGCGCGCGGCCGGGGTCCGCCGCCTCGTCTTCTCCTCCACCGCCGCCACCTACGGCGAGCCGGAGGCCGTGCCGATCCCCGAGACCGCCCGCACCGCCCCCACCAGCCCCTACGGAGCGACCAAGCTCGCCGTGGACCACATGATCGGCGGCGAGTGCACCGCCCACGGCCTGGCCGCCGTCTCGCTGCGGTACTTCAACGTGGCCGGGGCGTACGGCCCGTACGGCGAGCGCCACGACCCCGAGTCGCACCTGATCCCGCTCGTCCTCCAGGTCGCCCTGGGCCGCCGCGAGGCCGTCTCCGTGTACGGCGAGGACTACCCGACCCCGGACGGCACCTGCGTCCGCGACTACATCCACGTCGCCGACCTCGCCGAGGCCCACCTGCTCGCGCTCGACGCCGTGGCGGCGGGCGAGCACCTGGTCTGCAACCTGGGCAACGGCAACGGCTTCTCCGTCCGCGAGGTGATCGAGACCGTCCGGAAGGTCACCGGCCACCCGGTCCCCGAGGTCACCGCCCCCCGCCGCCCCGGCGACCCGGCCGTCCTCGTCGCCTCCGCCGACACCGCGCGCGAACGGCTCGGCTGGACCCCCTCCCGCCCCGACCTGGCGGACGTCGTCGCCGACGCCTGGGCCTTCGCCCGGAACGGGGAAGGAGAGTGCCCGTGAACGTCGCCGCCGGATTCCGGAGCCTCTACGGGGCCGCCCCCGACGGGGTCTGGGCGGCCCCGGGGCGGGTCAACCTCATCGGGGAGTACACCGACTTCAACGACGGTTTCGTGCTGCCGCTCGCCCTGCCGCACACCGCCGTCGCCGCCGTGGCCCGCCGCGACGACGGCGTCCTGCGCCTGCACTCGGCCGACGTCGACGGCGGGGTCGTCCAGCTCGACGCGGACACCCTGGAGCCGCTGTCCGGCGGCGGCTGGGCGGCCTACCCCGCCGGGGTCGTCTGGGCCCTGCGGGAGGCCGGGCACCCGGTGACCGGCGCCGACGTGCACCTCTCCTCGACCGTGCCGACCGGCGCCGGACTCTCCTCCTCGGCCGCCCTGGAGGTCGTCACCGCCCTCGCCCTGAACGACCTGTTCGGCCTCGGCCTCTCCCGGCCCGAACTGGCCCGGCTCGCCCAGCGCGCCGAGAACGCCTTCGTCGGCGTGCCCTGCGGGATCATGGACCAGATGGCCTCCGCCTGCGCGCTGGAGGGCCACGCCCTCCACCTGGACACCCGCGACCTGTCGTACCGCCAGGTCCCCTTCGACCCGGCCGCCGAGGGGCTGACACTCCTCGTCGTCGACACGCGCGTGAAGCACGCCCTCGGGGACGGCGCGTACGCCGAGCGGCGCGCCGGGTGCGAGGCGGGCGCGCGGGCGCTCGGCGTGCGCACCCTGCGCGAGATCGACGCCGCGCACCTGCCGGAAGCGCTCGCACGGTTGGACGACGAGACGGTACGGCGGTACGTGCGGCACGTCGTCTCGGACAACGCGCGCGTGGAGCGGGTGATCGCGCTGCTCGACGCGGGGGACCCCCGGGCGGTCGGCCCGCTCCTCACCGAGGGCCACGCCTCGCTCCGGGACGACCTGCGGGTCTCCTGCCCCGAACTGGACCTGGTGGTCGGGGCGGCGAACGCGGCCGGGGCGCTCGGCGCCCGGATGACCGGCGGCGGCTTCGGCGGCTCGGCCGTCGTCCTGGTGGAGGCCGACCGGGCGGAGGAGGTCGCCGCCGCCGTCGAGAAGGCCTTCGCCGCGGCCGGGCACACGGCCCCGGGCGTCTTCCCGGCCGTCCCCTCGGCGGGCGCCCACCGCCTCTGAGGAGCCCTTTCCGGCCTCCGCCCCCGGCAGTTCCGCGATTCGGCCCCCGCCGTGGAGCACCGCCCCTACCCTGGGGCGGTGCCGGTGGGGGCCGGCGTCGTTCAGGGGACGGGGCCCGCCGGGTACGGCGCCGTGAGCGGGGTATCTCTCCCCGCACGGCGGCCGTGTCCCACGACGGACCCGCCCCCGGCGCTCCGCCCGCGCCGGCCCGTTCCTCGACGCATGGGGGTGTCCGTGGCACGTATCCGGGTCCTGGTGGTGGACGACCACCGGATCTTCGCCGAGTCGCTGGCCGCCGCCCTCGCGGCGGAGCCGGACGTCGACGTCGCCGCGGCCGGCAGCGGTCCCGCGGCCCTGCGCTGTCTGGAGCGCGGTGCGGCGGAGGGGCGCAGGTTCGACGTGCTGCTGGTCGACGCCGAGCTGGGCGCCGGCCCGCCCGGGACGGCCCCGGCCCGCGCCGTGCCCGACGACGGCGAGGGCGCGGTGGACGGGATCTCGCTGGTGGCCGGGGTGCGCCGGGTCCAGCCCGCCGTCCGCACCGTCGTCCTCGCGGAGCGGGACGACCCGCAGCGGGCCGCGCTCGCCCTCCAGGCCGGGGCGTCGGGCTGGGTCGCGAAGGACTGCTCGCTCCAGCGGCTGCTCGCGGTGGTGCGGGGGGTCCTCAGGGACGAGACGCACCTGCCGCCGGCCCTGCTCACGGGCGTCCTGCGAGAGCTGACGGCGGCCCGCAAGCACCGCACGGACAGCGAGCGGCTCGTGGAGTCGCTGACCCCGCGCGAGCGGGAGGTGCTGCGCTGCATGGTCGCGGGCCTGGGCCGCAAGGCGGTCGCCGAGCGCCTCTTCCTCTCCCCGCACACCGTCCGCACCCACATGCAGAACGTGCTGGGGAAGCTGGGCGTGCACTCGACCCTGGCGGCGGTGGCCCTGGCCCGCCGCGCGGGCGTCGGCCCCGCGGAGGCCGTGCCGGTGTCCGTACCGGCGCCGGTGCTAGCCGGGGACGTTGTCGAACGGGGCGGTCAGCCGGCGTAGCAGGGCGGCCAGTTCGGCGCGCTGGGCGCCGGAGAGCCGGGCCAGGATGGCGCGCTCCTGGGCGAGGAGTCCGGCGAGCGCCTCGTCGGCGCGGTCGCGGCCCTCGGGGGTGAGCCGGACGAGGACCCCGCGCCGGTCGCTGGGGTCGGGCAGCCGCTCGACCAGGCCCTTCTTGGTGAGCCGGTCGATGCGGTTGGTCATGGTCCCGGAGGTGACCAGGGTCTGGGTGAGGAGCTGGCCGGGGGAGAGCTGGTAGGGCGCCCCGGCGCGGCGGAGCGAGGTGAGGACGTCGAACTCCCAGGGCTCCAGCTGGTGCTCGGAGAAGGCGAGCCGACGGGCGCGGTCGAGGTGCCGGGCGAGCCGCGAGACGCGGCTGAGCACCTCGAGCGGTTCCACGTCGAGGTCCGGGCGCTCGCGGCGCCATGCTGCGACCAGTCGGTCGACCTCGTCCTCCATGACGATCAGTGTAGAGGGTCTGTTGACATAAAGTCTCTTCAAGTGAAGTTTCTTTGCCTAAAGATTCTTTTTATCAAGATATATTTCCCTGGACTATGGGGAAGGGACCCGGCCGGAACACCGTTCCGTTTCGGTCATTCGTTCCAGCAAGGGGGCTTCGAACATGCATTCCGTGGAATCCGCCGCGCCAACCTGGGATCCACAGCAGTACCTCCGCCACTCCGGACACCGCGCCCGGCCCTTCCTCGACCTGCTCGCCCGAATACCGGAGCTGCCGGCCGGAGACCGGCCCGCCCGCATCGCCGACCTCGGCTGCGGCCCCGGCAACGTGACGGCCCTCCTCGCCGACCGGTGGGCCGACGCGCACATCACCGGCTTCGACCTCTCGCCCGAGATGCTGGAACGGGCCGACAAGGACTGGGCGGGGACCACCGGGGGAGGCGGCTGGATCGACTTCCGGCCCGCCGACGCGGCCCACTGGACCCCGGACGAGCCCTACGACCTGATCGTCTCCAACGCGGCCCTCCAGTGGGTCCCCGACCACCCCGAGTCCTTCGCCTCCTGGATCGACGGGCTGCGCCCCGGCGGCACCTTCGCCTTCCAGGTCCCCGGCAACTTCGTCTCGCCCAGCCACGCCCTGCTCGGCGAACTCTGCGACACCCCCGAGTGGCGCGACCGCCTCGGCGACCAGGGCCGCCGCTTCGTCCACGTCCTCGACACCGCCGACTACCTGAACCGCCTCATCGGCCTCGGCTGCGAGGCGGACGTCTGGGAGACCACGTACTGCCAGCTCCTCCAGGGCGAGGACCCCGTCCTCGACTGGGTGAAGGGCACCGCCCTGCGGCCCGTCCTCACCGCCCTGGGCGACGACCGGGAGGCGGCCGACGCCTTCCTCGGGCAGTACCGCGCCCTCCTGCGCGAGGCCTACCCGCCCGGCCCGCACGGAACCGTCTTCCCGTTCCGGCGGATCTTCGCCGTCGCCCGCAAACCGGCCTGAACGCGCGGGAACGAACCGTCCTGAACGCGCGGGAAGCGGTGGACGCGCGGACGCCCCGCACCGGAACTCCGGTGCGGGGCGCCCGCGATGCCTCGGTACCTCAGAAGACCTTGTTGTAGATCTGGAAGCCGGGGCCGAACTTGACCCGCCCGGAGAACTTGCCCGGCGCGGTGTTCAGGTAGGTGTACAGGTCGCCGTTGTGGGCGACGCCGATGAGGTCGGCCTTGCCGTCGGCGTTCAGGTCGCCCGGGGCCACCAGCTTGCCGTAGGTCTGCCAGCCGGGACCGATCTTCACCCGGCCCTTGAACGGCGCGGTCGCGCTCCCCGTACCGCCGTAGAGGTACAGGTCGCCGCCCGGGGTGGTGGCCAGCAGGTCGGTGCGGCCGTCGCCGGTGTAGTCGCCCGCGCCGACCAGCTTGTCGTACGAGCCCCAGCCGGGGCCGACCTTGATCCGGCCGCCGAAGGCGGTGCCCGCGCCGTTGCCCGCGTACAGGTAGAGCACGCCGGACCTGTCCCGGGCCAGCAGGTCGCCCTTGCCGTCGCCGGTCAGGTCGCCCGGGCCCACGATCGTGTCGTAGACGTCCCAGCCGGGGCCGATCTCCGCGCCCTCGACGTACAGGACGCCCTCGAAGAGGAAGCCGAGGTCCGACAGGGCGTCCTGGTTCAGCGAGGAGAAGTGCAGGGGGACGAAGGTGTCGTCGTAGCCGCCGTTGTCGGAGGCCAGCACGCGCGGGTCCAGGGAGCCGGTGGTGCTGCCGTTGTACCAGTACAGGGCTCCGGCGGGCGTGGTCGCGAAGATGCCCTCCTTGCCGGTGTACGGGTTCCCGCCGCCGTTGGCGAAGTGGACGATGCCCTTCATGCTGCCCGTGCTGCCGGACTTCTGGGGCGCGGCCAGGGTGCCGTTGCCCTTGCCCGCGTAGACGTACAGCGAGCCCTTCTGGTCCCGGGCGAGCAGGAAGCCGTCGCCGCCGGGCAGGAGCTGGGTGTAGACGCCCCAGCCGCCGCCGATGGCCTTGCGGGCGCCGAACGGCGCGGACGCCTTGCCCGTACCGGCGTAGAACCACAGCGTGCCGGCGGTGTCGCGGGCGTACAGGTCGCCGCGGCCGTCGCGGTTGGCGTCGCCGAAGCCCACGATCTGGTCGTAGGCGCCCCAGCCGCCGCCGATCAGCGTACGGGCCCCGAGCGGCTTCGACAGGTTGCCGGTGGCCAGGTACAGGTACAGCGACCCGTCCTTGGTGCGGGCGATCACGTCCGCGCGACCGTCGCCGTTCAGGTCGCCGGGCGAGGAGATCTTGTTGTAGATCTGCCAGCCGCCGCCCACCGTCGACTCGTACGGGCTGCCGTACGGGTCGGCGTCGCGGTACAGCTTCAGCGTGCCGTTCTCGGACAGGACCAGGACCTCGGGCTCGCCCGTGCCGCCCTGGTTGCCGATCGGGACGATCTCCTTCGCGACGTCCTCGGTGCGGAAGAGCTCGAACGCGCCCCCCTGGCCGCTGGACGTGGACGAGTAGAGCTGCCCGTCCACGGCGCGGAAGATGATGTCCTCGAAGCCGTCGCGGTCCAGGTCGGACTGGAGCCGCGCGCCGGCCGTGGCCGTGGCGGCGCCCATGCGGACGTCCTCCCGCTGCGGGAGCGCCAGCTTCGGAGGAGTGAAGGAGGGCGCCTTCTTCTCGGCCACCCGCTTCGTGGCCGACGGACGCGGCGACGGGTTGTCGGCGGACGCGGTGCCCGCCAGGAGCATGCCCGCGGAGAGGGCGAGAGCGGTGCAGGCGGCGAGGCGGCCGGCACGCTTGGAGTGCGTGAGGAACAAGAGATCCCCCCCAGGGATCAGAGGTGCGACGGAAACGCACACAGACGAGATCAAACGGGAGGGTTCGCACGGCGTCGAACGGCGTCGACGCAGGCCGATGGCCCCGTCGAGACGGCTTCGTTCGAAGGTCGGAACACCCCCCCGGATGTTGAACATGATCCTACCCCGGTCCCCCCGGAGCGCCAGGGGTTTGTGCCGGGAAGCAGGGAAGCCGGCAAGCAGGGAA
Organism: Streptomyces bikiniensis; assembly: GCF_000716625.1. Classification (NCBI taxonomy): domain Bacteria; kingdom Bacillati; phylum Actinomycetota; class Actinomycetes; order Kitasatosporales; family Streptomycetaceae; genus Streptomyces; species Streptomyces bikiniensis. The sequence continues at coordinate 38,155 of NZ_JNXJ01000013.1, read as the reverse complement.
GCCGGGGGGCCGGGAAATCCCGGACCCCCGGGCCGTTCTGCCTCCCGGCCGTCACGACATGGAGTCGTAGGCCCCGAAGCCGCTGCCGATGGCGAAGCGCGCCGAGAACGTGCCCGACGTGGTGTTCAGATAGCGGTAGAGGGTGCCGTCGGCGGCCACGCCGAGCAGATCGGCCTTGCCGTCGGCGTTCAGGTCGCCGGGGGCCACCAGCCGGGTGTACGTCTGCCAGCCGGGACCGATCCTGACCCGGTCCTTGAACGGCGCGGTCGCGCTCCCCGTACCCGCGTACAGGTACAGGTCGCCGCCCGGGGTGCGGGCCACGATGTCCGCGCGGCCGTCGCTGGTGTGGTCGCCCGCGCCGACCAGCCTGTCGTACGAGCCCCAGCCGGGGCCGACCTTGATCCGGCCGCCGAAGGCGGTGCCCGCGCCGTTGCCCGCGTACAGGTGGAGCACGCCGGACCTGTCCCGGGCCAGCAGGTCGCCCTTGCCGTCGCCGGTCAGGTCGCCCGGACCCACGAACGCGTCGTAGACGTCCCAGCCGGGGCCGATCTCCGCGCCCTCGACGTACAGGACGCCCTGCTCGACCCACGCGACGTCCGACGAGGCGTCCGGGTCCAGCGTGGACAGGTGCGTGAAGCCGACGCCCGCCCAGGCGCCCGGTTCACCGGTCGGGGTGCGGTCGGCGAGCACGCCGTCGGTCCGGCTGCCGTACCAGAACAGCGTGCCGGCCCCGTCCCGCGCCAGGACGCCCTCCTTGTCGCCGGTGACCGGGATGTTGCCCGCGCCGCCGAACTGCGGAATGCCCTGCCAGTAGCCCACGGCGTCGAGTTGCCGGCGGGTCTCGAAGGCACCCCCGCCCTTGCCGACGTAGTACCAGAGGGTGCCCTTCTGGTCGCGGGCGAGCAGCTCCCCGTTGCCGTCCCCGTTGTCGTCGCCGACGGCGAAGATCTGGTTGTAGGCCTGCCAGCCGCCACCGACGGCCTTGCGGGCGCCGAACGGCGCCGCCTTGTCGCCCCTGCCGGCGTAGAACCACAGGGTGCCGGCGGTGTCGCGGGCCAGCAGATCGGCCCAGCCGTCGCCGTTGTTGTCCCCGATGCCGAGGAGCTGGTCGTACGTGTTCCAGCCGGGACCGACCTTCACGCGCGCGGAGAACGGCTCCGCGTGGTTCCCGGTGGCGTAGTACAGGTACAGGTTGCCGTTGTGGTCGCGGGCGAGGAGGTCCGCGCGGCCGTCGTCGTTCACGTCGCCGGGCGCGAGGACCTTGTTGTAGATCTGCCAGCCGAGGCCCTGCCAGGCGTACGAGGCGGTGGTGGGCGTGGCGTTCGCGTACAGCGAGAGCACGCCCCGCGACGAGAGGGTCAGGACCTCGGGGCCGCCGCCGTCGCCCTGGTCGCCGATCGGGACGACGTCCTTGACGGGCTCGGGGACCTCCGCGAGGAACCGCCCGCCCCCGCCGGCGGTCGTGGCGGTGTGGAGACCGCCGTCCCAGGCACGGTAGATCAGGTCGCCGTACCCGTCGCCGTCGAAGTCCGACAGCTGCGGGGAGCCGGCGGGCCTGGACGCCCCCACGGCGTCCGCGCGGCCCGCGGCGCCGCCGGGGACCTTCCGGACCGACGGGGTGGCGGAGTCGGGGGCCGGCTTCCCGACGGCCGGGCGGGGCGAGGGCCCGTCGGCCGACGCCGGGGCCGCGAGCAGCATGCCCGCGGAGAGGACGAGAGCGGTGCAGGCCGCGAGGCGCGCACGCGTGGAACGCACAGGACGCAAGAGATCCCCCCCAGGGATCAGATGACGATGGACCGGGCGCGGGGCTCCGCGACACCTCCGCGCGCGGTGCACGCGCGCGGAGGGCGAACACCCTCCCGGTTTCGGCAGGAGCATATCCCGCCCCCACGACACGTCACCGACGCCCGCCCCCGGCAACCGGAACCCCCCTCCGCCCGCCGGTCCCACCCCTTCCGGCCCCCGGCCCGCCGGCCCCTCGGGGCCCCGCCGAGCGCCCCGGCCCGCCGGGCTTCCCGCGTCCCGTCAGCTCTTCCGGTGCCCTATCAGCCGCGGCTTCTGCTCCAGGCCGTCCAGGCCGTGCCACGCCAGGTTCACCAGGTGCGCCGCGACCTCCGCCTTCTTCGGCTTGCGGACGTCCAGCCACCACTGGCCCGTCAGGGCCACACTGCCCACCAGCGCCTGCGCGTACAGCGGCGCCAGCTTCGGATCGAACCCCCGCGCCTTGAACTCCAGGCCCAGGATGTCCTCCACCTGCGTGGCGATGTCGCTGATCAGCGACGCGAACGTACCCGTCGACTGCGCCACCGGCGAATCCCGTACGAGGATCCGGAAGCCGTCCGTGTAGTTCTCGATGTAGTCGAGCAGCGCGAACGCCGCCTGCTCCAGGAGCTCCCGCGGATGCCCCGCCGTCAGCGCCCCCGTCACCCCGTCCAGGAGCTGCCGCATCTCCCGGTCGACCACGACCGCGTACAGCCCCTCCTTCCCCCCGAAGTGCTCGTACACCACCGGCTTGGAGACCCCGGCCTTCGCCGCGATCTCCTCCACCGACGTGCCCTCGAAGCCCTTCGCGGCGAACAAGGTGCGGCCGATGTCCAGCAGCTGCTCCCGGCGCTCCGCGCCCGTCATCCGCACCCGGCGCCCGCGCCGGGGCTTCTGCTCGCCGCCGCTGCCGCCACTGCCGCCGGTCCTGCCCTCGATCGCCACGTCCTCCATCATGCCGCGTCTGCCGGCGCGGCCCGGCGGCGGGCTTCGATGCGCGACTTCGCCGGCCAGCGCACGTCGTACGCCCAGCCCGCCTTCTCGAACCAGCGGATCAGCCGCGCACTGGAGTCGACCTGCCCGCGCAGCACCCCGTGCCGCGCCGACGTCGGGTCCGCGTGGTGCAGGTTGTGCCACGACTCCCCGCACGACAGGACCGCCAGCCACCACACGTTCCCCGACCGGTCGCGCGACTTGAACGGACGCTTGCCCACCGCGTGGCAGATCGAGTTGATCGACCACGTCACGTGGTGCAGCAGCGCCACCCGCACCAGCGAGCCCCAGAAGAACGCCGTGAACGCGCCCCACCACGACCACGTCACCAGACCGCCCACCAGCGGCGGGATCGCCAGCGACACCACCGTCCACAGCACGAACTGGCGCGAGATCGCCCGCAGCGCCGGATCCTTGATCAGATCGGGCGCGTACTTGTGCTGCGGCGTCCGCTCCTCGTCGAACATCCAGCCGATGTGCGCCCACCACAGGCCCTTCATCAGCGCCGGAACCGTCTCCCCGAACCGCCACGGCGAATGCGGGTCGCCCTCCGCGTCCGAGAACTTGTGGTGCTTGCGGTGGTCCGCCACCCAGCGCACCAGCGGCCCCTCCACCGCCAGCGACCCCATGACCGCCAGCGCGATCCGCAGCGGCCGCTTCGCCTTGAACGACCCGTGCGTGAAGTACCGGTGGAAACCGATCGTGATCCCGTGGCAGCCGATGAAGTACATCGCCACCATCAGACCGAGGTCCAGCCAGCTCACCCCCCAGCCCCACGTCAGCGGCACCGCCGCGAGCAGCGCCAGGAACGGCACCACGATGAACAGCGTCAGGGCGATCTGCTCGACCGACCCCTTCCTGTCACCGCCCAGCGTGGCGAAGGGCAGCGCTTCGGGGCCGTCCGGATTGTCCGGCGCCTCGGGCGCAGAGGTCATCTCGGGGCTCATGGTCATGGGTCTCCCTGGGGATGAGGGGCAGAAGGGGTGACGCGCGCGGAAACGCGCACGTGAACGATCCCGTGGCTACGGCTCCGTAACCTACGGTGTCGTAAGTATGGCAGCGTCGTGGCGCGCGGCAAGAGGGCACAAGAGGGCCCCGGCCGCCACCGGAGGGACGGCCACCTATCCTTGGTGCGTCGGACAGCGCGGTCCGCAAGCCTCCAGAACACCTCCAGACGTGCTCAAACACTGCAAGGAGCCGCACCTGTGAGCAGTGCCGACCAGACCCCCACCGCCAGCGCCGAGCTGCGCGCCGACATCCGCCGACTGGGCGACCTCCTCGGCGAGACCCTCGTCCGCCAGGAGGGCCACGAACTCCTCGACCTCGTCGAGCGCGTCCGCGGCCTCACCCGCGAGGACGGCGAGGCCGCCGCCGAGCTCCTCCGCGGCGTCGAACTCGAGACGGCCGCCAAGCTCGTGCGCGCCTTCTCCACCTACTTCCACCTCGCGAACGTCACCGAGCAGGTCCACCGCGGCCGCGAACTGCGCGAGAGGCGCGCCGCCGAGGGCGGCCTCCTCGCCCGCACCGTCGACATGCTCAAGGACGGCGACCCCGAGCACGTCCGCGAGACCGTCAAGAACCTCAACGTGCGACCCGTCTTCACCGCACACCCCACCGAGGCCGCCCGCCGCTCCGTCCTCAACAAGCTGCGCCGGATCGCCGCCCTCCTGGAGACCCCGGTCGGCCAGGCCGACCGGCGCCGCACCGACCTGCGCCTCGCCGAGAACATCGACCTCATCTGGCAGACCGACGAGCTCCGGGTGGTCCGCCCCGAGCCCGCCGACGAGGCCCGCAACGCCATCTACTACCTCGACGAACTCCACGCGGGCGCCGTCGGCGACGTCCTGGAGGACCTCGCCGCCGAACTGGAGCGCGTCGGCGTCGAACTGCCCGCCGGCACCCGCCCCCTCACCTTCGGCACCTGGATCGGCGGCGACCGCGACGGCAACCCCAACGTCACCCCCCAGGTCACCCGCGACATCCTGATCCTCCAGCACGAGCACGGCATCACCGACGCCCTCGAACTGGTCGACTTCCTCCGCGGACTCCTCTCCAACTCCATCCGCTACACCGGAGCCACCCCGGAACTCCTGGACTCCCTCCAGCGCGACCTGGAACTCCTCCCCGAGATCAGCCCCCGCTACAAGCGCCTCAACGCCGAGGAGCCCTACCGGCTCAAGGCCACCTGCATCCGGCAGAAGCTCGTCAACACCCGCGAGCGCCTCGCCCACGGCACCCCCCACCAGGACGGCCGCGACTACCTCGGCACCGCCGAGCTGATCCACGACCTCACCCTCCTCCAGACCTCCCTGCGCGAACACCGCGGCGCCCTCTTCGCCGACGGGCGCATGGACCGGGTCATCCGCACCCTCTCCGCCTTCGGCCTCCAGCTCGCCACCATGGACGTCCGCGAGCACGCCGAGGCCCACCACCACGCCCTCGGGCAGCTCTTCGACCGCCTCGGCGAGGAGTCCTGGCGCTACGCCGACATGCCCCGCGACTACCGGCAGAAGCTCCTCGCCAAGGAACTCCGCTCCCGCCGCCCCCTCGCCCCCACCCCGGCCCCCCTCGACGCCGCCGGACAGAAGACCCTCGGCGTCTTCCACACCGTCAAGGAAGCCTTCGAACGCTTCGGCCCCGAGGTCATCGAGTCCTACATCATCTCGATGTGCCAGGGCGCCGACGACGTCTTCGCCGCCGCCGTCCTCGCCCGCGAGGCCGGCCTCATCGACCTCCACGCCGGCTGGGCCAAGATCGGCATCGTGCCGCTCCTGGAGACCACCGACGAGCTCAAGGCCGCCGACGTCATCCTCGACGACATGCTCGCCGACCCCTCCTACCGGCGCCTCGTCTCCCTCCGCGGCGACGTCCAGGAGGTCATGCTCGGCTACTCCGACTCCTCCAAGTTCGGCGGCATCACCACCTCCCAGTGGGAGATCCACCGCGCCCAGCGGCGCCTGCGCGACGTCGCCCACCGCTACGGCGTCCGCCTCCGCCTCTTCCACGGCCGCGGCGGCACCGTCGGCCGCGGCGGCGGCCCCTCCCACGACGCGATCCTCGCCCAGCCCTGGGGCACCCTCGAAGGCGAGATCAAGGTCACCGAACAGGGCGAGGTCATCTCCGACAAGTACCTCATCCCGTCCCTCGCCCGCGAGAACCTCGAACTGACCGTCGCCGCCACCCTGCAGGCCTCCGCCCTGCACACCGCGCCGCGCCAGTCCGACGAGGCCCTCGCCCGCTGGGACGCGGCCATGGACACCGTCTCCGACGCCGCCCACACCGCCTACCGCAAGCTCGTCGAGGACCCCGGCCTGCCGGCGTACTTCCTCGCCTCCACCCCCGTCGACCAGCTCGCCGACCTGCACCTGGGCTCACGGCCCTCCCGCCGCCCCGGCTCCGGCGTCTCCCTCGACGGACTCCGCGCCATCCCGTGGGTCTTCGGCTGGACCCAGTCCCGCCAGATCGTCCCCGGCTGGTTCGGCGTCGGCTCCGGCCTCAAGGCCCTCCGCGAAGCCGGACTCGCCCCCGTCCTCGGCGAGATGTACGAGCGCTGGCACTTCTTCCGCAACTTCCTCTCCAACGTCGAGATGACCCTCGCGAAGACCGACCTGCGCATCGCCCGCCACTACGTCGACACCCTCGTCCCCGACGACCTCAAGCACGTCTTCGACACCATCGAGGCCGAGCACGAACTGACCGTCTCCGAGGTCCTCAAGGTCACCGGCGGCGAGAAGCTCCTCGACTCCAACCCGGTCCTCCAGCAGACCTTCGCCATCCGCGACGCCTACCTGGACCCGATCTCCTACCTCCAGGTCGCCCTCCTCGCCCGCCAGCGCGCCGCCGCCGAGAACGGCGAGGACCCGGACCCCCTCCTCGCCCGGGCGCTCCTCCTCACCGTCAACGGCGTCGCGGCGGGCCTGCGCAACACCGGCTGACCCCCGCCCGCACGGACACCGAGGAGCCCCTTCCGGCACGGACCCCGGAAGGGGCTCCCTCACACGTACGTACGGCTCAGAGCGCGAAGAACGTCGCCACCAGCAACCCCGCGCCCAGCCCCGCCAGCGACCACGCCGTCCGCGGCAACCGCAGCCCACCGCCCACCAGCGGCGCCGCGAGCAGCAGCGCCCCGCCCAACGGCAGCCAGGCGTGCAACCCGCCGCCCCAGCCCGCCCGCACGCCCTCGTCCGTACCCGGCTTCACCACCACCGGGATCGTCATCCCCGGCCCCGCCGCCACCGACCGCCCTATCGACAGCGTCCGGCGCTCCCCACCCGGCTCCCCCGGCACGTACCGCCCGCTGCACGACTCCTCGCCGCAGGCCGTCACCGTCAGCGTCCCGTGCTCACGCCCCTTGCCCAGCAGCACGTGCTGGGCCGAGGCCCACGAGGCCCACACGCCCGCGACGACGAGGAGCAGGGCGACCAGGGCCAGGGCGGCGTTACGGACGTGCGTCATGACCCGCGATCGTACAGTCGTACGCCCGTATGACCAGACTCAGGAGTTGTACGCGGACTGCGCCCGCTCCAACCCCTCCGCCACCAGACACTCCACCGCGTCCGCCGCCCGGTCCACGAACCAGTCCAGGTCCTTGCGCTCCGCCGACGAGAAGTCCTTCAGGACGAAGTCCGCCACCTGCATCCGGCCCGGCGGCCGCCCGATCCCGCACCGCACCCGGTGGTAGTCCGCCCCCATCGCCTTCGTCATCGACTTCAGACCGTTGTGCCCGTTGTCCCCGCCGCCCAGCTTCAGCCGCAGCACCCCGTAGTCGATGTCCAGCTCGTCGTGGACCGCCACCACGTGCGCCGTCGGCACCTTGTAGAAGTCGCGCAGCGCCGTCACCGGACCGCCCGACAGGTTCATGTACGACATCGGCTTCGCCAGCACCACCCGCCGACTCGCCGGCCCCGGCGGACCCATCCGGCCCTCCACGACCTGCGCCTGCGCCTTCTGCGCCCGCCTGAACGAGCCGCGCATCCGCTCCGCCAGCAGGTCCACCACCATGAAACCGATGTTGTGCCGGTTCGCCGCGTACTCCGGCCCCGGATTGCCGAGGCCGACGATCAGCCAGGGCGCGTCGGCGTCGTCCGTCGTCATGTGCGTCAGATCTCCTCGTGTCCGCAAGCGGTGTCCCGTGAGCGGTGTCCCGTAACCCGTACATCCGTACCCGTACAAGGGAAACGGGGTGACGGGCCGTGCGGCCCGTCACCCCGTCACATCAGGCAGAGCCCACGGCTCAGGCCTCGGCGCCCTCGGCGGTCTCGCCCTCGGCGGCCTCGGCGGTCTCGCCCTCGGCGGCCGGCTCCTCGGCCTGGGCGGCCAGGACCTGCAGGACGACGGCGTCGGCGTCGGTCACCAGGGTGGTGCCCTTCGGGAGCTCGATGTCCTTGGCGAGCACGGAGGCACCGGCCTCCAGGCCCTCGACGGAGACCGAGAAGGACTCGGGCAGGTGGGTGGCCTCGGCCTCGACCGAGAGCGTGTTCAGCACGTGCTCCAGGAGGTTGCCACCGGCGGCCAGCTCACCCTCGGCCTGGACCGGAACCTCGACGGTGACCTTCTCGCCGCGCTTCACCAGAAGCAGGTCGACGTGCTCCAGGAAGCCCTTCAGCGGGTCGCGCTGCACGGCCTTCGGGATCGCCAGCTCTTGGCCCTTGCCGTCGATGTCCAGCGCGAGCAGGACGTTCGGCGTACGCAGGGCGAGCAGCAGCTCGTGACCCGGCAGGGTCAGGTGGACCGGGTCCGTGCCGTGGCCGTACAGGACGACGGGGACGTTGTTGTCACGACGGATCTTGCGGGCGGCGCCCTTGCCGAACTCCGAACGGACGGAGGCGGCGATCTTGACCTCGGACATGTGGCACTCCTCGTAGAAGGTGACGGAAAACGAGGTCACCCGGCCACGACTGGCGATGGCCTGCTACGAAGAGCGCGTCGATAACGGACCGCCGGAACCCTCCACGGGTACGGCCTCCCTCGCCGAGCAACCCCGGCAGTCTACCCGCCGCCACCGAACCGCCCAAATGGATCAGCACGGACCGGCGGGAGCACGGGAAAGGACCGCCTCCCCACCGGGGAAACGGCCCTCCCTGTCACTTCTCCGGAGCTCAGTGCTCCTCGAAGAGGCTCGTCACCGAACCGTCCTCGAACACCTCGCGCACCGCACGCGCGATCGTCGGCGCGATCGAAAGAACCGTGATCTTGTCCAGCTCCAGGGCACCCGGCACCGGCAGCGTGTCCGTGAACACGAACTCGCTCACCTTCGAGTTCTTCAGACGATCGGCCGCCGGACCCGACAGGATGCCGTGCGTCGCCGTCACGATCACGTCCTCCGCACCGTGCGCGAACAGCGCGTCGGCAGCGGCGCAGATCGTGCCACCGGTGTCGACCATGTCGTCCACCAGGACACACACACGGCCCTTCACGTCACCGACGACCTCGTGCACCGTCACCTGGTTCGCGACGTCCTTGTCACGCCGCTTGTGCACGATCGCCAGCGGCGCGTCCAGCCGGTCGCACCAGCGGTCGGCGACCCGCACACGACCCGCGTCCGGAGAGACGATCGTCAGCTTCGAACGGTCCACCTTCGCACCCACGTAGTCCGCGAGCACCGGCAGCGCCGACAGGTGGTCCACCGGACCGTCGAAGAAGCCCTGGATCTGGTCCGTGTGCAGGTCCACGGTCAGAATCCGGTGCGCACCCGCCGTCTTCAGCAGATCCGCCACCAGACGCGCCGAGATCGGCTCGCGACCCCGGTGCTTCTTGTCCTGACGGGCATAGCCGTACGACGGGATGATCACGGTGATGCTCCGGGCCGAGGCCCGCTTCAGCGCATCGATCATGATCAGCTGCTCCATGATCCACTTGTTGATCGGAGCCGTGTGGCTCTGGATCAGGAAGCAGTCCGCACCACGGGCCGACTCCTGGAAGCGGACGTAGATCTCACCGTTGGCGAAGTCGAACGCCTTGGTGGGAACGAGGCCGACACCCAGCTGGTGCGCGACCTCCTCGGCCAGCTCGGGGTGGGCGCGGCCGGAGAAGAGCATCAGCTTCTTCTCGCCGGTCGTCTTGATCCCGGTCACAGCACTGTCTCCTCAGACGTGTTCCCTGGCCGCGATCCGCGCTCCCGTGCGCGTGAGCGAACCAGCCGAATTTGTGTGCACGTATCACGGTACGCCGAGTTCGACGCACCTGTTTCCGGTCAGCTTTCGACCGCGGACCCCTCCGAGCCGGCCTGAGCGGCCTGCGCGGCAGCGCTGCCGGGCCGCTTCCGGGCGACCCAACCCTCGATATTCCGCTGCTGGCCACGGGCCACGGCCAGGGCACCCGCCGGCACGTCCTTCGTGATCACGGACCCGGCCGCCGTGTAGGCACCGTCCCCGATCGTGACAGGAGCCACAAACATGTTGTCCGAACCGGTCTTGCAGTGGGACCCGATCGTGGTGTGGTGCTTCGCCTCGCCGTCGTAGTTCACGAAGACGCTCGCCGCGCCGATGTTCGTGTACTCGCCGATCGTCGCGTCGCCCACGTACGACAGGTGCGGCACCTTCGTGCCCTCGCCGATCGTCGCGTTCTTCATCTCGACGTACGTGCCCGCCTTCGCCTTCGCGCCGAGGTTCGTGCCCGGACGCAGGTACGCGTACGGCCCCACGGAGGCACCCGCGCCCACGGTGGCCGAATCCGCCACCGTGTTGTCCACCCGGGCGCCCGCGCCCACGGTGGTGTCCTTCAGCCGCGTGTTCGGACCGACCACGGCGTCCTCGCCCACGTGCGTGGCACCGAGCAGCTGCGTACCCGGCAGGACCACCGCGTCCGGCTCGAAGGTCACCGTCACGTCCACGAACACCGACGCCGGGTCCACGACCGTCACACCGGCCAGCATCGCGCGCTCCAGGAGCCGCTGGTTCAACAGCCCCCGGGCCTCCGCCAGCTGCACCCGGTTGTTGATCCCCAGGATCTCGCGGTGATCGGCCGCCACGGAGGCGCCCACCCGGTGACCCGCCTCGCGCAGGATCGACAGCACGTCGGTGAGGTACTCCTCACCCTGGCTGTTGTCCGTCCGCACCTGACCCAGCGCCTCGGCCAGCAGCTTCCCGTCGAACGCGAAGACCCCGGAGTTGATCTCCCTGATCGCCCGCTGCTCGTCGGAGGCGTCCTTGTGCTCGACGATCTCCGTCACCGCGCCCGTCGCCGCGTCCCGCACGATCCGCCCGTAACCGGTGGAGTCCGGGACCTCGGCACTCAGCACGGTGACGGCGTTGCCGTCGGCCGCGTGGGTGTCCGCCAGGGCGCGCAGGGTCTCGCCGGAGAGCAGCGGGGTGTCGCCGCAGACCACCACGACGGTCCCCTCGGGCGCCGCGCCCAGCTCCTCCAGGGCCATGCGGACCGCGTGCCCGGTGCCGTTCTGCTCCTCCTGGACGGCGGTGCGGGTGCCGGCGTAGTGCTCCTCCAGGTGCCCCCGCACCTGCTCCCGGGCGTGCCCCACGACCACGACGAGGTGCTCGGGCTCCAGCTCCCGCGCGGCGGACACGACGTGCCCGACGAGCGAACGCCCGGCGATCTCGTGCAGGACCTTGGGAGTCTTCGACTTCATGCGGGTGCCCTCACCCGCTGCGAGGACGACGACAGCTGCGGGGGGGTTGGCGCTCACGGGAATGCCCTTCGGCTTTGGTTGGTGGACGCACGAAGGATACCGGGGGGCCGTGGGGCGGACATGAGTGCGGGTCCTGACCGTGGAGGTCAGGACCCGAACCGAGGTCTTGTTTGCTGTTGCTCCCCCGCAAGGATTCGAACCTTGACCTGCCAAGACCAAAACTTGGTGTGCTGCCGGGTTACACCACGGGGGACCGGTGCGTCAGACCATACCGGAGAGGTGTCTCCGCCTGGGCCACGATTCCCTTCCACCACCCTTCGATGCGACGGTACAGGTCCGCACTGTCCAGGACCCGGATCACGAGACAGCCGTGATAGCCGACATCCACGTTCTTCCGGTTGGTCCGGGGATTGTGACGCTTGATGGTCGTCTTGTTGAAGGCCGGGGGATCGACGCCGACGAGGTCGGCCCAATACCGCTCGGCTTCGGTCGCGTCCGCGGTCTCGTGGATCATCACGTAGTACCTCCGACGCTCGGGCTCGACCCCGAGGAGGTCGAGCCAGGCGGCGAAGACCCGGATCATGCCGGGGTCGCTGTTCACGAACACCACGCGCTCCCGGCGGTCGTACGGCTTGTCCTTCGTCCCCTCCGCCCAGTAGAGCCCCACGCCCAACAGGAAGAGTTCTCGCTCCGACAGGGCTCCGATCTCCTCGGCCGCCGTGCGCTTGGTGGCCTCCCGCTCCTCCTGGCGCCGCCGCAGGGTCGCCTCCCAGCCCCGTCGGGCGATCGCGGACGCCTCCTCCGGGGTCCGCTTCCGGTCCGGCTTCGGCAGGTCCCGGACCCACAGGGAGATCGAGCTCTTCGAGCAGCCCAGCTCCACCTGGATCCGGTCGTACGTCCAGCCCTCCAGGCGCAGCTCGCGGGCGCGGGCGCGCAGGTCGTCCTTGGCGTTCGGGCGCCTGGTCCACTCCGGCGGGGGTTCGCCTTCGAGGAGGCGGTTGAGGATGTCGTTGTTGTCGACGTGGAGGCGGTCCCGGATCTGGCGGCGGCTGAGGCCTCCGCGGCGGAGTGCGATCGCCTGCTCGCGCAGGTTCTCGAAGTCCGCGTACTTGCTCGTGGCGGATGTCATACGAACACCCTCGTCCGGAATCCGGACGTCCACGTCGAAAACTCTGGCGATTCAACAGTTCGAGGGACTGGTGTGCGCAAGGTTGACGGGGGGCGTGGCGGGGGCGGGGTCGCCCGTAGGGTGGTGGGCATGACCGCAACGGGGGCAGAACGGGACGCCGCGGGCGTCGGGAATCGGTGGTGGGGGAGACGGCGGAGCGCCGTTCTCGACGTCGGGCTCGCGGTCGTGTCCGCGCTGGAGTGCGGGATCGAGGGCATCGGTTTCGCGGAGAAGGCCGCGCTGCCCGTGCCCCTGGGCGTGGTGTTCGGGCTGCTCGTCGGTTCGGTCCTCGTCGTGCGCCGCCGCTGGCCCATCGCCGTCGTCCTCGTGTCGATCGCCGTCGCGCCCGCCGAGATGGGCTTCCTGATGGGGATCGTCGGGCTCTACACGCTCGCCGCCTCCGACGTGCCCCGCCGGGTCACCGCCGTTCTGGCCGGGATGTCCACGACGGCCGTCTTCATCGTGACGGTGGTCTCGCTGCGGCAGGACATCGCCCGTGCCGAGCTGGAGACGAGCAGCTGGTACGTGCCCGGCATGGCGCTCCTGCTGACCCTCGGGCTCAACGCCCCGCCGCTCCTCCTCGGCCTCTACATAGGGGCCCGTCGCCGGCTCATGGAGAGCCTGCGGGAGCGGGCCGACAGTCTGGAGCAGGAGTTGTCCCTGCTCGCGGACCGGGCCGAGCAGCAGGCCCAGTGGGCGCGGCAGGAGGAGCGGACCCGGATCGCCCGCGAGATGCACGACGTGGTCGCGCACCGGGTGTCGCTGATGGTGGTGCACGCCGCCGCGCTCCAGGCGGTGGCCCTGAAGGACCCGCAGAAGGCGGTGAAGAACGCGGCCCTCGTCGGTGACATGGGTCGGCAGGCGCTGACCGAGTTGCGGGAGATGCTGGGCGTGCTGCGGGAGGGGGCCGTGCCTCCCGCCCCGGCGCCGGTGCCGCTGGCGGCGGTCGGGCGGGCCGCCGCCGCTGCCGCCGAGGCGGCGGCCGGCGAGGGCGGGGGCGACGGGCCGCGCCTGGACGCCCTGGAGGCGCTGTGCGAGCAGTCGCGGCTCGCGGGGGCGGTCGTGGAGCTGGTGGTGCTGGGGGAGGTGCGCGCGTATCCGCCGGAGGTGGAGCGCACGGCGTACCGGGTGGTGCAGGAGGCCCTGACCAACGTCCACAAGCACGCGGCGGGCGCCGAGGTCGTGGTGCGTCTGGCGCATCGCGGGACGGAGGTGGCGATGCAGGTGGAGAACGGTCCGTGCCCCTCGGAGGCGGGGGGTGCCGGTGTCGGTCTGCCGAGCGGGGGGAACGGGCTGGTCGGGATGCGGGAGCGGGTGTCCCGGCTGGGCGGCGCGTTCGTGTCGGGGCCGACGGACGCGGGCGGCTTCAAGGTGTCGGCGGTGCTGCCGGTGGGGGAGTCGGAGGCGGCGTAGCCCGGCGGGGCCCTTTTCGTCCCCGTACCGGTCCCCGTACTGGTCCCCGTACCGGTCCCCGTACCGGTCCCCGTACGCGCCCCCGCAGCAGTCCCCGTACCCCTTCCTCCTTCCTGCTCCTACTTCGCCGTCAGCCGGGTCGGTTGCGCCCCCGTGATCAGGGTCGAGAGGGCCGCGTCGATGTCCTTGCCGAGGTACCAGTCGCCCGCGTGGTCGAGGCTGTAGACGCGGCCCTCCGCGTCCATCGCCAGGACCGCGCGGTGGTCGCCCTCCTCGCCGAGGGGGGCCAGCTCGGTCTCCAGGGCGCGGCCGAGGTCCGCGAGGGTGCGGGAGAGGTGGAGGCCGGCGAGGGGGTCGAAGCGTACGGCGGCGGGGGCTATCTGCCGGCCGTGTCCGGGCGCGGTGACCCGCAGGCCGCCGAACTCCGCCCAGGCCTCGACGACGGCGGGGAAGACGCTGTGCCGGTGGCCGGCGGGGGAGACGTGGGCGCGCAGGGCGTCGGCCCACTCCTCGGCGAGCTTGATGTCCCAGCGGCCGGGTTGCCAGCCGGCCTCGCGGAGGGCGGCGTCGACGTTGACCGGGAAGCGGGTGGTGCTGAGGTGGTCTGGCATGAGGAGTGCGGTCAGCCGTTCTCGACAGGCGTGGTGGGGTCGACGGTGCGGACGCCGAAGTGGGCGAGCATCGCCGTGCAGGAGCGGCAGGGCGGCGCGTAGCTGCCGTGCAGCGGGTCGCCGTCCTCGCGGATGTGCCGGGCGGTGAGCTTGGCGTGTTTGAGGGAGCGGCGGGCCTCGCCGTGGGTGAGCGGCTTGCGCTGGGCGCGCTTGGAGCGTCCGCCCTCGGTGGCGGCGAGGTGCCGGGAGAGCAGGATCGCCTCGGGACATCGTCCGGTGAACCGTTCCCGCTGGCCGCTGGTGAGGGTGTCCAGGAAGTCCTGGACGAGCGGGTGCAGGACGGGTGGGCGGTCGCCGCGGCCCGCGGTGCCGGTGAGGGTTTCGCCGCGTACGGAGAGGGCGGCCCCGACGGTGGGAAGGATTCCGTCGCGGCGGTGACGCAGTAAGGGTGCGCGGCCGGCCTCGGCGCTGCTGCTCCAGTTGAGGCGTGGGTCACCCTGTGTGGGCGTCGGTGCTGCGTGCATGGTGCTGGTCTTCCCCTCCTGCAATCCCCCCGAGTTGCGTGGACAGCCTGCCAAATGGGGAGCCATATGGGGAAGCTGGGGCGCCGAAACGGGCTTTCGGTGTGTCGGAATCATGGTGTGCCTGTCATGGGGTCGTGACGTTTGGTCACCGTCGGATCGGGCCGGTTCGGCCTCTTGTGGCAGCGCATAGGCTGTGCGGCATCAGTCGGCGGCAGTCAGCGGTCCGGCTGTCGGTAGCAGTCAGCGACGCCATGCAGGGGGCAACCGCCATGACGACAGGTCGGCTCGGGCAGGACACCGCGCCACCGAACGCGGCCTACGCCGGGCAGGTCGTGCACTTCCCGGATCCGGTCCGTGCTTCCCGGCACCCTCGTGGGGTGCGGGTGGACGGGCGCGGTTATCCGGACTTCTCGCCGTACGCGCGCGCGGCGGCGGAGATCGCGGATCCGCCGGAGGGCTTCGGCGTCGACGAGCTGCGGCTCACGGACTACGTGTCGGCGAACGCGGCGATGGCCGCGACCGGTCACGAGCTGTGGGACACGATTCCGGCGGTGGCGACGCCGCACGGCTGGACCTGGCACCACGTGGCGCACAGCCGCCGGATGGAGCTGGTGCCGGTCGAGGTGAAGGCGTTGTTGCGGCACCACGGCGGGGTGGCGACGGCGGCGGTGGACCAGGCGAAGCGGGGGACGCGTCCGTTGCAGGAGACGCGGCCGGTGCACTTCGGGCTGCCGAAGGGCCGGGTGTCGGTGTCGGAGCAGCAGCTCCAGGGCGTCGAGGAGGACCTGGGCTACCGGCTTCCGGGGGCGTACCGCACGTTCCTGAAGGCGGCGGGAGGGTGTGCTCCGGTGGGGGCGGCGCTCGACGCGGAGCTGGGGCTCCTGGTGGACCAGCCGTTCTTCACGGTGCGGGAGGAGGCCGGGATCAACGACCTCGTGTACGTGAACAAGTGCCTGCGCGACCATCTGACGAAGGACTACCTGGGCGTCGCGTTCGTGCAGGGCGGTCTGGTCGCCCTGAAGGTGCGGGGCGGCGGGGTCGGTTCGGTGTGGTTCTGCGCGTACGACGACGCGCGGGACGCGGGCGAGGTCGCGGCGGGGTGGTCGGTGAACGAGCGGGTGGAGCGGTTGCTGCTGCCGTGCGGCGAGGACTTCGACGCGTTCCTCCAGCGGTTGGCGGGCAATCCGCCGGAGTTGGAGACGGTGGCGAACCTGATGGTGGACGGTGGCTTCGCGCGCGCCGTGCCCGTGGTCCCGGTGGGGGAGTGAGCTGGCTGTGGTGACGTTCGCGCAGGCGCAGGAGCGCGCCGAGGAGTGGATCAACGGGGATCTGCCGGGCTATCAGCACCGTGAGGTGCGGGTGCGGGAGTTCGAGCTGGGGTTCGTGGTGTGGGCGGAGGACCGCGAGGGCGGTCCGACGTCGGACGGCGGGCGCCAGCGGCTCGTGATCGCGCGGGACAGCGGTGAGGCGACGCTGTGGCCGGGGCTGCCGGTGGGCGAGGTGATCCGGCGGTACGAGGAGGAGTACGGGTCCGCGGACGAGGTGCCGGCGCAGGCGGCGGTGCCGGCGGCGCGGATCGATCTGAACCAGACGTCGTTCCTGCTGACGCCGCCGGAGTGGTTGCAGGACGCGGCGGACAAGATCGGGTTGCCGAGGGAGGAGTCGCACGCGTCGCAGGAGGGCGCGGGTGCGGCGGGTCCGGTGGACGACGTGTCGGACGTGGCGGAGGGGGTGGGGGCGACGGGGCCGGTGGTGTCGTCGGCGTCGGTGGCGTCTTCCGAGTCCTCGGCGTCTTCGGCGTCTTCGGCGTCCTCGGGATCTTCGGGTTCCTTCGCTTCCCCTGTGTCTTCTTCCGCCGCTTCGTCCCCTTCTTCTTCCTCTTCCTCCTCTTACTCCTCTTCCTCCGCGTCGTCGGCGGTCTCGTCGGACGAGGCCTCGTCCCCGTTCCCGGAGGCGTCGGAGGTCTCGGAGGCGACGGACTCGGCTCCCGGTGCCGCCTCCGAGGACGACGCGTACGAGCCGACCGCGATGGACGGCGTTCCCGCGTCCGCGCCCGTGCCGCCGTTCGCGCCCCCGCCTCCCGTGGTTCCGGCGGCTCCGCCCGCCCCCGCGCCCGTGGCCGGGCCGTGGGTGGACGCGAACGCGAGTTCCGGTGGTGCGGACGGGGCGGTGCCGCTGCCCGCGACCGTCTTCGCGCCGCCGCTGACGGGGACGGACGACGAGGACGCCCCGCCGCCGGTGGTGGGCGCCGACGCGCCGACGGCCCTGATGAAGGGTGGCAGCGCGCTGCCCCCGACGGCCGTGGCGCCCCGGCTCGACCCGGCCGCGCCGCCCCCGCCGGGTGCCACCCCGGCGTCCCCGGCCGTTCCCGCGACCCCGCCGCCTGCGCCGCCCGGGCCCTCGGGTGCCGGGGACATCGCGGACGCCGCGACGAGCAAGGCCACGCCGCCGCCGAAGAGCGGTCGCGGTCCGGTCGGTCCGCCGCCCCCGCCGGGTGTTCCGGGCGTGCCGGGTGCGTCGTCGGGGGGCAACGCGTACATCCCGACGCAGTTGGTGTCGCAGCTCGGGCCCGAGGGGCCCCGGCCGCCGGCACCGCCCGCGCAGCCGGGTCCCCCCGGGCCGCCGCCCGCCCCGCCGGGTCCGGTGACGCCGCCGCAGCCGGTGCACCACGCGGCGACGATGCTGGCGCAGCCCGGTCCGGCGGGTCCGGGCGGCCCGGGGGTGCCTCCGCCCCCGCCCCCGCCGCCGGGCGTGCCCGGTACGCCTCCGGGCGGTGTCGCGCACGCGGCGACGATGCTGGCGCAGCCGGGTCCCGGCGGTCCGGCCGGTCCGCCGCCTCCGCCCGCCCCGGCGCCGCCGGTGCACGGCGGGCACACGCCGCCGCCGGTGGCCGGTCCCGTGCCTCCCGCGTACGGGTATCCGCAGCAGCCGACGGGTCTGCCGACGGTCGGTCCCGGCTACCAGGCGGTGCTGCGCTACCGGGCGCCGGACGGTTCCGAGGCGCAGATCATCCGGCGTTCGGCGCCGGGCACCCCGCATCCGGAGTGGCAGATCCTGCACGAGCTGCGCGCGATGAACGTGCCGCCGCAGCAGGTGCTCGAACTGCACACGGAGCTGGCGTCCTGCGAGCTGCCGGGCGGTTACTGCGCGCGGATGATCCGGGAGACGTGGCCGCAGGCGCGGATCACGAGCATCGCCCCGTACGGTCGTGATCACGCGGGCCGTCAGCAGGGCATGCGGCAACTGCTCACCCACCAGGGCGAGTTGCACCAGGTGGCGGACGGTCCGGCGCGGCCCGCGCCGGTGCGGGCGCCGCTGCCGCCGGTGCAGCCGGCGCCGTCGGTCCCGCCGGAGGCGATCGCGCAGGAGCTGGCCGGGGCGTTCGGTCCGGGCGTCCTCCGCTTCGACCAGCGGGCGGTGTCGCGGCAGGGCGTGCCGGAGCTGGTGGCGCGGACGCTGGTGTGGGCGGGTCTGCCGGCGGACTTCGGTCCGTTCTTCTGGGCGCAGCCGGCGGTGCCGGTGGTGCCGACGCTCGCGGAGCTGGCGGCGCAGCGGCAGGTCGCGGCGGCGCCGGACGCGAGTTCGTACCTGGTGCTGGGGTCGGACTTCGGGCGGGCGATCTGCGTCCAGTACGGGACCGCGCACATCGTGGCGGTGCCGGTGGAGGCCGGTCCGGGCGGGCAGTCGGTGCCGCCGCAGTTCGTGAACACGGGGCTGCCGGAGTTCACGCGCTCGATGGCGCTGCTCGGCCGGATGTGGCGGCTGCGGTTCGGGCTCAATCCGGAGCAGGCGGGCCGCTGGACGGTGGACTTCCAGGCGCAGCTGGCGATGCTGGACCCGGCGGCGCTCGCGTCGCCGGAGAACTGGTGGTCGGTGCTCCTGGAGCAGATGTGGGACGGCCTGCTCTGACCGGTTCCGGTTCACGGTCGGACGGGATGTGACGAAAGGCGCTCGGCGTGTGTACACGTTGGGCGTCTTTTGTCCGTTCTGATGGCGCATCCTGGAGGTTCGGGCCAGAGGGAAGGGACGTCAGGGATGGGTTTCGCTGTCGGGCGGGGACGGAGCTACCGCCCCGAGCAGGTCGACCGCTTCCTCGCCGCGCTCTCCGCCGAGTGCGACGACGCCCGGGAGCGGGTGGTGCTGCTGACCGCCCTGGTGGCGGAGCGGGAGACGGAGCTCGCGGGGCTCCGCGCGCTCGTGGAGGGGCTGCCGCCGCAGCGGTACGAGTCGCTGGGCGAGCGGGCGCGGAAGATCCTGGAGTTCGCCGAGGCGGAGGACGAGACGCTCGTACGGGCCGCCGAGGCCGACGCGCAGGCCCTCGCGGAGGCGGCCGACGCGGCGGCCCGGGAGGCGGCGGAGTCGGCGCGGGCGTACGCGGAGGGCGTCCGCGAAGCGGCGGAGGCGAAGGCCCGCGCGACCCTGGAGGCGGCCCGGAAGCGGGCCGGGGAGCTGGCGGCGGAGGCGGAGCGCGAGGCGGCGGAGCTGCGGTCGGCGGCCCGGGAGGTCTTCGAGGAGACCGAGCGGCGCGCGGCGGAGCTCCTGGCGGAGCAGGCCGCCGAGCAGAAGGCGGTACGGGAGGGGGCCGAGCGCGAGGAGGAGGCGCGGGCGGCCGAACTCGACGCGCACCACGAGGAGTTGATCGGCCGGGCGGAGTCCCGTCTCGCGGAGGCCCGCCGGTCCCTGTCGGAGACCGAGGAGCAGGCCCGGCACGGCCAGGAGGACGCGGACGCGAAGGCGGCGGAGCTCCTGACCGAGGCCCGCCTGAAGGCCGAGCGGACCGAACGGGCGACGGAACGGGTCCTGCGGGAGCACGAGGAGGCGCGGGACGAGATCCACTCCCACATGGAGCACATCCGCAGCTCCCTGTCGGCCCTGACGGGCCGGGGCCCGGAGGAGAAGCCGCGACCGGAGCCGGAGGCGGACGGCCGGTAGGGGCCCTGCTCCCGGCGGGAAGGGAATCGGGGTGCGCGGCGCCGGACCGCCCGTCTACCTTCCCGCTCATGCTCATGAAGCTGACGGCCGTCACGCTCGACTGCGCCGACCCCCTGGCCCTGGCCGACTTCTGCCACCGGGCCACCGGCCTGCCCGTCCACGAGCGGTCGGACGCCGAGTTCGCGGGCCCCGCCCGGACCTGTGGCGGGTCGTCCTGGACCCGGCCTGACGGTCCCGCGTACCGCCTGAGGGGCCTCAGGCGAGGACGCACTCCGCCCACACCGTCTTCCCCGGGCCCAGGAGCCTCGGGCACCAGCCCCAGCGGTCGGCGAGCCCGTCCACGAGCAGCAGTCCTCGGCCCCCGTCCGCGAGTTCCGGACCGGAGCCGGGGTCGGGGAGCTGTCCGGGCCGGGGCGGTACGCGCTCGGCGCGGGTGTCGCTGACCTCGATCCGGGCGAGGGGCCGGGGGTTCTCCATGATCCGCAGCAGCAGGTGGAAGTCCCGCCCCGGCACGTGCCCGTGCCGCACCGCGTTCGCCGCCAGTTCGGCGGCGACCAGGACGACGGTCTCGTGCGTCTCCGTCCCGTACGGCACGCCCCACTCGTCCAGCCGCACCCCGACGAGCCGCCGCGCGAGCCGCGCGCCCCGGGTGGTGGACGTGAAGCGCAGGCTGAAGATCCTGCTGTCCAAGTAAGGCGAGTAGCAAGAGGGTTGGGTGGTGCCCGTGGGGCTGCCGTTGTCGCTCGTCATGCCTCCCAAGGTCCTCTTGGTGGCGTAGCGTGACCAGGGGTGACGCACCGACGCGGTCGCCTTGTACGTGTGGTGTCGGTGCAGGTACGAGAGGCGGGGTGCGGGTGGCGGAGGAGCAGGCGGACGAGGGCCGGATGGCGGACAAGTCCGGTCAGGGTGTCGTGGCGGCGTTCGGGCAGAGCCTGAAGACGCTGCGGACGCGGGCGGGGATGGAACGGGAGGAGTTCGGCAAACGGCTGGGCTACTCGGCCTCCACGATCGCGTCGTTCGAGCAGGGCCGGAGGATCCCGCCACCGCGCGCGATCGACCGCTTCGATGAAGTACTGGACGCGGGCGGGCTGTTGAAACTGTGGAAGGAGCAGTTGGAGAAGGCGCAGTACCCGGTGTTCTTCCAGGGAATGGCGGAGCTGGAGAAGCGGGCGATAGAGCAGCTGGCGTACGACACCCTGGTGGTCAACGGCCTGCTCCAGACCGAGGAGTACATGCGGGCGCTGCTCAGCAACCGGCGGCCGCCGCTCGACCCGGAGACGATCGAACAGCGAGTGACTGCTCGGCTGGCCCGGCAGGACATCTTCGACCGGCGTCCCGAACCGCTGCTGAGCTTCGTCATGTGCGAGTCGGTGCTGCGGCGGAAGTTCGGCGGCAAGGAAGTGCTGCGCGGACAGCTGGAGCAACTGCTCCTCATCGGCCGGCGGAGGAACGTCGAGCTTCAGGTCATGCCGCTCGACAGCGAGGACAACTCGGGTGTGGACGGCCCCTTCACCGTCATCACGCGTGAGGACGGCAAGAGGTTCGTCTACGTCGAGGCCCAGGGCACCAGCGCCCTGGAGACCGACCCCAAGCAGGCCGTTCTCGCGGCTGCCCGCTATGGGATCATCCGGTCACAGGCTCTCACCCCGCGAGAGTCGCTGGAGTTCATCGAGAAGTTGCTGGGAGAGCTATGAACAACACGGAATCCCTCGCCTGGTTCAAGAGCAGCCACAGCGGTGCTGAGGGCGGCCAGTGCGTCGAGATCGCGACCGGCGCGGGAGCCGTGCACGTCCGTGACTCCAAGGACGTGGCCCGGCCGGCCCTCCGAGTCTCGCACGACGCGTGGGCCGGGTTCGTCGGCCTCGCCTCGGCGGAGTAGTACAACCGCCGCTTGTACGCGGTCGGTCCTCGCGCCCCGTCCCCTCCCCCAGCACCGGGAAGCGGCGGGGCGCGAGGGTGGGCGGGGCTTGCGATCGCGTTCGGGGGCCAGAACCGGCAGATCTGCTGGTGGTCGGCGTCCACCTCGGCCTCGGCCCCCGAGGGGGCCTGGAAGCCCTCGAACAGGTCCTCCGGCTTCCTGTCCGACAGTTGACTCCCCGTCGGCTTCTTCCACAGACAGGTGAGCAACCGTGGACGCATCGCACCCGCTCCTGACGTTCTTCACGGCTGCCGCCGGCGGTCGCTTCCCGCCGGTCGACGGCCGGGTGACGGTGCTGCCGCCCCTGCCCGGGGGACTGGAGTGCTCGGTCGCCTTCACCGGTCACGCCGTCATCGCCACCGCCATGGCCAGCCGGGCCGTACACGCCCAGGGGCCGGACGGCTTCGGCGCGTCGCTCTCGCCGGACTTCCTGCGTCACCTGGCCGGCCCGAAGGGCTGGATCGGCGTCACCGACGCGACGCTCACGGCTCGCGGCACGGGCGGTCCGCCGCGTCTGGCCGAGCTGACCGACGCGGATGATCACCCACGTGTCCGCCATGCCCGGGAGCTGCGGACGAACGTCGAGGTCTACGGTGACGAACGCGGCCTGGTCACCCTGGCCGACGGCCTCGCCGGGCGACGCGAGCTGAGCATCGAACTCCACGACGTCCAGGACGGCAGCCGGGGACACGGGCGGTCGCTCCTCACCGACGCCCTTTCCCTCGTTCCGGAGGCCGACCCGGTCTTCGCCGCCGTCTCCCCCGGCAACGCCCGCTCCCTGCGGGCCTTCCTCGCCTGCGGGTTCACACCGATAGGCAGCGAGGTCCTGCTGCGTCCCGAGCGGCGGTAGGGCGTGGATCAGCGGATGGGCGGCCGTCCCCGCCGGTGGGACAGGCATCCCACCCGCTGAGAAGGGTCGTCCGGCCCGTGCGCGTTCGTACGCGGTCACTCCTCGCGCCCCGTCCCCTCCCCCAGCACCGGGAAGCGGCGGGGCGCCAGGATGAGGAGCACCAGGAGGGCCAGGGCCGCCGCCCCCGCCGCGCCCAGGTGGACGTAGTCCACCGCCGCGTCCACCGCGCGGCGCAGGGTGTCCGTCGTCGCGGGCGGCAGGGAGTCGGGGGAGTCCAGGGAGCGGGCCAGGGCCTCCAGGTCGCCGTCGCCGCCGAGGCGGGCCGCCAGGACCCCGTTCGCGACGGCGCCGAAGACGGCCGCTCCGACGCTCTGGCCGACCTGGCGGCAGAAGAGGACGGACGCGGTGGTCGTGCCCCGCTCCTCGTACGGGACGGTCGACTGGACACCGACGATCAGCGGCAGTTGGAAGAGGCCCAGGGCCGCGCCGAGCAGCAGCATCAGGAGCGCCGGCTGCCACGGCTCACCGGGGAACGGCAGCAGCGGGAAGGCGAGCAGGACGAGCAGCGCGCCGGACATGCCGAGGATCGCGGTGAGACGGAAGCCGATGCGGGTGTAGACGCGGTTCGAGAGCGCCGCGCTGACGGGCCAGCTCAGGGTCATCACCGACAGGACGAATCCGGCCGCGATCGGGCCGAGCCCCAGGACGGACTGCGCGTACGTGGGGAGGAAGACGGTCGGGGCGACCATGAGCAGGCCGAGGGCCCCGAGCGCGAGGTTGACGGCGGCGATCGTACGGCGGCGCCAGACCCAGCCGGGGATGATCGGCTCGGCCGCGCGCCGCTCCACGAGGACGGTGACGGCGCCCAGGGCGGCCGCTCCGCCCAGGAGCCCGAGCGAGGGCGCCGAGAGCCAGGGCCAGGCGACGCCGCCCTGCACGAGGGCGGTGAGGAGCAGGGCGCCGGTCGCGAAGACGCAGAGCGCGCCCGCCCAGTCGATCCGTACGCGCGCGCGTGGCTCCGTTTTCCGGGCTCCCGCGCGTGCGCCCGCGCGTGCCCGTCCCGGCTCCACCAGGTACCGGCAGATCAGCCACAGGGCCACCAGGCCGACCGGCAGGTTGATCAGGAAGATCCAGCGCCAGTCGGCGTAGCCCGCGAGGAGGCCGCCGGCCGCCGGGCCCGCGACGGCAGAGGCGGCCCAGACGGAGGACAGCTTGGCCTGGATCTTCGGGCGCTCCTTCAGCGGGTACAGGTCGGCGGCGATCGTCTGGACCGTGCCCTGGAGCGCGCCGCCGCCGAGGCCCTGGACGACCCGGAAGGCGATGAGGGACGCCATGTCCCAGGCGGCGGCGCACAGCAGGGAGCCGACGAGGAAGAGGACGACCCCGGCGACCAGGACCGGCTTGCGGCCGAAGGTGTCGCTGAGCTTGCCGTACACGGGGAGGGTGACGGTGACGGCGAGCAGGTAGCCGGAGAACAGCCAGGAGAAGACGGAGAGTCCGCCGAGGTCCCCGACGATCTGCGGGACGGCCGTGGACACGATCGTGCCGTCGATCGCGGCCAGCCCCATCCCCAGCATGAGCGCGGCGACGACGGGTCTCCGGCGGTCCGGTGCGGGGGCGGGGGCCGGGCCGGTCCCGGTCCGTGTCGTCGACGGCTCGGTCACCGTACGCACTTCCTTTCTTCGTACACCTAAATTCTCGGGTGACAGCGTGCCACTCGAACCGTGGACGGAGAAGCCCCTAGGGGTTTCTCCCCCATGCGGGCCAGGGGCCGTTCGTACCGGCGGAGGAGGAGAAGTCCCGTTCCGCGTCCTTAACTTGAACTTACAAACCCACCACCGCTCCGACCCGAGGAGAAGACCGTGACTTCGGCTGTGACCACCCCCAGGCCCGGGGGAACCGGAGGGGCTACGGCCG
The DNA here is from genome assembly GCF_000716625.1 of Streptomyces bikiniensis. Taxonomy (NCBI): domain Bacteria; kingdom Bacillati; phylum Actinomycetota; class Actinomycetes; order Kitasatosporales; family Streptomycetaceae; genus Streptomyces; species Streptomyces bikiniensis. Next base: position 13,484 of record NZ_JNXJ01000013.1, on the reverse strand, counting down.
TCGCCGCGCGGGCGCGGCAGGTCGTGAAGGCGTACGGCTCCGGGGAGACCCGGGTCGTCGCCCTCGACTCCGTCGACGTGGACATCGCCCGCGGCCGGTTCACCGCGATCATGGGTCCCTCGGGCTCCGGCAAGTCCACCCTGATGCACTGCCTCGCCGGGCTCGACACCGTCACCAGCGGGCAGATCTTCCTGGACGAGACCGAGATCACCGGCCTCAAGGACAAGAAGCTGACCCAGCTCCGCCGGGACCGGATCGGCTTCATCTTCCAGGCGTTCAACCTGCTGCCGACCCTGAGCGCCATCGAGAACATCACGCTCCCGATGGACATCGCGGGCCGCAAGCCGGACGCCGACTGGCTGCGCCGGGTGGTGGACACCGTCGGCCTGTCCGAGCGGCTCAAGCACCGGCCGAACGAGCTGTCCGGCGGCCAGCAGCAGCGCGTCGCCGTGGCCCGCGCGCTCGCCGCCCGGCCCGAGATCATCTTCGGGGACGAGCCGACCGGAAACCTCGACTCGCGGGCCGGCGCCGAGGTCCTCGGCTTCCTGCGCACCTCGGTGGACGAGCTGGGGCAGACCATCGTCATGGTCACCCACGACCCGGTCGCCGCCTCCTACGCCGACCGCGTCCTCTACCTCGCGGACGGGCGGATCGTGGACGAGATGGAGCGGCCCACCGCCGAGGCCGTCCTCGACCGCATGAAGGACTTCGACGCGCGCGGGCGGACGTCATGAGCGTCCTCAAGACCTCCCTGCGCAACTTCCTCGCGCACAAGGGCCGGATGGCGCTCTCCGCCGTCGCCGTCCTGCTCTCCGTCGCGTTCGTCTCGGGGACCCTGGTCTTCATGGACACGATGAACGCGACGTTCGAGAAGCTCTTCGCCACCACCGCCTCCTCCGTCACCGTCAGCCCCGAGGGCGCCACCGACGACGAGACCCCGCAGACCGGGCGGCCCGAGACCCTCCCCGCCGCGCTCCTGGACGAGGTCGCGAAGGCGGAGGGCGCCCGGAACGTGCAGGGCGCGGTCACCTCCCTGAGCGTCACCGTCGTGGACGCGAAGAACAAGAACGTCGGCCCCACCGGCGGCGCCCCGACGATCGCCGTCAACTGGACCCCGAACGAACTGCGTTCGGTCGAGATCACCTCCGGCCACGAGCCGCGCGGCCCCACCGACGTCGTCGTGGACGCCGCCACCGCCGAGAAGCACGGCCTGAAGCTCGGCGACGAGCTGCGGACCATCTCCGTCACCGGCGACTTCACCGCGAAGATCTCCGGCATCGCCGAGTTCAAGGTCACCAACCCCGGCGCCACCCTCGTCTACTTCGAGACCGCCACCGCCCAGCGCGAACTGCTCGGCAAGGAGGGCCTGTTCACGCAGATCACGGCCGACGCCGCGCCCGGCGTGAGCGACGACGCCCTCAAGGCGAACATCGCCGCCGCCCTCGGAGACGGCCACAAGCTCCAGACCGCCGCCGAGGCCGCCGACGCGGGCCGCGAGGAGCTGGCCGGCTTCCTCGACGTCATGAAGTACGCCATGCTCGGCTTCGCCGGGATCGCCCTCCTCGTCGGCATCTTCCTCATCGTCAACACCTTCTCCATGCTGGTCGCCCAGCGCACCCGCGAGATCGGCCTCATGCGGGCCATCGGATCGAGCCGCAGGCAGGTCAACCGCTCCGTGCTCGTCGAGGCGCTGCTCCTCGGCCTGGTCGGCTCGGCCGCCGGCGTCGCGGCGGGTGTCGGCCTCGCCGTCGGCCTGATGAAGCTGATGTCCGCCGTGGGCATGGAGCTCTCCACCGGCGACCTCACCGTGAAGTGGACGACCCCGGTCGTCGGCGTCGTCCTCGGCGTCGTCGTCACCGTCCTCGCCGCCTACGTCCCGGCCCGCCGCGCCGGGAAGATCTCCCCGATGGCCGCCCTGCGCGACGCCGGCACCCCCGCCGACGGCAGGGCGGGCCGGGTCAGGGGCGGGATCGGCCTCGCCCTCACCGCCGCCGGAGCCGCCGCCCTCGTGGCCGCCGCCCGCGCCGAGGAGGCCGCCCCCGGCTCCGCCTGGCTCGGCCTCGGCGTCGTCCTCTCCCTGCTCGGCTTCGTCGTCGTCGGCCCGCTGCTCGCCGGCGTGGTCGTCCGCGCCCTCGGCGTCGTCGTCCTGCGGGTCTTCGGGCCCGTCGGCCGGATGGCCGAGCGCAACGCCCTGCGCAACCCGCGCCGCACCGGCGCCACCGGCGCCGCCCTCATGATCGGCCTGGCGCTCGTCGCCTGCCTGTCGGTGGTCGGCTCCTCCATGGTGGCCTCCGCCACCGAGGAGCTGGACCGCTCCGTCGGCGCCGACTTCATCGTGCGGTCCGGCACCGGGCAGCCGATCGTGCCGCAGGCGCAGGCCGCCCTGGAGAAGGCCCCCGGCATCGACCACGTCACCGAGTACAGGTGGCTCGACGCCACCGTCACCGACCCGCGCGGCAGGAAGACCGAGGAGGGCCTGGCCGCCACCGACGCGACGTACATGCGGGACCTGCGCCGGGAGACCACCGCCGGGCGGCTCGCCGACGCCTACGGGCCGGACGCCATGTCCGTCGGCAGCGACTACGCCACCGAGCACGGCGTGAAGGTCGGCGACGTCCTGACCGTCGCCTTCAAGGGCGGGAAGCCGGCGAAGCTGAGGGTCGCGGCGATCACCGCCGACCAGGGGAACGTCGACAACGGCGCGATGTACACCGACATCACCACCGCTGCCCGGTACCTCCCGGCCGACCGGGTGCCGCACAGCCTGCTGCTCCTCGCCGGCGCGAAGGACGGCCAGGAGACGCAGGCCTACCAGGCCCTCAAGGACGCGCTCGCGCCCTACCCGCAGTACAAGGTCAGCAACCAGGCCGACTACAAGAAGGACCTCCAGGACCAGGTCGGGCAGCTGCTCAACATCGTGTACGGGCTCCTCGCCCTGGCGATCGTCGTCGCGGTCCTCGGCGTCGTGAACACCCTGGCCCTGTCGGTGGTCGAGCGGACCCGCGAGATCGGCCTCATGCGGGCCATCGGCCTCTCCCGCCGCCAGCTGCGCCGCATGATCCGCCTGGAGTCCGTGGTCATCGCCCTCTTCGGCGCGCTCCTCGGCCTCGGCCTGGGCATGGGCTGGGGCACGGCCGCCCAGAAGCTCCTGGCCCTGGAGGGCCTGGGCGTCCTGGACGTCCCCTGGCCGACGATCCTCACCGTCTTCGTCGCCTCCGCCTTCGTGGGCCTCTTCGCGGCCCTGGTCCCGGCGTTCCGGGCGGGGCGGATGAACGTCCTGAACGCGATCGCGAGCGAGTAGCGGTCGTACGGGGGAATACGGGGGAGCGGGTACGGCCCCGGTGCTTGTGCGCCGGGGCCGTACGGCTGCCCGGGGGCTCAGACGGTGAGCACCGGCACGTCGTACCGGGGGATGTTCTTGTCCCGGGTCACGAGCGTGAGCCCCTCGGTCTGCGCCTGGGCGATCAGTATCCGGTCGAAGGGGTCGCGGTGGTGGGGCGGGAGCCGTCCGGCGCGGATGCCGTGCTCCGCGACGACCGGCAGGGCCAGGAACTGGGTGTCCCTGGCCCGTTCCGCCACGTCGGCGGGGGCGTCGAGCTTGCCGGTGGCCTGCTTGACGGAGAGCTCCCACGGCGTGACGGCGCTCATGTACACCCAGCGTTCCCGGGCCAGGAGATCGCGGGTCTCGTCCGGGAGGTCGCCGTTGAGCCACCAGAGGACGACGTGCGTGTCGAGCAGGAGCTTCACTCGGCGGCTCCGGACGGCTCGTCCGCCTCGTCCCCGAACGCCTCGGCGAAGCCGTCGGGAAGCTCGTCGAAGTCGTCGGCGACGGTGATGCGCCCCTTGAGGGAGCCGTAGTCGGTGCGGAGGACCTTTCCGGCCAGCGGGATCACCTTCGCGACCGGTTCCCCGGACTTGCTGATGATCACCTCCTCGCCGGTCGCGACCGCCTCCAGGATCTTGGAGAAGTGGGTCTTCGCCTCGTGGACGTTGTACTGCCGGGCTGCTTCCATCGCGGCCTCTCACGGCTAGGTGGAGCAAAGGTGGACTAAGTGCTGGACTAATCTTAGTCGTACAAGCCGCCCGGGAAACAGCCGCTTCACCCTCCCGAGTGGCCGGGTTCCTTCGGGCGAGTGACAGTGGCACGTCGTAGGCTGGGGACGCCCGGGCCGTACGCGTCCGGGAACACCCGGCCCGTGCGACGTGTCGGGCCGTTCGCGTTGTCCGCACCTCCAGTTCCGGGATGGAAAGCCCCATGAGCCTGCACGGTCTGCTCGACGCCGTCGTCAAGGACGCCGCCCTCGCCGAGGCGGTGAAGGCCGCCGCCGACGGCAACCGGCCCCACGTGGACCTGGTCGGACCGGCCGCCGCGCGCCCGTTCGCCGTGGCCGCGCTCGCCCGGGACTCGGGGCGACCGGTCCTCGCGGTGACCGCGACCGGCCGGGAGGCCGAGGACCTGGCCGCCGCGCTGCGCTCGCTCCTCGACCCCGACACCGTCGCCGAGTACCCCTCCTGGGAGACCCTGCCGCACGAGCGCCTCTCGCCCCGCTCCGACACCGTCGGCCGCCGCCTCGCCGTGCTGCGCCGCCTCGCGCACCCGAGGGACGACGACCCGGCGGCCGGGCCGGTCAGCGTGGTCGTCGCGCCCATCCGCTCGGTCCTCCAGCCACAGGTCAAGGGCCTGGGCGACCTGGAACCCGTGGCGCTGCGGTCGGGGCAGACGGCCGATCTGAACGAGGTCGTGGAAGGCCTGGCGGCCGCCGCGTACTCCCGGGTGGAGCTGGTCGAGAAGCGCGGCGAGTTCGCCGTGCGCGGCGGCATCCTGGACGTCTTCCCGCCCACCGAGGAGCACCCGCTCCGGATCGAGTTCTGGGGCGACGACGTCGAGGAGATCCGCTACTTCAAGGTGGCCGACCAGCGGTCCCTGGAGGTGGCCGGGCACGGCCTGTGGGCGCCGCCCTGCCGCGAGCTGCTGCTCACCGACTCCGTACGGGAGCGGGCGGCGGCCCTCGCCGAGGAGCACCCGGAGCTGGGCGAACTCCTGAACAAGATCGCGGAGGGGATCGCGGTCGAGGGGATGGAGTCCCTGGCGCCCGTCCTCGTGGACGACATGGAGCTGCTGCTCGACGTGCTGCCCGAGGGCTCCATGGCCGTGGTCTGCGACCCCGAGCGGGTGCGGACCCGGGCGGCGGACCTGGTCGCCACCAGCCAGGAGTTCCGCCAGGCGTCCTGGGCGGCCACGGCCGGCGGCGGCGAGGCCCCGATCGACGTCGGCGCGGCCTCCCTGTGGGGGATCGCGGACGTCCGGGACCGGGCGCGCGAGCTGGGCATGCCCTGGTGGTCGGTGTCGCCGTTCGCGGCGGACGAGGCCGACGCCGACGGAGACACCCTCGCCCTCGGCATGCGCGCCCCCGAGTCGTACCGCGGCGACACCGCCCGCGCGCTCGCGGACACCAAGGGCTGGCTGGCCGAGGGCTGGCGCACGGTCTACGTGACGGAGGCCCACGGCCCCGCGTCCCGCACGGTCGAGGTCCTGGGCGGCGAGGGCATCGCCGCCCGCCTCGACTCCGACCTGACCGAGATCGCGCCCTCGGTCGTCCACGTGGCCTGCGGTTCCATCGACCACGGCTTCGTGGACCCCGGCCTGAAGCTGGCCGTGCTCACCGAGACCGACCTGTCCGGGCAGAAGGCGGCCGGCAAGGACGGGCAGCGGATGCCCGCCAAGCGGCGCAAGACGATCGACCCGCTGACCCTGGAGGTCGGCGACTACATCGTGCACGAGCAGCACGGCGTCGGCCGGTACGTCGAGATGGTCCAGCGGACCGTGCAGGGCGCCACCCGCGAGTACCTGCTCGTGGAGTACGCGCCCGCGAAGCGCGGCCAGCCCGGCGACCGGCTCTACATCCCGACCGACCAGCTGGAGCAGGTCACCAAGTACGTGGGCGGCGAGGCCCCGACCCTGCACCGGCTCGGCGGCGCGGACTGGACGAAGACGAAGGCGCGCGCCAAGAAGGCCGTCAAGGAGATCGCCGCCGACCTGATCAAGCTGTACTCGGCGCGGATGGCGGCCCCCGGCCACGCCTTCGCCCCCGACACGCCCTGGCAGCGCGAGCTGGAGGACGCCTTCCCGTACGCGGAGACGCCCGACCAGCTCTCCACCATCGCCGAGGTGAAGGAGGACATGGAGAAGACCGTCCCCATGGACCGCCTGATCTGCGGCGACGTCGGCTACGGCAAGACGGAGATCGCGGTGCGGGCGGCCTTCAAGGCCGTCCAGGACGGCAAGCAGGTCGCGGTCCTCGTGCCGACGACGCTGCTCGTGCAGCAGCACTTCGGGACCTTCTCCGAGCGGTACTCGCAGTTCCCGGTGAAGGTGCGGGCCCTGTCCCGCTTCCAGTCGGACACCGAGTCCAAGGCGACCCTGGAGGGGCTGCGGGACGGCTCGGTGGACATCGTCATCGGCACCCACCGCCTCTTCTCGTCCGAGACGAAGTTCAAGGACCTCGGCCTGGTCATCGTGGACGAGGAGCAGCGCTTCGGCGTCGAGCACAAGGAGCAGCTGAAGAAGCTCCGGGCCAACGTCGACGTGCTCACCATGTCCGCCACCCCCATCCCCCGCACGCTGGAGATGGCGGTCACCGGCATCCGCGAGATGTCGACGATCACCACCCCGCCGGAGGAGCGCCACCCGGTCCTCACCTTCGTCGGTCCGTACGAGGAGAAGCAGATCGGCGCCGCGATCCGGCGCGAACTCCTGCGCGAGGGCCAGGTCTTCTACATCCACAACCGGGTCGACTCCATCGACCGGGCGGCGGCGCGGCTGCGCGAGATCGTGCCCGAGGCGCGGATCGCGACCGCCCACGGCCAGATGTCGGAGCAGGCCCTGGAGCAGGTCGTGGTCGACTTCTGGGAGAAGAAGTTCGACGTGCTGGTGTCCACGACGATCGTGGAGTCCGGCATCGACATCTCCAACGCCAACACCCTCATCGTGGAGCGCGGCGACAACTTCGGGTTGTCACAGCTCCACCAGCTGCGCGGCCGGGTCGGCCGCGGCCGCGAGCGGGGGTACGCGTACTTCCTGTACCCGCCGGAGAAGCCGCTGACGGAGACCGCGCACGAACGGCTCGCGACGATCGCCCAGCACACCGAGATGGGCGCGGGCATGTACGTGGCCATGAAGGACCTGGAGATCCGGGGCGCGGGCAACCTGCTCGGCGGCGAGCAGTCCGGCCACATCGCGGGCGTCGGTTTCGACCTGTACGTACGGATGGTGGGCGAGGCGGTCGCGGACTACCGGGCGTCGCTCGACGGCGGGGCGGAGGAGGAGCCGCCCCTGGAGGTCAAGATCGAGCTGCCGGTCGACGCGCACGTGCCGCACGACTACGCGCCGGGCGAGCGGCTGCGCCTCCAGGCCTACCGGGCGATCGCCTCCGCCAACTCGGAGGAGGACATCCGGGCCGTGCGCGAGGAGCTGACCGACCGCTACGGCAAGCTGCCCGAGCCGGTCGAGAACCTGCTCCTGGTGGCGGGCCTGCGGATGCTGGCCCGCGCCTGCGGGGTCGGTGAGATCGTCCTCCAGGGCCCGAACGTCCGCTTCGCCCCGGTGGAGCTGCGCGAGTCGCAGGAGCTGCGCCTCAAGCGCCTGTACCCGCGTACGGTCATCAAGCCGGCCGTCCACCAGATCCTGGTCCCGCGCCCGACGACGGGCAAGATCGGCGGCAAGCCGGTGGTGGGCCGCGAACTGCTGTCGTGGACCGGGGAGTTCCTGACGACGATCCTGGGATCCTGACGCGGATGGGTAGTGGTCGGTTCTATAGAACCGACCACTACCTGAGGAACCGGCCACTATCTGAAGAACCGACCACTGCCCGAGTCGGGGTCAGAGCAGGTCCGGGTCCACCGCCTCCGCCATCGCCCGGTAACCCGCGTCGTTCGGGTGGAGGCCGTCGCCCGAGTCGTACGCCGGGAGGAAGCGGTCCGGGTCGGCCGGGTCGGCCAGTGCGCGGTCGAAGTCGATCACGGCGTCGTACGCGCCCGAGGTGCGGACCCAGTGGTTGAAGGCGTCCCGCACGGCCTCGTTGGCCGGGGTGCCGTAGCGGGAGCCCTTGACGGGGGTGAGGGTCGCGCCGACGACCCGCAGGCCCCGGGCGCGGGCCTCGTGGATCAGGGCGAGGTGGCCTTCGGCCAGCTGCTCGGCGGAGACCCCGGGGGCGGCCGAGGCGGGGGAGCCGGGCTTGCGGAACCCGATGTCGTTGATGCCTTCGAGGAGGACGACGGTCCGGACGCCGTGCTCGGTGAGGACGTCCTCGCGGAAGCGGTCGAGGGCCTTCTCGCCGGCCCAGGGGCTGTCGTTCAGGACCTGGTTGCCGCTGATGCCGTGGTTGAGGACGGCGCGGGGCCGGCCGGCGGCGGCGAGGCGTTCGGCCAGTTGGTCCGGGTAGCGGTCGTCCGCGTCGGGCGTGGATCCGACGCCGTCGGTGAGGGAGTCCCCGAAGGCGACGACGCCGTCGCGGCGCCAGGCCTCCCGGCCGCCGGACACCTCGACGCCCGAGAGGAGGTACCAGGAGCCGCTCGTCTCCCGGAAGGCCTCCCCGGACGCGTCGGCGCGGTGGTCGCCGGTGGCGCGGTACGTGGTGGCCGTGGCCACGTGGTGGAAGGAGGCGGGCCCGGTGGCCTCCGCCAGGTGGAGGGTGACGGCCAGGGAGTCGAAGGCCTCGACGGGGAACCGCGCGGCGTCGCTGAGGAGGGTGCCGCCGGCCGGGACCGTCGCGGACTCCCGGCCTTCGAAGCGCAGGTGCCGCACGGAGCCGGGCTCGACCGCGCCGCCGCGGGCCGCCCGCGCGACGGTCGCGCCCGCGATCCGCAGCGGGGTGGAGCCGTAACGGTTCGTCAGCTCGATCCGGGTCCGGTCGCCGCCGGTGGTGACCCGGACGACCTGGCGGACCGTGTGGTCCTCGAAGCCCCGCGACGACCAGTTGGGTGCGAAGGGCGCGGCCGGCGCCTGCGGGGAGGCGGCCCAGGCGCCGCGCCACACGGGGTCCTGCCGTCCGGTGGCGACGGCGGACGGGGTCGAGGCGAGGGCGACCGCGGTGAGCAGGGCCACGGCGGTGCGGCGGAGGGGGTGCGGGGTTCCCATGCCTTCGATGATCACCCGTTCACGGGCTTATATCCCTTCCCTTCCCTTTTCGGCTCCTTCCGGGGGTGTCCCTCGACTCCTCCCGGGGGTTGTCTTTCGGCTCTTTCCGGGGGTGTCGCTCCGCGAAGAGCAGGCCGGCGAGGGAGTGGAAATACTCCTCCGGGTCCCGGCCGCCCAGCGCCTCCGTCACGTTGCGGGTGAGGAGCAGCGTCGCGAAGCCGTGGGCGAGCGACCAGGCCGCGATGCCCGCCTCGCGCGCGTCGGGGACGTCCTCCAGGCCGGCGACGCCCGCGCGGAGTTCGGCGGAGGCGCGCTCCTTGGCGGCGAGCAGGACCGGGTCGTCGGCGCGCAGCAGCTCCGGCCGGAACATGACCTGGAAGTGGGCGGGGTGCTCCATCGCGAAGCGCACGTACCGCACGCCCCGTTCGCGCAGCTCGGGCGTGCCCGCCAGGGCCCCGGCGAGGAGGTCGTACCCCTCGGCGGCGACGGCGGTCAGGAGGCCGGTGCGGTCCTTGAAGTGGTGGGCGGGCGCGGCGTGGGAGACGCCCGCACGGCGGGCGAGGTCCCGCAGGCTCAGCGCCCCGGGGCCCTCGGCGGCGATGACGTCGAGGGCGGCGGCGAGGACGGCCTGCCGCAGGTCGCCGTGGTGGTAGGTGCTCCGGGTCGTCATGGGGTCAGCCTAGTCCCCATCTTGTCATTGACAAGTTCGGGGAGCGGGGCGCAATCTTGTCAGTGACAAGACGCGGGAGGGCCGATCGTGAGGGAGAACGCCGTGGATGAGTTGGACGCCGTGGACAACGTGGACAACGTGGACGCCGTGGGCAACGTGGACAACGTGGACGCCGTGGGCAATGTGAATGCCGTGGAAGCCCCGGAGGTCCGGGAGCTCGTGGAGTCCGGGCGCGTACGCCGGATGTGGCACCTGCTCGAACCCCTGCACGCCCTGCTCTACTACGCCCCCGAGGCCTTCGAGGAGGCCGCCTCCCTCGGGTACGGCACCGACGAGCGCTGGCCCTCCTACTTCGCCTGGCGCGCCGCGCCCTTCGGCGCTGCCGGGCCGGTCCGCGTGGCCTCCGCCTTCTACAGCTTCAGCCCGGCGGCGGTCGCCCGGTACGTTCCCGCCGCCTGGTCGATCGCCGACCCCGCCGACGTGCTCGCCGCCCGGCTCCGGGCCGTCGACCGCACCGGTCGGGCCGTCCTCGGCGAGGACGCGGTCGCGGACCCCGGCCTCGCGGAGGCCGCCGCGCTCGCCCGCCGGGCGGCGGAGGCGGCCGGGACCGCCGGCCGGCCGCTCGCCGCCGCCAACGCCGAACTGCCCTGGCCCGACGCCCCGCACCTCGTCCTCTGGCAGGCCGCCACGATCCTGCGCGAGCACCGGGGCGACGGGCACGTCACCGCCCTCCTGGCCGCCGGGCTCGACCCGGTCGAGGCGCTCGTCTCCTTCGCGGCGGTCGGCGCCGCGCCCGAGCCCGTCTTCGCGAGCCGGGGCTGGTCCCCCGCCGAGTGGTCCGCCGCCCGCGACCGGCTCGCCGCCCGGGGGCTCGTGGACGACTCCGGCGCGGCCACCGACGCCGGGCGGGCCCTGCGCGCCGGGGTCGAGCGGCGTACGGACGAACTGGCCGCCGCCCCCTGGGCGGCCCTCGGCGCCGAGGAGGCGGACCGCCTGGCCGACCTGCTCGGCGGCCCCTGGCTCGCCGCGATCGGCTCCGGCCTGCTGCCCGCCGAGAACACCCTCGGCATCGGCAAGGTGTGACACAACGGTGCGAAGCGGTTCTTGTCGTCCGTCCTAGGATCTGAAGGGTGCTGATGTATCGAAGGACCCTCGCCGCCTCGGCCCTCGCGGTCGTCGCCCTCATAACCTCCGCCTGCTCCCCCTGGACCGGCGACGGGGCCGGGCCCCCGGCCGCGTCCGGGACGGCGCTCGCCGCCGTGGACACCCTCACCGTCAAGGGCCGAGCCCCGAAGACGGGGTACGACCGGGACGTGTTCGGACGCGGCTGGGTGGACGTCGACCGCAACGGCTGCGGCACCCGCGAGGACATCCTCAAGCGGGACCTGACCGGCGTCCGGTACGCGGACGGCCACTGCAAGGTCGCCTCCGGCACCCTCGCCGACGACCCGTACACCGGCACCGACGTCCCCTACGTCCGGGGTCGCAGCAAGGTCGACATCGACCACGTCGTGGCGCTCTCCGACGCCTGGCAGAAGGGGGCGCAGCAGTGGAGCGCGGAGACCAGGCGCCGCTTCGCCAACGACCCGCTCAACCTCCTCGCCGTGGACGCCGCCACCAACCGCCGCAAGTCCGACGGCGACGCCGCGACCTGGCTGCCGCCGAACGGCGCGTACCGCTGCGCGTACGTGGCCCGGCAGGTCGCGGTGAAGAGGAAGTACGAGGTGTGGATCACGGAGGGCGAGCGGGACGCGATGAAGCGCGTCCTGCGGGAGTGTCCGCAGCAGAAGCTCCCGCAGGAGGGCGATCCGGCGGGAGGGCCTGCGGGGAAACCGTAGGAAAAACGGTTGGTCACCGGCGGAACGATCTTTACTCTGCCGCCATGGACCTGAACATATCGACCCTCGCCGAACGCCCCGAGTTGGAAGGGCCGATGTGGGACATGCGCCACCTCTGGCCCGAGTTCATGATGCACGACCCGGTGGGCTGGGCGAACATGGGCCAGATCGTGCGACAGCTCCCCGAGTACGTGCTCGTCGCCACCGACGCCGACGGGAAGTTCGTCGCGCGCGGGTTCAGCGTCCCCTTCCGGATGGACCTGGACGGCCGCCGCGCGCTGCCCGACCGGGGCTGGGACGAGGTGCTGCTCTGGGCCTTCTCCGACCTGAGGCAGGGCCGGGAGCCCGACACGGTCAGCGCCATCGAGATCACGGTCGACAAGGCCTACCTGGGGCGGGGCGTCTCGCACCGGATGCTGACCGCTCTGCGGGAGAACACGGCCGCGCGCGGCTTCTCCGAGCTGGTCGCCCCGGTCCGCCCCAACGGCAAGCACCTGGAGGCCGGCGCCTCCATCCACGAGTACGCCTTCCGCACCCGCGCGTCCGACGGTCTGCCGCACGACCCGTGGCTCCGCGTCCACGTGCGCGCGGGCGGCACGATCGAGGCGGTGGCCCCGGCGTCGATGACCGTCCCCGGCTCCGTCGAGCAGTGGCGGAAGTGGACCGGCCTCCCCTTCGACACGGACGGCCCGGTCGAGGTCGGGGGCGCGCTCGTCCCGGTCCACTGCGAGGCCTCGCGCGGCTACGCGGTCTACGTCGAGCCGAACGTGTGGGTCCGGCACCGCGTCTGACGCGCCCGCACGAGCACGCGCCCGCACGAGCACGCGCCCGCACGAGCACGCGCCCGCACGAGCACGCGCCCGCACGAGCACGCGCCCGCACGCACCCGCACGAGCACGCGCACGTGTCCGCGCCGCCGTTCATCCACGCGCGCAGTCGTGTGCACGCGCGCGTGAGGGGGGCCGCTCCCCTCCCGCGGCCCCCCTCACACGTCCCCCCTCGGGGCCCGGCCCCCCGGGTCCGGCCCCGATCGGCCCCTGGACCGTCCCCCCCCGGGTTCAGTCCAGGTCCGCGATGTCCTTCGGTGCCGGGGCCTTCGCCGTGACCGGCTTCCCGTGGTGGGAGAAGGTGATCGTCCCCGGCTCGTCGCCGCCCTTCGTGACGATCCTGAGGACGTACGGCGTGCCCTCCGCGGCCACGTGCACGGTCCTCGTCACGTCGCCGTCCGGCTCCGTCAGCGCGAGCGCCTTCCGCCCGCCGACGGTGGTCTCCCCGCCCCGCTCGATGCCGCTCGCGCCCTGCCCGGAGCCGTCGAGGAGCTCCTTCGCGTCGCACAGCGCCAGGAGGTCCTTCGCGTCGGGGTCCGAGGCCGGGAGCTCGACCCAGCGGCCCTTGAGCGCCTTGAACATGGCCTCCCGCACCTCCGGGGTCTCGCCCTCGGACTGCTCGTTCAGGGAGGCCTCGTCGAAGCGCAGGTACACGTTCTTCCCGTCGGCCCTGACCAGCTCGGTCGTGGCGGTCGCACCCAGGGTCACCGTGCCGGCGCACTTGCCGGTGGTGTCGAAGGAGACGTGGGCCCTCGTCCGCTCGCCCTCGGACGTCGTGTCGACGTCCACGGTCAGGGACGGCGCCGCGTTCGTCGCCGCGAACGCCTTGTCGGCGATCTGCGACCCGGTCAGCCCCGCGAAGGGCCCGGCGGGCTTCGCCTCCTCCGGGGACGGGCCGCAGGCGGCGGCACCGGCCGCGACCGCGGCGCACAGGAGGGCGGCGACGGCGGTGCGCCGGACGCGCGGGCGGGAGGGGGCGGGGACGGGGGCGCGCATGGTGGTTCTTCTCCGGG